>JBLFXJ010000426.1:0-6217 GCA_047609825.1 Myxococcota bacterium
TCGGCCGCCGCCAGATCGGGTGCGGGGGCGGCGATTCGGCCCACCAATGACGCGTGCTCGGCGGCGTGCAACGAGGCTTGCGCGGCCTCGGCGCGGGCGGCGTCGAGGGCGGCCCGGCGCCCGCTGCGATCGGCCCAGAGCACCTCGGGCCGGTGGTCCTCCCACTGGGCCGGGGGCAAGCTCGCGAGCGGACCGAGCGCAGCAAGGTCGGCGACGGTGGCGAGCTGGTGGAGGGCGCGGTCGCACTCGGCCTGGCGCACGGTGAGGGCCTCGACGTCGGCGGACCGGCGGGCGAGGGTGGCTCGCGCCTCGGTGAGCGCAGCGTCGGCGGCCTCGGCATCCGCGTCCAGCGCCTCGGGCGGAGGGGGCGCGAAGCCGAGGGTCACGCCGAGCCGGGAGAGGCGGCTGGCCCGGGTGCGCGCATCCGCGGCGCGCTGCTGAGCGTTCGCCCGGAGAGCCACCACCGCGGACGGAGTGAGGGTCGGTGGCTGCGCGCCCACGGCCGCGAGCCGATCGAGGAGGGCGATCGTGCGCGCGGTGGCGACGGCCGGGTCGTGCGGCGCGAGCAGCCCCAGGGCCTCACGCTCTCGACGGGCGACGGCCTCGGCGGCCAGGCGGTCGGCGGTGAGGGCATCCGCCCGGAGCCGGAGCTCATCGCACCAGCGTTCACCGACCCGAACCTGGGATTCGATTGGTCCAACGCCGATCAGGTCCGCAAACAGGGTGCGGCGGGTGTCGGGCTGGTCGAGCAGGTGGGCGACCTCGTGATCGTACAGGAAGTGCACGCTGCGGAGCCACTCCCGCCGCAGCCGGGCGGGCGCCAGCCCCCCCGCCGAGCCCGCCGCCGCGGCGTCCGGCACCAGGAGCTTGAGGAGGGTGGCGTGGGTCTGCTTGCGGTCGCCGACCCAGCTGTCCGGCGGCCCTGAGGTGACCAGCCGGGTGCGCAGGGTCTCGAGCCGGTCGTCCAGCCGAACCACCGCTGAGACCTCCGACGGGAGGTCATCGGGCAGGCGGTCGGACCGGAGCCAGCGCCAGCGGGCCTCAGCGCTGGCGTCGAGCCGCCCGACGGTGCCGGTGAGCAGCAGCTCTGCCGCCTCGCACACCGTGGTCTTGCCGGTGCCATTGGCGGCGAACACCAGGGTGATCGGTGCATCCAGCGGCAGTGCGACCGGCTCGCGGGCGCTGCGCAGGCCGCGGATCGTGAGGCTGTCGACGCGGATGCTCACAGGCCAGCCTCCACCGCGGCGAGGCGGTCCTTCATCAGCACGGTGCGGTCCTTGTCGTCAGCGCCGGCGAGCTCAGCCAGCCAGCCATCCCCGGCATCCGTGGTGCGCACGAGCTGCGCCGGCGGCAGTGCGAGGCAGGTGACCGCACCCAGCGCCGCCACCCAGCCGTCCTCGCCTGGCCACACCACGTGCTTGCGGGCGATGCGCACGTCGAGGTGGGCGGCCTGCCGCACCCGGCGGTCCGGCACCTCAGGCACCACGAGCACCAGCCACGCCTCGATGACTCCGGCCGTGAGCCCGAGTCGGGCCTCGTGGGTCTGCAGCGCCTCGGCGAGGAGCTCCTGCTGCTCCGGCCACCCGGCGGCATCGGGCACCTCCAGCGCCCAGAGCACCCCCCAGCTCGCCTCGAACCACGCGCCCTCCACCGGGTCCAGCGGCGACGGGGGCGCCTCGTGGCGCAGGCCCACCGGTCGGGCCAGCTCGGCCAGCGCGTCCGTCCAGCTCATCCGTCCTCCAGCTCGCCCGCCAGCCAGTCCGCCACGCGGGGCCCGGGGTCGGTCTCATCGGTGGGGTCCAACAGGTCCTCGAGCTCGGTCAGCGGGAGCAGCAGCACCGTGCCCGCTCGGTCGGGGTGGTCGATCGTGCGTGCGTGGGGATTGGGCGCATCGATCCGGGTGCGGCTCGTGGGCTGCACGATGTCACGGATCACCCGCCCGCGCGCGGCCCCGGCGATGGCGACCAGCCCGCCGCCGCCCATGGCCACCTCCTCGAGGCGCTGCTGCACGCCGGCCGCCCAGCCCGTCGCCTGCCACACCCCCAGCGGCCGTCTGCGCCACCGCAGCTGGGCCAGCCGGCTCACCTCCACCTCCACCTCGGCCGTGGCGTGCATCAGACCGGCCAGTGCAGTGGACCCGCGCACCAGGTCGTCCGTGCGACCGCCGGCGTCGATGTCCTCCCACGCCGCACCCTCCGGGCCATTGAGCAGCGTGCCCACCGCGACATCGGCCGGGTGGAGCTGGGCGGCCATGGCGGGCAGGTCGAGGGAGGGGTGGGCGGTGAACCGACGGGCCACCCGGGCGAGCTCGGCCGCCGCCACGCCCTCGAGACCGGGCTGGTGTGGGGCGAAGGCAGACCCGAACGTCGCCTGGAGGAACGCGGCCCACGGATGGCGGGCGTTGCCTGTGCTGCCGTAGGGCGGGAGCGCGAGGGTGCCGGCCGCCATCCCCGGCTCTGACGAACGCAGCACCACGCCCCGCAGCCGGTCATGGGGGGGGAGCGCCCGACAGGCCGGCCACGACGGCCGCAGGTCGGGGTCGTGGGCGTGGTCCACGTACACCCCGGAGAGGTTGCGCCAGGCGTCGGCGGCGTCATCATCGGAGTAAGTCTGGCTCGCCACGTTCGCCACGATGACCACCGCCCCGGTCTCCACCGTGCGCCGGAGCGCTGTGTGCCACGCGGGCGCCTCCGGCTTGGCCTGCCACAGCGCGGCGAGCACCACCTGCGGCCGCTCCGCTCGAACCGCGCGGTGCAGCATCTCGCCCACATCCCCGTCCACCGACTGCACCAGGTCGGCGCAGATCACGGGGTGCAGGTCCACATCCGCGAGCTCGACCACCACATGGCGGGTGCCCCGGGCGAGATCGGGCAGGGCGGTGCGCTCGTGCTTCTGCTCGGCGAACCGCTTCACCACGGCGACGCAGACCGTACGCCCCGGCGCCCGCACCCAGAGCATTCCCAGGTTGTACCGGCGTAGCGGCCGAGGGTCCTCCCCGAGAACCCGCTCCACCGCGCCGCCCGCGGTGGCCCAGTCGGCCAGATCGGACCCGCGCATCGCACCGACCCCGGCGTACAGCACCACCGGGTAGGGCCACGCCCGGAGCATGCCGTCCACCGCGTCGAGATCCGGCCCGCCGAGCGCATACTCGGGCAGCACCACCAGCGTGGGCGCGGTGGTGAACGCGTCGATTCCGTCCCCCGTGGTGAGCAGCTGGCGGAGCACCTCGCACACGGCGGGACGGGGCCCATCCTCCTGCCACGCATCGCTCGGCGGCGTCTGCACTACGACCAGGGGTGCCGTGCCCCGGTCGAACAGCTCCAGCTCGGGGACCTGGATCCGCAGGGTGCCGCGGTCTACCTGCGCCCCCGCTACCGGGCACGCGAGCAGCGCCGCCTGCAGCACCGGATCCTGCCGGAGGGCCGGCATGGGCACCACCGTGAGACGCCCGGGGAACTGGGTGGGCACCCGCGCGAGCAGTCCAGCGAGGCCCTCACCGATGGCCACCGGCCCGCCCGAGACCCCCGACCAGTCGGCCGACTCGACCGGAGGCGCTCCCACGACCAGCACCCGGTCGGCCGGGCCTCCGTGCAGGTAGCGGAGCTCGTCGAGGGACCCGCGGAGGGGATGCAGCGGCCACCGCCCGCCATCATGGGCCCCCCGGGGGAAGCCCCACCCCTCGGCGTGGCGGCCGTCGGCAGATCCGGTGGCGAGGGCGACGGGGGGCATGCGCTCGATCTGCGGGGGCAGGGTGAGCAGGGCCGCATCGAGGGACGCGCTCAGCTGCACGGCCACGTCCACCCACTCGCCATCGATGGCGACGCAGACCCGCTGTGCACTCCGCACCACGTGTGCTGCGGTGAGCACATGGCCCCCACCGATGCGCACGCCGGTGCCCGCGCGGTCGGGCCCCTGGGCCGCCACCGCGACAGCGCGCTCGCCCATCCCGCTCACCGGTCGAACACCCCGTGCGGGAGGGTGTCGCTGCTCACCTCGACCGTGCCGCCATCCGCCGTGCGCGGCACCAGGGTGAGCTGCAGCGTGTGCGTGGTCTCGGTCTCGCCGGCGGCCGACGCCTCCACCCCCACGACCCAGGCCTGGAGCTTGGCGCCCGCCCCGGTCTTGCGGGCAAACGCCACGTTCAGGCTCACCTGTGCCTCCTTCACCGTGAGCGGCAGGGTGGGGTCGCGGTCCTGCATCGCCACCCGCAGCTCGCGCCGGAGGGTCTGGATCGCCTCGGCGAGGGGAAAGCGGTGCTGAGTCACGTCAGTGAGGTCGTCGGACATGCGGGCCTCCAGCGGTACAGACCGTACCGCGATCCATCCGCCCACGGCGGACAGCTTGTGTCCACGCCGCCGCCTGTGGACAGGAATCGTCCGGATCAGGCGTCAGCCGCGACCGCCAGGGGCTTCGTGGCTCACAGCAGCAGGCCCGGCGCGAAGCCGAGGATACCGGCGATGCACGTGCTGATCACCGCGAGCAGCAGGCCTGTGCCGGCGGCGGATGCGAGGCGCCCGTCGAGCTCGGGGGACAGCGCGCGGGTCAGGTTCTGTCCGGAGATCAACACGCCGACGCCGCCGAGCAGCAGCCCCACCACGGTGAGCAATCCCACGGCCCCGGCACCCTTCGCGCTCGACGCGTACACGCCGTAGTTCGAGGCCACCGCGCCGTAGAGCATCCACGTGGTGACGATGGCGGGCACCGGCGTAGCGAGCAGGGCCACCACCTGGTGCCGACGCGTCAGGTCCAACGCGGTCTCGGCCTCGTGATCGGTATGGCACATGTCGCACTGTGGGCCGACCGCGGTGACGAGGAGCTCAGCGGTGGGGAAGGACAGCCCACAGGCTGCGCAGTCGCCAGTGCCCAGCGTCTCGGCGCCGTCGGTCTGGCGTCGTCCGCGCACCCGGTCGACGGTCAGCTCACGGCGCGCACGACGGCCCGCCGCCTCCCGTGCCTGTGTCGCCATCGCCCGCCCGACCCGTCAGGGCTCCGGGCCGACGGCGCGTCATGGGCCGGCGTGGTCACCTCGCCGCTCCGCGCGCGCACCGACGTGAGGAAGGCGTCCCAGGGAAACCACGGCCCCTCGTCCCACTTGTCGGTCCGGAAGTTCACGTGGGCCGCGATGCCCTTGAAGGCGGTCGCCGTGCCCGAATCGAGCCGCTCGGAGCGCTGGTCGGCCGGCAGGGCGTCGATGGGGATGCCGAAGGTGTGGCAGAGGGTGGCGACCAGCTTGGCGAGCGCCGCGAGCTGGGCGTCGGGGTAGGCGGCGGAGGAGGTTCCTGGGGCGCATGCTAGCGCTAGCCGGTGCGTCTGCGCACGTGACTTCCTCTGGTGCGGAACGCATCCGACCCGTGGGGGCTTGTGGTTGATCTGGCGCGTTGCTGGCCTCGAGGATTGGCCACAGGAGTTCGGGGACGTGGATGTGTGCAGGGTCCCGTCGAGCGAGAGCGAGGGGTACACGGCGGGGATCGCGGTCCGAGGGGTGAGGGGGCCGGGCCGTGTGACCGCGCCAGCTGGTGGCGCTGTTCGGTGATGCTTGGTCGACGGCTCGGCGGGCCGCTCGCATGAGCAACACCGTGTGCATTGGGCTGCCGGACGGCTTCGGCACGGATGGGGATGGCGTGGCGGACTGCGAGGGTCCCTGCCCGCTGGACCTACGTGGCGTCGACGCTGCGTTCTCGGCAAGCGCGACGGCGGTAGAGGTCGGGGGCTGGCGACGGTCGGATCGGCGGGGCACCCCGAGGGGTTTCGTTCAACTGTAACATGTGTCTATGCTGCGAGGGCCCGGAGCGAAGCGGAGGGACCAGGGAGCGCAGCGACCGTTCGTCGGCATCAGATACGGGTTGGCTCTCGGCGTTGCCAGCCACCGTCCGCCCAGCCACCCGTGCGGCGGAGATGTCGAACCGCGGAGGAGTGCACGAGGCGGCGGAGTGAAGGCCACGCGACGTCCGCCACACGGGCGGGAAGCATGACGTAAAGGCGCGCTCCCGATGGCCCGCAACCTCGCCGTCGACGGGCGCGACCTGTCACCCGCCCCGCGAGAGTCTCCCCGGGCAGCTCGGGGGGGGGGGGGCGGCGGCGGGCTCTCACGGTGCCGCACCGTTGTTCCCGGCCAAGCACCGCTTCCCAGACCTACCACGAAGCACGGCCTCTTCAATCCCTTACACCATGCAGCCAGCGCCGCGCGGGGGACATTGAGCGCGAGTAAGACCGCCGC
>JBLFXJ010000427.1:0-6216 GCA_047609825.1 Myxococcota bacterium
GGCGAGACTTCGAACTCGGGGCGGACGTGAACGGAGACGGCCTGCCAGATCTCGCCGTGGCGAACTTCGCGATCAATGACCACCGTAGCGAGGCGTACCTGACCATGGACGCCGCGGAGGCGGGGAGCTCTCCACGGTCGCGCCGCTGCACGTTTACGGCGCGCCATCCGACTACGCCGGGTTCGACGTCGAGGTCACCGAGGACCTCGACGGCGACGGCGCCGGTGAGCTCGTCCTCGGGGGCTACGGGCGGGATGAGGAGGCGGGCGTGGTCTGGGTGATCCCCGCTTGGCGCGTCGGGTTCAGCCAAACGGACGACGTCGCGTCCTTCACCTACGCCGGTGAGTCGGAGTTCGATCGCCTCGGTCAGTGGGTCGACGCGCCAGGAGACCTGACCGGCGATGGTCAGCCCGACGTGGTGTTCGCGGCGCACCAGCACAGCGGGGTGAACCGAAGCGGTGGCGCCTTGTTCATCATGGCTTCGCCACTCGAGCACATCCCGATCCGGTCGGCGCCAGCGGCGATCTACGGCGGCGCGGACTACTTGTACTTCGGCCAGAATCCGGTCGGAACCGACCTCAACGGCGACGGGGTCGCGGACCTCGCGGCCGGCCAGGGTGACGACAACGTCAGCGTGTTCGCCGGTCCGTTCGCGGGACCCCGGACGCTCGCCGACGCGGACGCCACCCTGATCGAGGAAACGAGGTGGTGCGTTGCTCGAGGCGCACCCGGGCCTTGGCGGTCTGGGCGGATTCCTGGGCCGCGGCCCGCACCACCGCCTCGCTTCGGTCCCGCTCATGCTGCCCGCTCGACGCGGCTCCGTCGGCGGCGAGGCTCGCGCTCCGCTCCGCCTCCCGGGCCGCCCGCTCACCGAGGGCGGTGGCCTGGCGCACCTGGGCTTCCGCCTCGCGCAGCGCCGCTACGGCGGCGGCACCCAGATCTTCTGCGGCGGCCGTCGCCGCGTCCAGCGCCTGGCGTGCGGCCTGCTGCTGGTCCCGCACGGCGTGCACGCTGGCCTGGGCTTGATCGAGGCGTAGGCGCACCTCGCTGTCGTCGAGCTGCACCAGGAGCTGACCCGCCTCGACCCGGTCACCCAGGGCCACCGCCACCTGCACCACCCTCGCGTCCACCTCGGCGGTCATCTCCCGCTGGGGCGATAGCAGCTCGGCCTGCTCGCTCAGCGCGTACAGGGTGACCTCGCTTCCCAGCCCCCACGTGCCCCAGGCCAGCAGGAGCAACAACGCTGCGACCAAGCCCAGTCCCAGCCGGGGTGAGCCGGAGTCGAGGGAGGCCAGCGTGGATGAGAAGGGAGACGACACGGCGGGCCCGGGGATGTGGGCCCGGGCACACTACCGCAGGTCGTGGCGGTGCGGATCTATGCGGTTGTGCTCACTCTTCGCGGCGCTCCAACCGATCCCGGTTCCGACCCACCCGCATGCGGGGCCCGGTGGCGTCGAACAGCCCCATCATCTCCAGCGAGCCCGTCGCGCCGTCCCCGGTCGCTTCCTCGCCGAGCAAGAGCTGGCCCGGCAGCGCCGCCACGAGATCGAGCCGCTCCAGGGTGTCGAGCTGCCCCGGGAAGGTCACGTCGACCACCCGGTCCCGCACGCTCTCGGGCACGTCCTCGAGTCGGACGGTGCCGTCACCGCCCGAGCGGTCGTACCACCCGCCCGGCTCCCCGGTGTCGTGCTGGAAGCGCAGGAGCGCTGCCCCATCGGGCGCCCACCACCCCTCCTGCTCCTCAGGGCTGAGCTCCACCAGCCGAAGCGCGACCGCAGGCCGCGCGCCGAAGGTGGTGATCTCGAAGGCTGCGACGCGCCCGTCGGCGTCGACGGCGAACCAGGTCGACATGGCTCCTCCTCCAACCCGGCCGCGTCCGGGTCTGTCCCTCGACCGCCCGTGTAACGAGGTGTGCGCGCATGCTGTCGCTCGATGCCCGAAGGGCCGGTCGGCTACCGCACCGAGCGCGCCATGCCGATGACGACCTGCGCCTGCTCGCCTGCGTCGATGGGCGGCGGCTTCCAGCGCCAGCGCATCGCCGCGTCTTCGGCCGCCGTGGCGAACGCGGGCGGACACCCGGTCGCCGCCGCAGCGACGGGCACGCCCGCGTCGTCCATGGTGATGGTCACGATGCACTTCACCGGCTGGGCTCCGCCGAGCGGGAACTGGGGGACCGAGCGGCGCTTCACCTGGAGCTGGGAGTGGTGGAACAGCTGCGGGCCCGCATGGGGCGGCTCTTCGGGAGGCTCCTCGGGCGCTGCGGCGTCGGCAGCGAAGCAGATCGGCAGCCCGCCCTCGCCGTGGGCGCCGAGCGTCACGGGCACACAGGTGCGGTCGTCCACGGTGTACGACCCGTCGGGCGCGAGGGTCGCACCGCCGCGCACCACGCCGGCCGGCGTGCCGTCGGGGCGGACCAGGGCGGTACCCTCGGGGAGTGACCACCCTCCCGTCGGACCGTCGCCGATCCGAGCAATGCCGCCACGCCCCACCTCCCCGAGGTGGCCTTCGATCATGGCGGAGGCGCGCACACAGCCGGAGGAGAGCTGCCCACGGTCCCCGTCGGCCCACAGCGGGAGCCCCGAGACGGGCCGCAGGACGAAGGTGTCAGCGCGGAGCACGGTGTCGGACTCGGCGAACCGCCGCTCACCGGCTCGGGCGCCCGCGGCCCACGGCTCGCCCGGCGTGTAGCTGTCGCCGACGGCGTCCTCCGGGACGGTGGTCGCGATCATCCACGCCGCTCCGGGCAGGGTTGCTCCGGAGACCACGCGCTGGCCGGGCTTGATGGTGAGGCTCGCGCCATCCGCGCCGTCCACCACGAGCTCTCGCGTGAGCACAGTGGCCAGGTCGGACGCCTTCACCCAGCCGTCGAGCGCGAGGCCCTGAGTGAGGAGGCTGGGGTGGCACCGTGGTGCGGGTGGGTCTGCTGGCAGGGTGCGCACGAGCACCCACCCGTCCTGCACCGTGACGCGCTCAGCGATGGACACGTCGCTGGGGCCGTCGGGCGCCGGATTCCGCCGGGCGCCGTCCGCCTCGGTGGACGGAGCGACCCGTACCCAAGCGTCGTCGGGGAGGAGCACGTAGTCGGAGGCGAGGCCGGTGGACAGGACCAGGATGAGCATCGGCGCCTCCTTGCGGAGCCAAGGTAGGGCTCGAGGCCCCGCGGGGCACGGATCAACGCCTCCACAACTGCCACCACGACCGCGGTGGCGGCTCGGGCTCGGGCTCGGGCTCGGGAACCGCGAGCAGGCGCTCCCACAGCGCCCGGTCATCGTCGAGGCCGTATCGGCGCATGGCGCTGCTGGTGGCGGCCATGCGCGGCGGCTCCCACACCGGCGACGCGAGGACGGCGTCGAGCACCGGGAGTGCGCACCCTGACACGGCGCAGCACCCGCGCAGTGCCGCTCGCATCGGATTCGACGCCACTCCGACTAACAGGTGGTGAAGCAATGGCCCGAGAGGCTTAAGGGCCACGCCCAACCGGCCCATATGGGCCCCCCACTTTCCGATAAGGGTCCCAAAATGCCTCTGTTCTACCTGATGTGGTCCACCGCTTTCGCCACCCCCCCCGCGCATGCAAGTGCGTGGACGGAGATCTACACAAAAGACGACGTCGCTGTCTCAAAAATGGAGCTCGAAGGCACTAAGTTCTTTGCCTTCAAGGGTGAGACCGTCTACGACGCGCCCGCGACCAAGGTGATGCATGTCCTCTTGGACAACGACCATCGCACCGACTGGGTCGACATGCTCTACGAAGCGACCGAGCTCGAGAAGAACGGGCCGTTCGACTACATCCTCTACCAGGCGTTCGACCTGCCCCTGACCTTCGCCGACCGGGACTACGTCTACCGCGGCGAGGCAATACGCATCTCCGACACCGTCGTCGAGCTCCACATCGCATCGGTGGAGCACGACTCTAAGCCGGCAGAGGAGACCGTCGGCGTGCGCGCCGAGCTCGTCAACACGCTCTACCGTCTCACCGACGAAGCAGACGGTAAGACGCGGGTCGAGGTCGAGGTCCAGACGGACCCGAAGGGCTGGATGCCGATCTGGCTGGTGAACCTCGTCCAGAAGGACTGGCCGCGCGAGACCCTCGTCGGCCTGCGCAACGAGCTGTCCAAGCCCTACACCGACCACTACCCGTTGCCCGATGCAGACGGGCAGCCGATGCCCCTCCCAGGCGAGGAGCCGGCTGAAGAGGCGGCTGCTGAGGGCGAGGCAGCCGAGGCCACCGAAGGCGAGGCAGCCGAGGCCACCGAAGGCGAGGCAGCCGAGGCCACCGAAGGCGAGGCAGCCGAGGCCACCGAAGCAGCCGAGTGATGAACGGGCCGGGGCGGGAGCACGACGCTCCCGCTCCTGGCCGCGTCAGGCCCTCGCACACCGCAGACAGCCGGCGACCCGCTCACTCGCGCCTGTGACGTGGCCGATCAGCGCCGTGGGGCGGCGCCCGACCGGTGACCCGGGCTATGCTGCGAGGTCTTGGGCCTTCTGGCGGTCAAGGTAGGCCATGGGCGTGAGCTCGGCGGCGGACATGTCGAACCGTGCGCGGTGCGGAGCCGGTCCGCGTGCTTGGTCAGGTCGAACTGGAAGACCGTGAGCTCGTCACGGGTGTACACCTCCATATACCCGTCCCACGCCTTGCACTGACCCACGATCACCGTCTTGAGTCCAGTCCCGTCGAAGCAGAGGAACGCACCCGCTTTCAACTGCTGCCAGTGCTCGCCGTCCACCGCCTCCGCCAACGTCGCCGCGCGCTCGATCAGGTGGACCAGCCTACCCTTGGCGACGTGCACGCCCTGGCTGGCGAGGCTGGCGATGATGCGGTCGAGGGGCACGAGCAGGACGAACTTCATCACCACCAGCCAGGCGATGAAGCCGCACGTATACTTCGCGCTCTCGCACGGCATCGGCGGCATCGGCGCCGTCGTCAGGGTCCCACAATCACTGCACCGGTACCGGACGCGGTGGATGTTGCGTACGTCGATCAGGAAGGGCCTCACGTCGATCTTGGAGCTGGAGCGGATGTCCTTCTGCTGGATGTTCGTTCCGCCGCAGTGCCCGCAGGCGCACAGGGTGTGGAGCTCGTCCGTGGAGTCGACATGGTCGGGAGGCGGCGTACGCCCACCGTGGGATCGGGGGCGCGACTTCGGTGTGGAGCTACCCTCGGCCGTGGGAGCGGATGCCCCCTCATGGGTGGGGCCATCGCCGGAGTCCGCGGGGCTCTCGGTGCGCTCTGAGTCTGCGCCTTGCTCGTCCGCCGCGCTCTCGGCGGGCTCTGAAGCTGGCGGTGGATCCGGCTCCGGGTCTTCGCCGTACTTCTTTCTCAGCCTCCGGATCTCCCGCTCGGCCCTGGCGAGCTGGGCTTCGCGACGCCGGAGCATTGTGACCACCTCGTCGAGACGGTCGTTCTGCTCGGCGACCAGGACCGTCAGCTCGTCCAGGGTCGACCGGGTCGCGACCAGCTCCCGCAGGAACAGGTCGCGCTCCTGGCGAAGCCTCTCGCGCTCGGTGGCGTTGGACACGGCGCTCCGCTGTCCGTGCGGTACCGGGCCATGGCCAGCCGCTCTTCGACGCTCTGCTGTTGCTTCTCCAACTCACGGGCTATCTTCGTATTCACCTGGAAAGCCTTTGTCTGGATGTTGTCTGTGTTCGGCAAACCAACGATATCCAGCTTTCCAGGTTTCCTTCTCTCATCAAGATGACCGCGCGGCGACCCTGGACGCTTGTCTAAGGGACTGGCCCAAAATAAGTTGTGCAGCACCGAGAGGGCTCCAGGGAGTCCAGGGCAAGGAGGATGACGGAGGGGATAGCGTGCTATCCCGAGGGAAGACGACGCAGAACTGGGCTTCCTGGGGCACTCGAATGCAACAATCTATTTTGGGCCAGTCCCTAAGGGCTAGATGACCTCGGCCGAAGTAACGATCCGTCAGTCTGCATGGAGCGGCTTGCCTGCGTAGGTCCACCTGAACGGCTCCGCCAGCACGGCGTTGAAGTACACGATGAAGTCGCGCAGGCGGCGCTCCAGGGCGGCCAGCGATGTGAACGACGCACGAGCCAGGGCACGGCGTGAAAGGATGCTGAACCAGATCTCCACCTGGTTCATCCAGGAGCAGTGTCGCGGCGTGTACACGAATCGGATTCGATGACTTTCATCCTCGAGAAAGGCCTTGCGCGTCGCCATTGACTTCAGCAGGCCTGACCGGCCCTTCTTGCCCAGGT
>JBLFXJ010000428.1:0-6205 GCA_047609825.1 Myxococcota bacterium
ACCTCGGGGTGCTCGTGAAGGCCGCGCGGGCTGGGCTTGGGCTGGCCCTGGTTCCCGACGCGATGGTGGCCAGCCGCGTCCGGTCCGGAGAGCTTGAGGTGGTGCTGGAGCAAACCGTCGAAGCGAACGCGCCCCTCAGCGTCGTCTACGCCGATCGCGAGTTTATTGAGCCGAAGGTCCGCGTCTTCGTCGACCGAGCCGTGGCTTCACTCACGGGTCGCTTCTCGAACCCATCTCCTCCCACCGGACCGGCATCCGTCTCACCGCAGAAATGACCACCGGAGTTCGCGGCACCGCCCTGCCGCTACAAACAGACGAACCCCGGATAGTTGTCGTTCCCACACCCGTTGTAGCAACCCGCACCCAGCCAGCCGAACCCACAGTACGACGGGTACATGTACGCCCCAGGCCCGAACCCGTCGCACTCGTCATCGCCCCACGGCTCGAGGTACGGCCCGTAGCCGAACCGGTCGCACACCTCGTCGAGGTACTCGGTGAACCCGTACGCCACCTCGATGTACTGGACCTCAGAGAACTCCGCATCGAGGCCCTCGAGGCACAGGTTCAGGTCGGACACCCGGATGATATGGTCGCCGTCGGGGTCGAGGCAGCTCTCCTCGCCGGGGCAGAACACGTCGCCGCCGACGCAGTCCTGGTCGATGCCGTCGCCGCAGATCTCGGGAGCGCCTGGGTAGATCGTCGGGTCGCTGTCGTCGCAGTCCTCCGGGGTGAGCACCCCGTCCCTGTCGCGGTCCACCGGCAGGGGTCGGCAGACGAAGCCGGGGTAGTTGTCGTTGCCGCAGCCGTTGTAGCAGCCGGCGCCGAGCCAGCCAAAGTCGCAGTACGACGGGTACATGTAGGCGCCGGGGCCGAAGCCGCCGCACTCGTCGGCGCCCCATGGCTCGAGGTAGGCGCCGTAGCCGAAGCTGGCGCACATCGCGTCGAGGTACTCGGTGAAGCCGTACTCCACCTCGATGTACTCCACCTCGGAGAACTCGGCGCCCAGCGCGGCGAGGCAGGTGTTCAGCTCGTCGACCCGGATCACCTCGTCGCCGTCGTCTGCGCACGGCGCTGGCGCCCACCCGCAGGCGCCATCCCCGTCCGGGTCGTCCGGTGCGTCATCCGGGCACGGGTCGCAGGCATCCGGCACCCCGTCACGGTCGCCGTCGATGCGGTCGTCGCCGACGCAGCTGTCCTCACTGTCCGGCACGCCGTCGCCGTCGGCGTCACCGTCGAGCACCAGGCATACCGCGGGGGAGAGGAACGCCGGGCCGGCCAGCGGGAGCCCAGCCGCCTGGACGCACAGCTCCGCTCCGGGCGTGGGGGGCGTGGGGACGGAGAATCGCGCCCGCCCTGATGCATCCGCCGGGCCGCTCGCAGCGCGGCGCGGGCGGCCGACCAATCCCAGGCACGCGCCGCGGAGCATGCCCGGGCACGCCCCGGGGCCGGCACCCTCAGTGCCGAGGAACAGCGCGATGGGCCGACCCGCAGGAGCCCCGGTGACCTCCACCCGGAGTGATTCGCCAGCCAGCCCGGGGTCGAGCGACACCGTCAAGCCACCGGCGAACGCCGACACAATGAACAGCCACACATCGACCTCCGAGAGGGGCACCATACAGCACCGCGAGCAGCGCTCCCGCCCAGTACCGACGTGCTAGCTGGGCCCATGCTCGTACTGCTCCTCCTCGCGTGTCTGCCCGAGGCCACCCACATCGATCCGCCCGCCGCCGGCGAGGTCGCCCCGATCACCGCGCCGGCACCGGCCCCAGCGCCCGCCGATCCGGTGGCCGCCATGCGCGCCCAGCCGCTGGACTACACCCGCCACGCTCGCTGTCGGATGGGCTGCCGCAAGTTCGACGAGGGCGAGGTGAAGGCGATTCTGGCTACCGGCACCCTCGACCCAGACCGCAGCCGGCACGACGGCGAGTGCCCGTCACACGCCCTCGAGGGCACGACGTCCGACGGCCAGCATGCCCGGATGGTGTTCGCGGCCTGCTCCGACGAGACCCGGGTGGTGACCGTGATCGACCTCGACACCGACTGGCCGTGCGACTGCGACTGAGGCGCCGTCGGTCCCCACTCGAGCGACGCTACGGTCCGCAGGCACACTCATTCACGCCGGTGTCCACCACCACGCCACCCTCGAACCGCACCGGACAGCACGCGAGCAAGTCGGCGAGCAACCGGGTGCGACCGCGCTGCACCCGGGTGCGCGCCCCTGACGGCGACAGACCCAGGCGGGTGGCCACCTCGGCCTGGCTGAGCCCCTCGAGCTCCGACAGGCGAACGGCCTCGCGGTAGCGCTCGGGCAGGGCGGCGACCATCAGCGGCATCCAGCTCGCCACCTCGGTGGTGCCGTCGGTAGGCTCGGGCGCAACCGACGGCTCGTGACCCTCCAACGGCTCGGTACGTCGGGCCCGCAGGTGGTCCATCGCCACGTTGTGCGCCACCCGGTGCACCCACGCTGCGAGCCGATCCGCGTCCTGCACGGTGTGCGCGCGCTCGTGCACCCGGAGGAACACCTCCTGCACGAGGTCGTCCACCACCTCCGGCTGCCGAACCCGTCGGGACAGGAGTACGCGCTCCGCGTTGGGGGATGCGCCAGCTTGGGCCTTGGGAACGACGCATGCCGCCATGGGCAACCAGAGCAACATCAGCGCGAGACGCATTGGGACCTCCTGGGGGAGCATCGCGCGACGAAGCCGGAGCTCCTCACGACGGCGCGGTGCTGTCTCGCCACTCACGGTCCCCCGCAACTCCCCGACGGCGGCGGCCCGCGCGCGATCCGCGCCAGCCAACGGAGCACGACGTACGCCCGCCCCGGCGCGAGCAGCATCGCCACCGTCCGCATCGTCTCACCGCACTGGGGGCACCCTACGGCGCGTCGACGCTCCGGTCAGGTCCAGTCGGGCAACTCTTCGGGGCAATCGCAGTTGTCGGTGCTGCTCACGTACTCGACACCGCAGTCTGCCGTCGTCTCGTAGACGCGGTATTCATGGCATTCGACGACCTCCCAGCCCGCGCACATCATCTTGTGGTTGATCACGAACACCAGCTCGTTGCCCGCCTGGCACTCCTCGCCGGCGAGCCAGCCGAAGAGCTCGGCGAACACGTCGTCGACCCCGAGGATCCCGTAGGTGGTCGCGCACTGGGAGGCGCCCTCCTCCCCGATGCTGGCTTCCTCTGCGTCGGAGTCCTCGGTCGCGACGAGGCACGCGCCGGTCGACTGCCGGGAGGTCCCCACGGCCATGCGATTCTGCACCGCGTCCAGGGCCCCTCCGCCGGGTGCCGACACCGCCTCGCAGGAATCTTCGTCGCAGCGGATGCCGTTGTCGGCATCGGTCCAGTCCGTCGTGACCGAGTCCTCGCTCCACCCGTCGAGGCCAGCTTGCCCGTCCGTGACGGTCTCGGAGACCTCGCCAGCGTCAGCGACGAATTGATGCGACCAGCGCTTCACCACCCGAAAGGGCCCTGCTACCGGGCCCGTCCACTGAGGTCCCGCCGGCGTGCTGGCTACCGTCAACACCTCGGCGCCATCGGGGAGCAGGCGCGTGAGCACGACCCGGGTGCCCTCCGAGGAAGCGCTGCCGTCGACGCGGTAGACCATCCCGGCGACCATTCCCTCGAAGAACGGCATCGTATGACAAGCGCCATTGAAGCCTACCGTGTCTGCCGGACACGGCGCGGCGGACGCCGAGGCCGACACCACCAGAGCGAGGGCGGTGCCGACCGCGCAGAGGGGGCGAAGGGTGAATCGACTCGAGAAGACTGCATTGTTCACTGCGTGGCGTAGCATCGATCAACTCCTGATGTGCCCTGAACCTAAGGTTGGCCCGGTGTGCGCTGGGGCTCATCTACGACTCGCGTCGGGTGGGAGGGCCAGCGAGCCTGTGCATCGTCTGGCCGCGGTCCGGGTGACGTCGACGACACCACCCGTTCGCGGTCGCGGTCGCAGTCGGTCGCCCTTCACCGACCCACTCCGCCCCCCCCTGCTTGACCAACTCAGGGGGTCCAAGTCGCTGGAATCCATGCGCCAACCCATCAACATCGCCCGAGCCAAGGCCCGCCTCAGCGAGCTGGTGGACCGATGCCTCGCGGGTGCAGAAGTCATCATCTCCCGCCGCAACAAGCCGGTGGTCCGCTTGGTGATCGAGCGGCCGGCGGAGAAGCAGCTCCGCCCCGGTCGCTACGCGGACAGAGCGACTCGCGAGGGCAGGGTGTCACGCTGCCGCGGTGGCGTGCTCGCCGACGGACCGGTCAAATGACCGCGAGCACGTAGACCCCGGAGGCCTCGACGAACCGGTCTTCGAGCGCATCGGGGACGGGGGCCGGAGATGCGTCGGGCAGCCCGCAAGTGTGGCCGTAGGTGAACGCATAGCCGATGTCCAGCGCCGTCCCGACGAACGCCACGTAGGTGTTCATGAGGTAGGGCTCCCAGTCGGCTTCCCAGTCGCCGCCGTCGTCCGCCACGCGGCTCTGCAACAAGTCGCTGAGTTCTGGCTGCAGCGGCCCGAGCCCGACGCCCATGCGCAGGTCGCGCAAGTACTGCCGGAAGTCCGACGTGCCGAACACCGCGCTGCGGACCTCCCCGCAGTCCGTGGTGCCGACGGCGTCCGGCGCGACCTCCCACGCGTGGTGGATTGGACCGAGTGGGACGAATCCGCCGTCCCACGACCCGGGTTCGACCGCGACCAACTCCGAGGCGTCGAACCGCACCTCACACAGATCGACGAACCTCGGGTCGAGCACCCTGAACACGAGCGCAGCGGGCACCACCTCGTCGTCCCTGACGAAGTCCAGGAGCGCGTCGCCGTGCAGGATGCCCTCCATGCGCGCGTCGATGTACGCGGCTTCGGTCCGCCAAGGTCCGGGGCCGGTGCCCGGCAACGAGGCATCGGGCGTGCACGTCCCGTCGGCCCCATCCGCGATGCGGACGCCCGACGTCTCACAGGTCGTCAGGTCGACGAGCTGCACGTACCCGCCACAGACGGGCTCGGGGATCGTCGGCAAGAGACTCAGGGCGCCATCGCCATCCCGATCCCGCATCACGGTGACCAGCGCGGGGTCGGCCAGCCGTGTCTCGGTACCGGCGCACCCCCCCAGCGGTAGCACATCCCCCCCGACGCCCGCGCTGGCGATGAGTGCTGCCCGCCCGCCCGGTGTGATGCCGTTCGCCGTCAGGTCGACGGGGCCCGGGCAACCGTCGCCCGCCAGGTCGAGTGTGGGTGATGCGGACGCCACCAGCACCCAGAGAAGGAGCGAACCAGCCATCAGAGATCTCCCGCCGCCATGCGATACCCGAACGCTGGCCCTGCCGGGTCCCAACGTTCATCCCGATAACGCAGTCCGCCGATATTCGGCCGGAAGCCACTGATTACGCCGGGGTTGCTCGTGGTGGGCGTATCGACAACGCCACCAGGCACACGGGTGTGAGGGCGCTCGCTCGGAGTCGAGCCGAGCCTGAACAGCGTCAGTTAGAATGGCGGGCGACGACAGTTACTTTGGCGGGTGACGACCCCACGTCTTCGGCGACGTCTTCGCCGCCCGTGAGGATCAGGTCATCGTCGACGTCCCGTGCGTCTGCCGGTTGGAGCACACATTGTCGAACATGCGCCAGGGCGAATGTGGCGGCGAGTGCATGGCACGACCCCAATTCAGAAGAAGCCGCGTGTGCTGTTCCGCCTCGCTGCCACATGACCACGAGGCCGCTCACCGCGCCTGCCAGACCTTCGCTTCCGCCGTGAAGTAGCGCATGGCGTCCACGTCGCGTGGTGTGGCCATGCCGGATGCGGCTGCTTGCTCCACCTTGGCGGCGAGCGCCTCCATTCGGGCCAAGTGTGCGGACCCAGCGGCCCCGTCTCCCGCATCCTTCTGAGCGTCGTGCCAGTGGGCCGACCACGCGCATACATCCTCGAGTTTCGTGCGCCCTGAACCGTACTCGGCGACTCGGGCCTCGTAGACGGCCTGGGCCGCCGCGATGCGCTCCGCGTGGGGGGATGCGCCAGCTTGGGCGTTGGGAACGACGCATGCCGCCATGGGCAACCAGAGCAACATCAGCGCGAGACGCATGGGACCTCCTGGGGGAGCATACCGGCTGGGAGTACAGGCAATTTAAGACCACTGGTCGGTGCATCCCGACCATCCTGCCCTCTCGCGGACCCGTCCGCAAGCTCCGCCGCCGCGGGGTCCGAGTGCCGGAGCCCGC
>JBLFXJ010000429.1:0-6200 GCA_047609825.1 Myxococcota bacterium
GGAAGCGGAGGGATCACAGGGGGTTGCGGCCGAGCGCGTGCGGGAGGCCCGTGAATCGCTGGAGCAGGCGCGAGACCAGGCGGCCCAGGAGGCGAGCCAGCTCGGTCAGTCGGGTCAGCGGGAGCCGGGCGGCGGCGAGGAGCAGCGAGGGCGGGACATGAGCGAGGCGCAGAACGTGCCGATCCCGTCGAGGGAAGACTTCCGCACCCCGGAGGAGTACCGCCGGGCCCTGCTCGAGGGCATGGAGGGGGACGTGCCCGAGCAGTATCGGGCGCTGAAGCGTCGCTATTACGAGGAATTGGTGCACCAATGATCATGCTCTGGCTCGGCGTTCAGCTCGCGTGGTCGTCCTCGGTCGATGTGGTGGAGCTCTGCCTGGCGTCGAACGATGTGGCGTGTGCCGAGGCGGCCCTCGAGGCGATGGACGCCGCTGGGAGCTCAGATCCTGAGGTCCTGGCGGCGGCTGCCGAAGTCGACTTCTACGCCGGGCGCTACCCGGAGGCCTACGACACGATCGTTCGCGCGGTCGATGCCGGCTACGCCGATCCGTGGGATGACCGCGCCCTTTACGAGCGTACGATGCACGCTACCGCAGGGTGGGTAGAGCGTCGGCGCGGTGACTTCGCCGTGCGGTACCGACCCGGGGTGGACGCGGTGCTGGTGCCCGAGGCGTTCCGTGCGCTGCAGCTGGCCGAGCGGAACATCGCCCCACTCATCGGCGCGCCTCCACCAGGGTTGCGGATCGTGGAGCTGTTCCCAGACTCCACCTCGTTCACCGCGGCCTCGTCGTTGATGCTGGAAGATGTGCAGACCACGGGCGTCATCGCGCTGTCGAAGTGGTCGCGGCTGCTGGTCACGAGCCCCAGGGCTCGCGGCCGAGGCTACGACTGGCAGGACACCATCGCCCATGAGTACATCCACCTCGTGGTGTCGCACAACTCACGCGAGCGCGCGCCGGTGTGGCTCCAGGAAGCGATCGCCAAGTACCTGGATAATCGCTGGGAGACCGGCGCTGATGTGTTCGCGCTGGACCCGCGGGCCGAGACCTATCTGGCCGAGGCGCTCCGGCGGGATCAGCTGGTCACCTTCGATGAGATGCACCCCTCCCTCGCCAAGCTGGACACCGCCGAGAAGGCGGCTCTGGCCTACGCTCAGCTCGCGACCTTGATGCAGTACTGCATGCAGGAGGGTGGCGACGGGGTGATTCAGCGCACTCTCGAGCAAGTCGCGGTCGGAACCGATGCTCAGGAGGCCTTGGCTACCGCGGTCGGGGTGGCGTCGTTCGACGAGCTGGAGCGTGGGTGGCGCGCCTGGGTCGAGGGGCTGCGGCTCGACGAAGAGGAGGTCGAGGAGCTGCCAGTTGTGCTGGATGGCGGGGATGATCTCGAGCTCGATCCCATCCTGTCGCGCCGGCGCGATCTCGGGCGGTTCGTCGTGCTCGGTGATCTGCTCCTGGAGTATGGCAAGGCCGAGGCCGCGCTCGTCGAGTACGAGAAGGCCCGCGACCCTGAGGAGCCCGCGTCGCCGCTGCTGTCCAACCGGGTGGCGGCCGCGCTGGTCGCCCTCGATCGACTGGACGATGCCCTCGCGGAACTGGAGGGAACCCTCGACGCCTACCCGGAGTTCCCGCTCACCCATCGCATGATGGGTGATGTGCACCAAGCAGCTGGGCGACCTGCAGCGGCCAGGGCTGCTTACATGGTGGCGGTGGCGCTCAATCCGTTCGACGTGGCCGTCCAGGTGGCCATCGGTGAGATCTCCGTCGCGCTGGGCGACCAGGAGGAGGCCGACCGACGGGAGCGTGCGGTCCGCATCCTGCGTCGCGGCGGAGAAGACGACACGCCTGCCCCGCTGCACGAGCGTTCCGGCGACTACACGCCTCCGTCCTACGGCCCGGGCCATGCCGCCGCCGCTGATGATCCGGCCACCCGGTGGGTGGGCGAGCAGGCGCCGCCGTTCGAGGCCGTCGACATGGAGGGGCATGCGGTTGGACTGGGCGACGGCAAGGTCACTGTTCTCGACTTCTGGGCCACATGGTGTGGGCCCTGCATCTCGGCGATCCCAGAGCTTGCCGGACTGCACGAAGCGCACCGCGCCAACGGTGTCCAGGTGGTTGGAATCACCGACGAGCGAGCGGAGGTGGTGCGCAAGTTCCTGGCTGCGCACGATGTGCCGTACCGCATCGCCCTCGACCGCGCGGGCCGCACCCGAGCGAGCTACGAGGTCGTCTCGTTGCCCACGGTGTTCGTGATCGGGCGAGACGGCCGGGTGGTCGACGTGGTTCGAGGTGCCGGCCGCGGGCCGGCGGAGCGCATCGAGAAGGCCGTGCTCGAGGCGCTCAGCAAGGGTTGAGCCCGGAGGAAGGATGGACGACGTGGCGCTGTTCGAGTCGCTCGCGCCTGCGCGCGAGGCGTTGCTCGATGCGATCGGTGAGGTGGTGGTCGGGCAGCGCGAGGTGGTCGATCGCATGCTCACAGCCCTGCTCTCGGACGGGCACTGTCTGTTCGTCGGCGTTCCGGGCCTCGCCAAGACGTTGCTGGTCCATACGGTGGCCGAGGCCGTGGGCGTGAAGTTCGGCCGCATCCAGTTCACGCCTGACCTCATGCCGTCCGACATCACCGGCACTGAGGTGCTGGAGCAAGACCCTGCGACGGGCCGACGAAGCACCCGGTTCGTGCAGGGCCCGGTGTTCACCAATCTCCTCCTCGCAGACGAGATCAACCGCACCCCGCCGAAGACCCAGGCAGCGCTCCTCCAGGCGATGCAAGAGCGGTCGGTCACCGCGGCCGGTCACACGTACCGGCTGGACCCGCCGTTTCTCGTGTTCGCGACCCAGAATCCCATCGAGCAGGAGGGCACCTACCCGCTGCCGGAGGCTCAGCAGGACCGGTTCATGTTCTCGGTGCCTGTTGGGTACCCGACGATCGAGGAGGAGGAGGAGATCGTCCGGCGCACCACGGTGGGGTCGCTGCCGTCGGCTCGGCAGGTCCTTACGGTCGAGCAGCTGATCGCCTACCAGCAGCTGCTCCGTCGGCTTCCGTCGAACCCGGACGTGATCAACTACTGCGTGCGGATCGCCGCGGCCACGCGACCGGGTTCGGGTCTCGAAGCCACCAAATGGATCCGGTGGGGTGCCGGGCCAAGAGCCAGTCAATACCTCGCGATCGGTGCGCGCACCTGGGCGGCGCTCCGCGGGCGCGAGGTGCCCGATCGTGCCGACGTGCGCGCAATTGCGCCCGCCGTTCTCCGGCATCGCGTGTTGCTGAACTTCGAGGCTGAGGCGTCGGGGCGGTCACCGGACGCTGTCGTCGCGCAGATCCTGGACGAGGTCGGGTAGGTGGAGGCTGCGGCTCCGGTGTGGGATGCGGAGGTGCTGGCGCGGGTGCGGCATCTGCACCTGCGCGCGCGCAACCTCACCGATGCCCTCCTCACGGGTGAGCATCGCAGCCGGAGGGTCGGCCAGGCCATTGAGTTCGCCGACTACCAGGAGTACGTCCCAGGCATGGACCTCCGGCGACTCGACTGGCGGGTGTGGGCCCGCTCGGATCGTCTGGTCGTGCGGCGCTACGAGACCGAGACGGAGCTCCCATGCACCTTGGTGGTGGACCTGTCCGGCGACCTGTCCACCGGCGACGCGGCCCGCGGGGGCTACCCCCCGTTGGAGTCGAGTAAGGCGGGCTATGCCATCGTGCTCACGGCGACGCTCGCGTACTTCCTCCACCGTCATGGTGAGCCGGTCGGTCTGGAGATCGTGGCGGGCGAGGGAATGCGGTACCGGTCGCTTCCGGCGCGGGGCGGGCGGAACCACCTGCAGAGTATCTTCCTTCAGCTTGCGTCGGTCAGGCCTGGCGGCACGGCGGACCTGAAGGCGGCGCTGGGTGCTGTCGGGGCGAGGGTCCGACGACGGAGCTGGGTCGGAGTCGTCACCGACGGCATGGAGGAGCCCGCGAACTGGCTCCCATCGCTGGCGGCGTTCGCCCGGCGCGGCGCCGACGTGCGGCTGTTCCACCTGTTCGATCCCCGAGAGTGGTCGTTGGACGTGGGGGCTCCCGCGCTGTTCTTCAGCCCCGAGGGGGGCGAGGCATTGGCGGTTGACCCCGCGGGAGCTCGAGAGGCGTTCAACGAGGTGGTGCAGGAATACGTGGACGAGGTGCGAGGGGGCGTCGTGCGCTGGGGTGGACGGTACATGTCGGCCCCTACTGACGCGCCGCTCGAGACCGTGCTGGGGAAGGCCATCGCGGGTGGGCTGGCCGGAGGGGCGAGATGACCTTTGGCCTCGCGGCTCCGCTCGCCCTGCTCACTGCCGGTCTCGTGGCCCTGCCGGTCCTCGCTCACCTCGCGCGCCAGACGCCGAGGGAGCGGCGTGCGTTCGGAGCGATGCTGTTGCTCGAGCGGGTGGTCAAGCGGCTCCGCCGGCGACGGCGGGTCAAGGATCCGCTTCTGCTTCTGCTGCGCGTGCTGGCGGGGTTGGCCATCGCTCTTGCGGTGAGTGGGCCCAAAGTGTCGTACCCCGGCGGCGTGCCAGAGTTCGGGGGCAGCGGTCGTGTCGTGATCGTGGTCGACCGGTCCATGTCGATGCAGCTGGTCGATGGCGGTGGCACCTTGCTCCAGCGGGCGCGCACCTCCGCCCGCAGCGCACTGGCAGGGCTTCCGGCCTCGGCGCTGGTGGGGCTGGTCACGTTCGACGGCAACGCCGATCGGCTCACCTCCACCCTGGTGGAGGACCATGGGCGGATCGATACGTTGCTCGAGTCGATCCAGCCGTCCGGAGGCACGAGCAATCTCCGCGCAGGTCTGATCGAGGCGCGGCGCTTGCTCGGCGGGGAGCCGGGCGAAGTGCTGCTGTTCACCGACGAAGCGGGGCCGCGAATCGTCACCGAGGCCCGTGGCGAGATCGAGAACCTGGTCAGGATTGGCAGCACCATCGTGCCGTTCGTGGTCCAGGGCGACCCTCCGCGAAACGTCGCGATCACACGGGCCAACTACGGGGACGGACTCGAGGGCGGGCAAGTGACGATCCGGCTTGCCAACTATGGGCCTGATCCGATCGAGGTGTCGTGCGAGGTGCTCCTTCCAGATGGCGCCGCCATCCCGATCTTTGTGGACATCCCGCCACTGGGCGAAGCGGAGGATCGGGTGACGGTGCCCGCTGAGGCCGAGGGAGGCGTGGGCGAGGTCGCGTGCGACGACCCTGACCTGTCGGCGGATGACCGGAGGTTCTTCCACCTGCCTCGAGTCGGCGCGTCCAGGGTGCTGGTGATCGACGGCGACCCCGGAGACACCCCCACTCGCTCCGAGGTGTACTTCCTCGAGCGCGCCCTCGCGCCATGGGGCGGAGTTCGCACGGGCCTCACGTTGGACGTGGCATCTCCATTGGGCATGTCTGACCTGGATCCCGAGCGCCACCGGGTGGTGTTCCTGGCCAACGTCTCCGACCCCCGCGGGTTCGGACCCCGACTGACCGACTTCGTCCGACGCGGCGGAAACGTGGTGATCAGCGGCGGTGACAACGTCACGGCAGACCGGTACAACGCCGCGTTGTCGGCGATTCTCCCCGCTGCTTTCAGGGCACCGCGGTCGCTCGCCGATCGTGACGAAGCCGGCGTGCCACTGGCGCTCCCGGATGTGAGCCTGGCGTTGTTCGAGCCGTTCAGCCGCAGCGGGCGAGCCGGGTTCCAGCGGATCCGTGCGGATCGGGTGATGACGCTGGAGCCGTACGAAGAGACCGACGAGGTCACAACGCTGCTTCGGTGGGAGAGCGGTCTGCCCGCCATGGTCGAGCGTCGTATCGGGCAGGGGAGGGTGATCGTCTGGACGGGAACCTTCGACCTCGGCTGGGGGAACCTGCCGCTGCAAGCGACCTTCATGCCGCTGATGCAGCGTCTCGTGGGGTACCTGGGAGCGGATTCGGGTGGTGCTGGGCTCCGGCTCACCTCCGTGGTCGGTGAGCCGGTGATGGTGCCGCTGCCCGAGATCGTGATCGAGCCGACGGTCATCGGCCCCGAGGGCGCCCCGGTGAGGAGCCGCATCGAGGGGCGGCGTCTGTTGTTCACGCCAGATGGGCCAGGCGCGTACTCCATCGTGGTGGACGACGCGCCAGCGCTGGCCTGGGTCGCGGTCAACACCGATCCGATCGAGTCGGACGTGCGGCCCTACGAGGCCGTCGCGCGCGTGGAGCGCGACCTCAATCCGGATCTATT
>JBLFXJ010000430.1:0-6165 GCA_047609825.1 Myxococcota bacterium
CGACGCCTGGGTGGAGGCCCGAGACGCGGCCGCTGTCGCGGGTGACCCCGGGGAACGGCTCGCGTCGGCCCGCGAGCGCCTCGTGGTTGCGGAGGCCGCCGAGGCTGCAGCGGCCGAGGCCGTGGGCCGCGCCCTCGACGCGTTCGCCAGCGTAGACACCCAGCGACAGCACCTGCACGACAACCGCGTCGTCGCCTCTGACGTGGCCGAGGCCGGCCGCATCCTCGCCATGGAGGCGGAGGCCGTGATCGGCCGCCTCGCCACCGATCACGCCTCGACCCCGTCCACCGACGACCTCCTCGACCTGTGGGCCATGGCCGGGCTCGGCGCCCTCGCCGCCGGCGACCCCTCCACCGGCCGCGTGCGTCTCGCCGAGGCCGCCGCCATCGCCCGCGACGCCGATCGCAGCTTCGCCCCGGACTGGCCGGAGCCCGCGCGCTCCTGGGCGGCCGCCGCCGTGGTCGACGGCCCTCGCCGCACCGTGGTGTGGCAGGTCCCCGCCGGCGCCGCCCTGTGGGTCGATGGCCAGCCCCGCCGCGACTTCGGTCCGAACCCGCTCCCCGCCGAGCTCGCCCTCACCCCCGGCCTGCACCTGATCACCGCCGGGTGGATCGGTCGCGCCGAGGTCTCCCACACCCTGCTCCGCGTGCGGCACGACGCCCCGGTCGCGGAGGCCGAGGTCGTGCCCACCCCGCCCGATTCGCCCCCACCTGGGGTCCGCCGCGCGCTCCCCCTCGCCGCGGGCCTCCGCTCGGGCACTCAGGTGCAGTATGGGCGCGTCGCCCCCACCGTCGGACTCACCGCCCGCGCCGGCCGCACCGTCTCCGCCGAGATCTCCGCCTCGGTGGTCGTCTACCCCGACCCGCTCCCAGTCACCGCCCAGCGGTCCGCCGTCACCCGTCCCCAGCTCGCGGCCGCCGTCGTGCTCACCCCGACCGATCGCCTCACCCCCCGTGTCGCCGCCGGCGCGTTCGTCGACCCCGGTGTGGGCGCTGGACCCTTCGCCGACCTGGGCCTCGGGCTGCCGCTCCCCGAGGGTCGCCTCGATCTCTGCTCCCGGCTCGGTGTTGACGTTGCACCTCATTTTTCCGGCGTTCGCCGTGCCCTGTGGGCGCTGCACGCCACCCTGTGGTTCTCGCCGAGGAGTCCCCGATGATCGGATTCTTGACCCTGACCCTGACCCTCGCCCTCGCCGGCCCCACCGCCGGAGTCGACCTCGACGGCGACGGCGTGACCACCGCCGCTGGCGACTGCGACGACACCGACGCGTCGGTGCACCCGGGCGCGCCCGAGCTGTGCGACGGCATCGACAACCGCTGCCTCGGCACCCTCGCCGACATGGAGCGGGACACCGACGGCGACGGCGCCTTGCCCTGCTGGGGGGACCAGCCCACCGACGACTGCGACGACACCGACGCGTCGGTGCACCCGGGCGCCGCCGAGGTGGCGAACGGCGTGGACGACGACTGCGACCATCGGGTGGACGAGGACACCGAGTGGTCCGACGACGACCGCGACGGCTGGAGCGAGCGCGACGGCGACTGCGACGACGCCGACCCGAGCCGGTTCCCCGGGGCCGACGACGACCCGGGCGCCGAAGGTGTCGACGACGACTGCGATGGTGAGGTCGACACCCTCCACCGCGACGACGAATGCGACAGCGGATGTCCTGCAGACGAGCCGCCGGTCGCCTGTGAGTCCGGCTCTCGCGCCATCCTCGCGTTCCCGTTCCTCCTCATTCTCTTCCGCAAGAGGGAGTCGCTGTGATCCGCTCTACCGCCGTGCTGTTCCTGCTCGCCGCGTGCACCGAGCTGCCCGCCCCCGACCCTCGGTTCGACATCACCCTGTCGGACACCGAGCTCGTGCTCCACACATTGGCCGGCGACTGCGACCGCGCCACGATCACCGTGGACAACCCCGGCGATGTGGCCGCGTGGGTCGAGTCGTTCCCGCCGTCGGGGGCGTGCATTGGCGAGCCATTCACCGTCGGCATCGGCGGCGTGCGGCTGGCGCCCGGAGCCTCGGCCACCCTCGAGGTGGCGTGGTGCCCCGAGGTGCCCGGGAGCTGTCAGGCTGAGTGGGCGCTGGCGGCGGAGGCCGATGAGCAAGGGTGGACCACATTCGTCGGGCTGGATGTGCACCTGCGCGGCGGCGCGGGGTCGGAGGACGCGGACGGTGACGGGTTCGCGACCGCGGATGGCGACTGCGACGACGCCGACCCGAACGCGTTCCCCGGCGCACCCGAGCGGCCCAACGCGGTCGACGACGACTGTGACGGCGTGGCCGACGAGGGCACGGATGCCTACGACGACGACGGCGATGGGTATTCCGAGCTGGACGGCGACTGCGACGACACCCGGCCGCACCGCCACCCGGGCGCCACCGAGACCTGGGACGGGGTGGACGAGGACTGCGACGGCGTGGCCGACGACGGCACTGACGGGTTCGACGACGATCACGATGGGTGGACGGAGGCGATGGGCGACTGCAATGACGCGGCGGCGGACGTGTACCCGGGCGCCACCGAGCGGATCGATGGCCTCGACGACGACTGCGACGGGCGGGTGGACGACGGCACCGAGGCCTACGACGACGACGGCGACGGGATGACCGAGGCCGACGGTGACTGCGACGACACGGACGCCACGGTGTTCGCGGGCGCCCTGGAAGCCGCCGACGGGGTGGACGACGACTGTGACGGCGTGGTCGACGAGGGCACCGACATCTACGACGACGATGGGGACGGGTGGACCGAGCGGGACGGCGACTGCAACGACGGCCAGGCCAGCGTGTACCCGGGCGCGCCAGAGCTCGTGGATGGGCTCGACAATGACTGCGACGGGCGGGTGGACGATGGCACGGACGCCTACGACGACGACGGCGACGGCGTGTCCGAGGACGACGGGGACTGCGATGATGCGAACCCGGGCGTGGTTCCAGGGGCCGCCGAGCGTCCCGACGACGTGGACCAGGACTGCGACGGCATGATCGACGAGGGCACCGTGTGGTTCGACGATGACGGGGATGGGTACTGCGAGGAGCTCGGGCCGCGGTGCGCCGCCAGCTACGACTGCCGCGACGACGATCCGTCGATCCACCCGGGGGCGGTGGAGGTGTACGACGACCGGGACCAGGACTGCAACGGCCACATCGACGACGTGGTCTGGCCCGGCTGATCACACGTCTGCGCACCCGACCCATGATCGGGCGGAGGTCCTGCCATGCTGTTGCTCCTGTCGCTGCTCGCCTGCGCGCCCACCCCGTCCGAGGACGTGTTCATCGATGCCGACGTGGAGGCGCTCCTCCGCGGAGAGGGGCCCGCCACCCTGGACGCCCTGGTCACCCTGCGGTCGCCTGGTCCCATCGACCGTGATCTGGGTCGCTGGCGGCGCGATGTCGGCTCGCTCCAGGATGCGGTCGCCGCCTGCGGTGCGGTGCTCACCCAGCGCTACGCGGCCTTGCCGCTGGCCCGGGTCACCCTCGACCGGGTCACCGCCGAGAGCCTGCTCGCCTGCCCCGTGGTCGCCGGGCTCGAGACCCCGCCGGAGATGGTGCTGTCCCTCGCCGACAGCGTGCCGTTGGTGGGCGCCGATGTAGCTCATACCACCTACGGTTTTGACGGAACCGGGTTCAGCGTCGCGGTCATCGACACCGGGGTCGACTACCTGCACCCCGAGCTGGGCGGCTGCGTGCCGGGCATTGGCTGCAAGGTGATCGCCGGCTTGGACTTCGTCGATGACGACGGCGACCCGATGGATTGCAACGGACATGGCACCCACGTGGCCGCCACGGCCGCCGGCACCCGCGGCGTGGCCCCCGGCGCCGACATTGTGGCGTTCCGCGTCCAGGGCGGATGCTCCGGCTCCCTCGACGCGTTCGCCATCGCCGATTCCCTCGACTGGATCGCGACGAACGGCCGCACGGTGAACGTCGCCGCGGTGAACATGAGCTTCGGCAACGGCGCCGACGAGGCCACCCCGTGCGACGCGTTCAGCTCGGCCTACGACGCTGCGCTGGACACCGTGTCGGGCTGGGGCCACCTGCTCGTGGCCGCGTCGGGCAATGACAGCCACCCGAGCGGGGTCAGCTACCCGGCGTGCAAGTCGAACGTGGTCGCCGTCGCCAACTCTCGTAAGGACGACACCATCGCCGCCAGCTCCAACGGAGGTGCTCTGGTGGACGTGGCCGCCCCCGGCACCGACATCACGGCCGCCGGGGTGACCATGAGCGGGACCTCGATGGCCGCCCCCCACGTGGCTGGCGCCGCGGCGGTGCTCTCGGGCGCGGGCGCCACCGATCTGCGCGCCGCCCTCACCGCCACCGACGCCTGGGTGACCGACGGCGCGTTCACCTACCCCCGCCTCGACCTGGAGGTGGCGCTCCGGGAGCTGTCTGCCGAGGACGGCACGATCACCCAGGCGAACCTCACGTTCACGCCGCTCGGGCTCACCGTGGGGGCCCGCCCCGCCGAGGTGCGCCTGGGCGGCCACCCGCTGCCCATCGACCCGCCCTACACCGACAGTGTGCCCGTCACCACCGACATCACCGACTACGTGTACGACCTGCGCCACGCCATCGTGAGCGTGCATGCGGTGGACGACCAGGACTGGTTCCTCCGTGACGTGTCGATTGCCGACGTCGACGGCGCGGGCCGGCTCGACCTCGCCGGTGCCCCAGGCCCCGGCGACGCCCCCCCATGGCTCCACGGCGGCACCCGGTGGGGCGACCAGCCGTGGCTCTCCGCCGTGCCCGGCACCTCGGCCTCCGCCCTGTCCATCGAGCTGGTGAATGTGTGGGCCCCCGACGCCATCGAGCTGCGGGTCAACGGCGCCCCCGTGCCCCTCGATCCGGCCGGCCCCTGGGGCCCCGGCGGCACCCACACCGTCGATGTGACCGGCTTCGTCACCGCCGTCGGCGGCAACCGGATCAGCGTCGTGGCCCAAGGCGGCCTGGACGCCTTCGTCGGCGATGTGGTCCTCACCAGCGGGCTCACCGACCTCGCCTACGTGCCCGCCGCCGCCGGCCCGTTCGACGACCCCGCCGGCAGCCACTTCGGAGACTCCCTGCGCGCCCCCGACTTGCCGTTCGTCACCTTCGTCGACCCCGAGATGCCGCCGATCTCCCTGGAGTTCACGGCCCTGGGCTTCAGCGCTCCCGAGGCCGGCACCCTGGTGGTTAACGGCGGCTCAGTGCGCCTGCCCGACCAGCGGTGGCCCACCGGCGAGCGGGTCTCGGTGGACGTGACCGGCCTGGTCGGCTCGGCCCACCGGTCCCTCGTGAGCTGGATCACCGCCGACGACGGCTACTTCGGAGTGGGCGACCTGGTGCTCATCGACGAGCGCACCGGCAACGAGGTGCCGTATGGCGTGGCCCCGATGGGGGACGAGGTGGAGGGCGGGCCCGCAGTCGTGGCCGACGGGCTCATCACAGCTCGACCCGGGCGCACCTGGTTCTCCCTCGACCGGACCGGCCCGATGCGGATCGTCAGCCGGCGCCTGGCGCTCGACCGGGGCGAGTCGGTGGTCGGCACGCTGCCGTGGCCCGACGGCATGGTCGACTGCGTCCCGTTCGTGAGCTGGGAGAAGGTGATCGAGCACGGTGACGACCAGTGCGACTTCCACACCACCTTCGCCGCCGGCGCGCGCACCACCGACTACGCGGTGCACGTGGAACACTGTGGGTATGGCCACTTCGGCAGCACGGTGGCGGCCCAGGCCCGGGTGACCCTGTTCTGCTATCCGGAGGAGGGCTGGGTCTCGACCGCCCGGGTGGACACCTGGGTGGACACCCCGGGCGTCGAGCCGCGCGCCCGCGTGCCATGGCCCACGGCGGCCGACCACGCGGTGCCGCTGTGCACCCTGGCCAGCCTCGACGGGAACGGGGATATCGACACCGGGGCCGGCTGCACGGCCGAGCGCGCCGGCGCGTTCGCCGACGTGCAGCTCACCATGGGCTGCCACCACGACGACAAGGAGTACGCGCAGGCCGACCTGCTCGCCCTCGGGCTCCCCGCCGACGTGGAGGCCCACGTGGTGGACTTCGCCGGCGAGGCCACCGTGACCCACCCCTACGTGCCCCGCCCGGGCGACGACCACCTCGCGTTCGTCATCCCCCAGGCCGTGGACACGAACTGCAAGGACCACGGCAGCTTCGAATCGTCGTGCA
>JBLFXJ010000431.1:0-6163 GCA_047609825.1 Myxococcota bacterium
CCGAGCGGGCGATCCCGCTGTTCGAGGCCGCGATCGCCGAGGCGGAGCGGGCGGGAGACCCGACCCTCGCGGCCCGCGCTCGGGCCAGCCTCGGCTCCTCGCTGCTCGAGAGCGGGAAGTTGGACGAGGCTGAGGCGCTCCTGGTCGCGGCCAAGGCCCTGTTGAAGGACGGCGGCGCGCTCCTGCGCGTGGCGGGCGCCGACAACGACCTCGGCGACGTGTACCGGGTCCGCGGCGACCTCTCCCTCGCCGACGCACACTACGCGGACGCCGAGACCACCCTGTCGGCGTTCGGCGCTCGCGCCGTACAGACGGTCCAGGCCAACCGCGCGCTCGTCCGCCTCGCGGCCGGTGATGTGAGCGGACTCGACACCCTCGTCGAGGTCACCGGCCGGCTCAGGGCGCGCGGCAGGGACGGGCTGGCCGACCTGTTCCTCACACTGGCCCTCCCCTACACCCTCGACGCGCCGGACCTCAGCGCCCGCCTCGCGGCGGCAGAGCGCACGGTGGAGGCGCTCATGCCCGCGCCATACGACCTGCGGCATGCCCTCGAGACCGCTGCACGCGGGGCGTCGCCGCCGAGCGCGGCGCTGCTGGCCGAGCTGGCACGAAAGGCCGGTTCGAGCGCCGCCCTGGGCTGACCGCTCACCCGGGCAGGTGCGCGTCCACCCGCTCCCGCTGCGGGCCCTCCGGGGTGCTCGACCTGAGCTGGTCGACGATGCGCGCCGCCTCCGGATCATGGTTGCGCTTGGCCGTCAGCGCGCGCAAGTAGGCGTCATCCCACGTCGGCTGCTTGACCAGCGACGCCGCCTTGTCCGCCAGCTCCGAGGCCCGCTCGATCTCCACGCCGTCTTCCAGGTACAGCGTGGCCAACATGCGGGTGTTCGCGAGGTCCGGCGGCTGGTAGCCGCACCGACCCGGCGTGCCGCAGGTGTAGGCAAAGCTCGCCTCGAGAGCCCGCATCGCCTGCTTGCGGTGCCCTCCCTTGAGCCGAACGCGGGCCAGCTGCCCATACAGCGTCTGCGCGCCAGGGTGGTCCTTGAGCAACGCCACCAGGACCGACTCGGACTCCTTCAGATCGCCGTTCGCCTCAAGGAGCGCGGCGAACAGCGGCCCGCCGACCTTCGGCTCCGCAGAACGCACATTTCGGAGCACACGCAGGCCACCCGCCACGTCGCCGGTCTCGGCCAGCATCTGTGCGAGCAGCGCACCGGAGTGCAGCTGACCGAACGCGCGGTGACCGCCCAGCAGCTCGCCCAGGTGCCGCAGGGACCGCGCCGCCGCCCGCGAGTCCCCCATGGCCATGGCCACACGCGCCCGCTCCCAACACACCAGCGGGTCATCATCCGACAGCTCGAGCAGCACCGGCAGGGCCAGGTCGGGGCGCCCGTCATCCAGATCGAGCACGGCCTTCGCGAATGGAGCGCCGAGGTCGCGCACGCGCTCCCGCAGGTCCTCGGGGTAGTTCTCGACGAGCAGGCCGAGGCGGGCCTCCATCTCGTCGCGGTCCGCCTCGTAGAGATCGCTCGCGATCGCCGGATCCAGCCAGCTCGGGCCGCCGGTGATGCCGAGCGGGTCGACCGCGAGCAGCCGCGCCTCGGCATCGCGCTTGGCCTGCTCGGCCGCCGCCGACCGATCGGCACGGATCGTGCGCAGCTCGCGGCGTGCGGCCTTGAACTCCTCCTCCAGGCCGCCGGCGTGGAAGTTGCTCGCCAGCTCCACATGGTCCTGCACGCCACGATCATCGCCGAGCCGACACCGGACGACGGCCTCGTTGAGGTTCAGGCGCGCGAGGTGGTTTTCCACCTCGCGGAGGAGCTCGGAGGCGCCCGCCGCCGCGTTGTCGAGCAGCTCATACCGCGCGTCTGCGTGGCGACCGTCCGCCACCAGCTTGCGCGCCTTGACCACCCGGTCCTCGGGGGAGGGAAACAGCCAGCTCAGCAGGCCCATGTCACATGTCCTCCTCGTCGGGGTCGGCGTAGTCGAGGAGATCCTCGTCCACGCCCTCCAGGTCTTCGTCGTCCAGGTCGTCCCCGTCTTCGTCCAGGGGTCCATACCGCCGATATTCGCGCATGAATGCCAGCGTCTTCGGGTCGACCTTGTCGACGTACAGCACGCCGTCGAGGTGGTCGCATTCGTGCTGCACCACCACCGCTGGGTACCCGTGCAGCTCGTAGCCCTTGCGCGAACCATCCCGGTCGAACGCCCGCACCCGCACTTGATCCGGACGCTCGACCCGGCCGCGCAGCCCCTCGACCGAGAGGCAGCCCTCCCAGGTGAACCGAGAGCTGTCGGCGATCACCTCGATCACCGGGTTGACCAGGAACTCCGGGCCTTCCTCGTCATCGAGTTCGAGCACGACGACCCGCTTGCGCACCCCGATCTGCGGGGCCGCGAGCCCCACTCCGTCGTAGTCGAGCATGGTCTCGAGCAGATCGTCGCACAGCCGCTGAAATGCCTCGGTCTCGAACTCTTCGGCCGCGACCGGCTCGGAGACCTCGCGCAGCAGTGGATGCCCCATCTGGATCACTCGGCGAACCGCCACACGTCCTCCCGTACTCAGTAAGCATCGCACGGCCGGGGCCAGCGTCAACCCGTGCTGGTGTTACCGAACGTCGCATGTGGTCCCTCTCACTGGCCGTCGCCTTGGCAGCCGACCCCGCGCCCTCGCTGGATCCGGGCGCGGGCGGAGCGCTCGTGTTGTCGTCATCCAGCCCCACGGGCCGGATCGCGGACCGTGTCGCATGGGGGGACGGTGCGGACCTGGTGCTGCTGTACGGCGGTGAGCAGTCGGGCCGGGTGGGGCCGTGCGGGTGCGAGGATCACCCTATCGGAGGCCTGCCTCGGGTCACCGGCTACCGCCGGGCGATGCGCGACGCGAACCCTGGAGTGCCCGACCTGCTGCTCAACCTGGGCGAGTTCTACTCGGCGCGCACCGGCGACACACCGACGCTGTCGTCCGACGCGCGGGCCGCGAATCGCTGGATGCGCGCGGGCCTCGATGCCGGCCCATGGGACGCAGTGAACGTGAGCTGTCGCGACCTGCCCGGCGCCACCGCCGACGGGTTCCCGCTGAACGCGCTCTCGACGAACATGCGGGTGCCCGACCTCCCCGACCATCGCCTCGTCAAGGCCGGCGCACACACGGTCGCGGTGCTCGGGGTCGGCGCCCCATGCCTGGACTACCTGCAGCCGCCCGGGCTCGTGGTGACCGATCCGCTCGAGGCGGTCCGCGCGCGGGTGCCCACGCTCGAGGCCGACCTGGTCGTCGTGCTCGTGTCCGGGCTGGCCGGCCGCGTCGAAGCCCTCGCGTCCATCGACGGCGTCGACGTGGTGCTCGAAGCTGGCGCCTACGTGGGCCGGTATGAGCCATTCGACGTGGGCGGCACAGTCTGGGCCCGCAGTGCGGACGAGACCCAGCGGCTGAAGGAGCTCCGACTCCGGGTCGACGATGGGCGGATCTCCGCCGCGACCGACCGCACCATCACCCTCGACGAGCGAATCCCCGAGGATCGGCCGGTGAAGCGACTGCTGATGGAGCCGCTCGCCGCCGAGGCTCGCGTCGAGTAGCCCTGCGATCGCCCGCCGCGGGCCGCCGGTCGGTTAATCCGCGCGCCGATGTCTCCCGCCGCCCGCCTGCTGCTCACCTGCGCCGTGCTCTGGCACGCGCTCACCGTGCTGTCTCCAGCCTGGGTGATGACGGCTGAGAAGGCAAACAACGGCCGAGACTTCGCCAGCTTCTACTATGCCGTCCAGGCCGCCGCCGCGGGCGAGGATCCGTACGACAAGCGCGCCCTGGCCAAGGCGGCGCGGGTCCAGGGAAAGCGCCGCTCGGTGCACCCGTTCTTCTACCCACCGCCGTTCCTGCTCGCGATGTTGTGGGCCGTCCCCCTCGACCTGCACACAGCACTGCAGGTGTGGTTCTGGATCGACGAGCTGGCGGCCCTGGCCGCGATGCTCGCGCTGTGGGGGTGGTGGCGAGAGCATGACGCGGAACACGTGGCGGTGCTCGTGGCCGGCACCTTCGCGCTGATGACCGCCGTGCCGAACAACCACATCATGGGGCAGATGAACTTCCCCGCCTTGGCCCTGGCACTCGGCGGGCTCTGGCTCACCGACCGCGGCCGACCGGGGTTCGGCGGCGCGCTGCTCGGTGCGGCCTGTATGTGGAAGATGTCGCCGGCGCTGCTTGTGGCGTGGTGGCTGCTGCGTCGGGAGTGGGTCGCGGTCGCCTGGGCCTGCGCCACCGCCGCGGTGCTCACCCTGGCGGCGATCCCGCTGGTCGGACTCGAGCACCAGGTCCGGTTCTACACGGAGGTGCTGCCGAAGTTCGGGTCCGGGGACTACAACGGCTTGTCCGTGCCCATCGACATGTTCGGCAACCACTCCCTGCCGAACCTGTGGAACGAGGTTGCCCGCGGCGACGACCTCTCCCTGACGCCCATCGCGCGTGCGCTGTCCACCCTCACCACGCTCGGGCTGGTGCTCGGGCTGGGCGTGGCGTTCCGACGGCCCGGGCCCGATGCGCTCCAGCGCGCCGCCCAGGTCGGAGCGGTCGGGGTGGTGATGCTGTTGGTGCCTGTGTACACCTACGAGCACCACCTCGTGTGGGCGATTCCCGCGGTCGTGGTGGTCGCCCTCGGGCTGCGCGACGGGCGCCTCGATCCTCGCTGGATGCCGGTCCTCGCGTTCGCCATCGCAGTATGGGCTTACGATCTGCAGGACCTCAAGGCGCTGCGCAATGACCTGCCGCGGGGGCCGCTGATGGGCATCACGCAGGAGCTGAAGTTCATCGCGCTGCTGTCGCTCGGGGCGGCAGCGACGCTCATGGGTGCACGGTCGCATCCGACGGCGAAGGCGACAGGCTAAGGTGCCGCCGCGGAGGCCCGATGGCGGACGTGCGCGGTGAGTTCGACGCAGACCTCGAGGTCGACCTGACGGTCTACAGCCGGTACGAGCGCATCTATCTCGTGCTCGCAGCGAGCTTCGTCGTGGTGTTGGTGCTGACGAACGTGGTCGGCATCAAGCTGTTCCGATCGCCCATCGACCCGGAGTTCGCCCTCACCACCGGCATCCTCACCTACCCGTTCACCTTCCTGTTCACCGACCTCGTGTCCGAGATCTATGGCAGGAAGCGCGCGGACTTCATGGTGGTGCTCGGCTTTGCCATGAGCTTGCTGATGCTGTTCATCACCCAGCTCGCGGTCGCCGTGCCTGCACATCCGTACTGGGTGCCACCGGCGGCCCCGTTCTACGACAGCCCCGAGGACTATCAACACGCCTTCCGCTCGGTGTTCTCGCTGAACAGCGTGCTGCTCGCCGGCTCGATGCTCGCCTACTTGTGCGCCCAGCTGACCGACAACTACCTGTACCACTTCTGGAAGCGGGTGACGGGCGGAAAGCACCTGTGGCTCCGCAACAATGCCTCCACCTGGGTGTCGCAGCTGGTAGACACGGCCGTGGTGAACTCAATCCTGTTCTACATCGGCTTCGGCATGGACTTCTGGATGGGCGCGGGGATCATGTTCACCATCTACTGGCACAAACTGATCCTGGCGGCCCTCGACACCCCGCTGATCTATGCGGGCGTGTGGCTGATCCATCGCCTCCTCGGCGACGAGCGCCACCGCTCCCACGCGGCGACCGCATGAGGCCCCGAGCGCTGGTCACAGGTGCCGGTGCGCGGGTCGGCCGGGCCACCGCGGTGGAGCTCGCCCGCGCAGGCTTCGATCTGGGCGTGCACTACAACCGCAGCACGGAGCCGGCTGAAGAGACCGCCGACATGTGTCGTGCTCTGGGTGCCCGGGCGTGGACGGTCGGCGGCGACCTCGGCACCGCCGAGGGGTGCGCCGCGGTCGTCGACGCCACCATGCGGGAGTGGGACGCGCTGCACGTGCTGGTGAACAACGCGTCGCTGTTCACCCCGGTGCCGTTCGGGGAGATCGGCGATGCCGAGTGGGAGCGGATGCTCGCAGTGAACCTGCTCGCCCCGTTTCGACTCTCCCGCGATCTGCTCGGGCACCTGCGGGCGGCGGATGGGCAGGCGGTGGGCGCCCCCGAGGGCCAGCATGGGCTCGTCGTTCACCTGTGCGACATCGGCGCAGACCGACCGGTGAACGGCCACGCCCACTACTCCGTGTCGAAGGCCGGCCTGGTGATGCTG
>JBLFXJ010000432.1:0-6131 GCA_047609825.1 Myxococcota bacterium
GTGTTGCCCTGGAGGCCGCCCTCCCCGCACGGGACGATCTCGATCCGCCCGGCAGGAAGTGGGCGCTGCTGCTGTCCGTGTGGCTCCGGGGGGCCCCGGCAAACGCCGTCGAGGCGACGCTGGACCGGCTGTGGATCCACAAGGTCGGGCGCTACGACGCCAGGACGCAGACCCTCGCGCTCGTCGCCAACCCGGTGACGGGTCCGCTGGACGCCGCCGCCCTGCGACATCTCTCGACCCACTGTCAGGTGGATCTGGCCCTCGCAGCGGCGCGTGCACACGGAGTCGACGTGGGAGCCTCACGTGAGACCGCTGATGCCCTGGGCGTGCTCACCGAATCGCCCCCTCCGTTTCTCTCCGGGCGCGATCTACTTGCCGCCGGACATCCACCTGGCCCCGCGATCGGCGAGCGCCTCCGGGAGGTGTACTCCCTGCAGCTCGACGGCCTGATCACGAGTCGTGAGCAAGCCCTGGCCCTGCTCTGAGCAAGCGAGGCGCACTGGGCTAATGCCAGCGCGCCTCGGTCACCCGATGTCGGTGTGGTCGCGCTCTTAGAACGCTCCGCCCTGCGGAGTGTCGGTCTCGTCGCCACAGAAACAGCGGTCGTTCTCGCCAGGCGCATCCGACCAGGAGCAACCCGAACCGCCGTTGCCGAGCTTGTCGTCCGACTCCTTCCGGCAGTAGGAGCGCATGTTCTTGTCGCTGCAGAAGTGCGCCTCGAACGCCTCGGACTCCGCCCAGCTCGTGATGCTGCTCTTGCCGTACCAGGGGCCGAAGTCGCCCTTCTGGGCAACCATCGACTCACCCATGATCACGCACTCTTCGAGGCGGTAGTTCGTAGACGCGAAGCCCGCTCCCGCAGCGAGGCTGCGCAGGTCCTCACAGGACCCCTCGGTGATGAGCAGGCCGAACCCCAGCCGGTCATCGTCCACTGGCGTGGAGAATGTCTGGAGCACCGCCGTGTACGAGATGCCAGGCTGCGTATCGCGAATGTTGCAGTACTCCGGCATTGCGCGGCCGGCGTGGGCATCAATGCCCTCCTGCGCGCCGTTGTTTCGGCACTCAGCGAGCTGGATCGGCACCTCGTTGCCGAGGCTGTCCTCGTACGACACGACGAAGTCGCCCAGTCGTTCGCCAGGCGAGCCTGTGTAGTACACGCTCAGACCGACGTACAGGTCGAGGTCGCCGTCGTCATACACGTTGTCGGGGTAAGTCCAGAACTCTGCGGCACCCACCGCGCTCGGATTGACCGCTTGGTTCCACCACACCGTCTCCGGGTCGACCCAGACACAGATGTCTGATCCGTTGCCTTCGAACTCGATGGTCACCCCACCCAGCTCCGTGGTGCCACTCGGGCCCACCTCGGCGTAGATGGTGGCGTCCTGGAGTTCCTCGTAGGTCGTGACCACGCGAGGAACGATCAGGCGCTGGTCCTGGTCCTCCATGTGCCAGACACCAGGAAGTCCCTCCACTTCACCCGCAAACAACCAGTCGCCCGTGTAGTCGCAGCCAGACGCGAACATCATCGCCGCGATGCCGAGACCGGCGGTAGTCGTGAACCGCATCACTGCACCTCGAAGTCGATGTAGAGCTCAGGCACGTCGGCGGGGTCCTTCCAGACGAGACCCTCCGACACCCAGTCACCCCGCTCGATGTACTTGGCGGGCTGGTTCAGGACATCCGTCCATGGCCGACCGCTAGTGAAGTTGTTGGCGTACTCGTTCTCCTGGAACCCCTCGGAGGGGTCACAGGTGCCGAACGTGTAGTTGACCTCGGACGGTGCATCCATGAGACCCCACAGGCTGAACCCGTCGAAGTACTCCTGCTGCCAGATGGTCACGTCGGCGACGTAGTAGCCGTCTCCGTTGTCGACGAAGTCCAGGTCCTTCTCGTCGATCTTGTCGTCGCCATTGCGATCCTGCGCGGTGATCCGCAGCTCTGAATCGCGGCTGATGTCGAGCAGGGCGTAGCAGCTCTGCTTGATGTACTCGCCGGTGGTGATGGGCGCCTGGGATGCATCGACGATGGGGTCGTTCAGCGTGTTGTTGAACCACTCGACGATGTCGTCGTAGTCGACGAATCGGCCGGACGCCATCTTGCAGGTGAAGTGCTCGAAGCACGCATACCGGATGTCGCCGATGGTCGTACCACCGTAGGGGTAGGTGTCGCCGGGCGTGTCCTCGATGTACTGCGGCCCGACCTCGGGGTGCGGGTACGCCTCGACCGACTCCTCGGGGAGGACCGATGCGTACAGCCCGAGGTACACCGGGCCGATGAGGGCTACGTCGGTGACCAGCTCGACCGAGCCGTCCTCACGGAGGAACTCCCGCTGGGCCGCCTCCTCTGGTACGAAGACCCGCGCCTGCATGTTCTCGATGATCAGCCCTTCGTCGAACTGGCAGCCCGAGAGCACGCCGAGACCAATGAGAGCGATGTTCGCGCAGAGCAGCTTGTGTGTCGTGTGGGACATGCGAAATCCTCTCAGAACTCGTAGCGGAGGCCGAGGGTGAGGGTCAGCGGGCGCTGCCTGCTGGCCACCGCGAGGCGGTTGTCGCTGTAGAGCTGACCGCCGAAGTAGTTGTCGGGAGCACGGTTGTTGAACAGGTTCTGGGCCGTGATGTCGATCTTCAGCTTGCCCTTGCGCACGTCGATGTCCTGCTGGAACCGTAGGCCCAGGTCCCAGTTGGAGTTGGCCCGGTAGTAGGTGCCCCGCGGGCGAATACGCAGGTTGAAGCTTGCGCCGCCGGCCGCGTTCTCCGAGGTGTACAGACGCTCGAAGGGGAACCCGCTGTAGTACTGCAGGAACATGCCGAGACGCTGGGTCCATGGATCCGTGGGCAGGTCCCAGTAGCCGTAGGCCTTGACCACGTGGGTGAGGTCGGTGCCGAGGAAGCCGTAGTTGTACTGGGTCTGCGGGTCGTTCAGGAACGAGCCCGACAGCGCCGTGCTGCTGGAGCCCACCGAGCGGGTGAACGTGTAGCCAACCTGGCCGCCCCACCGACGCGACTCGACCTTACGAATGCCAACGTCCCACTGGAAGTAGTCACGCTTGGCGAGCTCGGGGGTGCGCAGGCGGTACCGACCCTGGAGCGGGTTGGCGATGCGTGAACCGATGACGGCGGAGCCGTCCGAGTCGTAGATGATGTTGGTCTCATCGGGCTCGAACATGTAGCGAGCGAACTTGCCGGAGAGGTTCGTGAAGGCGGCCACGTCTTCCACGAGCTCGCGCTCGAGGGTGAGCAGCACCTCATCCACCCGCGGCGTGCGCAACTTCTCGCTCCGCACGTTGAAGTTCTGCGACGGGTCCAGGTCGTACATCTCGGCCGTGGCAGAGAGGAACCCGGCACCATCGGCTTCTTCGGCGAACAGCTCACCCAGGAACAGCTTGGAGCCGTAGTTGTTGGCCGAGGTGAACGAGGCGACGGCGAGGCGGCCGGTGTCGTTGAACCGGCCGTAGCCCGTGGCGATCTTGGTCTTCTGGTCGCCCCAGGGGTCCCAGGCGCCGAAGAGACGCGGCCCGAGGAGCGCGCCATTCAGGACCGGCTCACCCAGGTCGTTCCGCATCACGAAGTTGTCGAACCGTGTGCCGTAGTTGATGGTCACGTTCTTGACCGGCTTCCACGAGTCCTGGGCGAAGAAGTTGAACTGCGAGCCCGTGGTGCGGAACTTGATGGGGCCCGTGATTTCCAGCCAGTAGTAGTTGGTGAAGGTCTCGGGGTTGAAGTAGACTTGGTTGATGTCGACGTAGAGCAGGTTGCCGGCGTAGCCTTGGATCTGGTCCCAGACGAGCTGCACGCCCTCGACGCCAATCTTGAAGTCGTGGGTGCCGCCGAACGGGTCCTTGACCGACAGGATCTGGAGCTTGGACGCCAGGTTGTAGCGCAAGCGGTCGTCGAAGTAGTAGTACCCGTAGTTGACCGAGTTGTAGGAGCCGAACAGGCCGAGGCGGCCCGGGGTCTCCCAGTCAACAGCGTTCTCCGCCTCGTCCGGCTTGCACGGGTGGTAGTTCACTTCGCGGTTGTGCGTACACGGCACGCCGTTGACCTCGATGAAGGTCTTCTGCACGACGAACATGGTGTCGATGTTCACATCCGGGGAGATGAACCACTGCCACCGGGCCTGCGCGACGTAGCCGCCCTGCACCTGGCGACCCTGCGACTCGGCCTTCTGGAAGGGGTCGCCCTGGTCGATGTTGTCGATGGTGGTGGGGTCCATCTGGAGGAACGCGGTGAACCGGTGCTCGGCGCTCGGCTGCACGGTCAACTTGGAGAGCACGTAGTGGCCGTCGTAGTCGCGCGTCTGCGGGATTCCGGTGTTCGCCGCGATCGAGCGGTCGTGCTGGTAGCTGATGATGAACCATGCGCGGTCGCGGACCAACGGGCCCGACACCTTGCCAGAGATCTGCAGCGACCTGAACGTGGAGTCGAAGCCGGTGGGCGCGAGGGTGGTGCCGTCGCTACCGTAGCGATCGTCCATCCGGGGGCGCCAGTCACCGTTGCTGTAGTAGACCGAGGTGTCGAACTCGAGGTTGTTCGTGCCCGACTCGGTGACGAGGTTGACAACACCGCCGACCGACACGCCGTACTCCGGCATGTAGCCGCCGAGCAGCACTTCGATCTGCTGGATGGCGTCGAAGTTGAAGTTGACGGAGAAGGTGCCGGTCACGGGGTCCGTGATGTTGGCGCCATCGAGCATGTAGGTGTTCTCGTTGAACGAGCCACCGCCCATGTTCGGGTTGCCACCGCCGCCGCCCGTGACGCCCTGGGCCATCGACACCGCGGCCTGGTAGGACCGGCCCGCGGGGATTCGCTCCAGGAACTCCTTCGTCAGCACTTCACCCCGGGAGGTGCTGCTGGTGTCGATCACCTGCCGCTTGGCCTCGACCTCGACGACCTCCATGTCGCCGAGCGAAAGGTTGACGACGATATTGGCCGGCCGGTTGACCACGACCGCGACATCCGTGACCCGGACGCCAGTGAAGCCGTCCTTCGTCACGTCGAGGGTGTAGCGACCGGGGAGCAACTCCTGGAAGGACGCTTCGCCATTGGCGTCGGCCTCCCGTTGCTGCTGACCACCGATGAGGTTCTCACCCGACAGGCTGATGACCGCGCCGGGCACCGCCATCTCGAAGTCGGAGTCGTCGAGAACGGTGACCCTGATGCTGCCCGTCGTGACAGCCCATGCGGGCAGCGCGAACAGCAGGAAGGCAAATGCCGCCAACAACGGCAGGATGGCGCGGCTTGGCGTGCGAAAGCGGAGCATTCGGAACCGTCCCTCCGGGCTGCGAAAACAGCCCTTTGAACGTGAAGATCGCCATAGATCCCCCGACAGGGGGGCGATGGCCGGACCCCGTAGGGGTACAGGAACCAACCGGGGGAAGTCAACCACACCCGGTGGGGGCTAGGCGCCGTTTGCTAACTTTTTCGCGGCTCACGTCCACTGCCAGAGCGTCGCCAACGGCGCGTGGAACGGCGGAACAGGCCGCCGATCCGCGACCATTGGCGATGCGCAGGAACCGCGAACTCTTCAGGATCCGGTGGGCGAGGTCACACCGCGTCCGAGGCCCTTGGGCGGGCGGCGCCGGGGGACGCGGAGCGCGCGGCGGTCGGACGCGATACCGCGCCGCTGCCAATCCGTGAGGAGGCCCACCGATGCTCAGCCGCACCTCGCCCACACCAGCAGTGGGTCGGGTCGCCGCAGGACTCGTGATCGCGGCGGCGCTAGGATCGTGTTGCTGGCTCGGCGATCGTCGCCCCGAGCCCGTGAGCGCGGGCGCCCAAGCGATCAGCCTGCTCGACCTCCCCGCAGCCACGCTGTCCGTGCCCCCCGATTGCAGGCCCGACGGCGCCGAGCCGCCCGAGCGGATCCCGCTCGATGGCCCGTGGCGTAACGACGGGGAGACCAGCAAGGGCATGTACAAGTTCACGATGGATGTGCCGATCCGCCCTCGCGGCCTGTTCTTCCATCGGCCACAGCCCGGTATCGAGATGCGCGGTCCAGACGGTGCCTCCGTCCCCTACCACCGCTACATCAAGTCCTCGACGCCGTTCTGGTGGCACGACACAGACGAGCTGTACGTGTTGTTCCCCGACGACCGGGAGGCCCCCCGGCCCGGTGAGTTCACTCTCTCC
>JBLFXJ010000433.1:0-6119 GCA_047609825.1 Myxococcota bacterium
CGTGGCCGATGGCGCAGCAGGCGTGCGACTTGCCCGTCCCGGGGAGCCCGAACGCCAGGACGTTGATGGCGTTGCTCGCGAAGCGACCCGTGCTCAGATCGCGAAGCTGCTGCTGAAGTACCGAGGGCAATGTCGTCACGCGATACCGAAAGATGTTCCCATTCTACCCGTACGAGGTCGGGGTCACGCCTGGAGACGAGTTCTGCCTCTTCGACGTTCCGAACGTCGGCCGATTCGGGATCTCCATCTGCTACGACCTGTGGTTCCCCGAGACGATACGCACCCTCGCCGTCAAGGGCGCAGAGGTGATTCTGCACCCCACCATGACCGGCACCATCGATCGCGAGATCGAGCTGTCGATCGCGCGTGCGATGGCCGCGGTCAACCAGTGCTACCTCTTCGATGTCAACGGCCTGGACACCGGCGGCAGCGGTCGCTCCATCGTCTGTGGCCCAGATGGCCGCGTGATCTACCAGGCGGAGGGCAACGAGGAGAGCATCCCGATCGAGCTGAACATCGAGCGTGTGAATACAAGCCGGGAACTCGGCGTGCTCTAGTATATCTGCCCGGTCCGACGCCTGCGCGAGAGGGCCGCATGGGCGTGCGAGGACGGTTCGGAAGCTGCGTTGAGGTCATCTAGCGTAGGCCCGGCCCACCGTCTGGAGTCCAGCCACGAACGAGCGTCCTCACGAGAGGACCTCATCGAAGGCGCGACGAAGGATATCGAGGGCCCGGCCCAGCTCTTCGTCGGTGATCACCAGCGGTGGCAGAGCCCGGATGACACTCGCGTGCGGGCCGGCGGACAGCAGGAGCAGCCCTTCGCGCTCGCACACACGTCGGATCGCTGCGGTCGCTCGAGTAGCCGGCCGACCGAGATCCCCATCCTCGCAGAGCTCCATCGCCATCAACGCCCCGAGGCCGCGTACGTCGACCACCTCGGGATGAGCTTGGGCCAACCCATGGAAGGCCTCAGTGAGCGCCCGTCCGATGTGCTTCGCCCGCTCGCAGAGCCGGAGTCGCTCCATCTCCGCCAAGGCCGCCAGGGATGCGGCGCAAGCAATGGGGTTGCCACCGAAGGTGCTGCCGATGGTTCCAGGAACGGCACCGTCGATCACATGGGCCTTGCCGATCACCGCCCCGATGGGCAGGCCGCCACCCATCGCCTTCGCCCAGGTGGACAGGTCGGGGATCACTCCGAACTCCTGGTAGGCCCCCCACGCGCCGGTGCGACAGAAGCCGGTCTGGACCTCGTCGAAGATCAACACGATCCCCTCATCATCGCAGATCCGCCGCAGACCCTGCAGGTAGCCCACCGGGGCTGGCACGAAGCCGCCTTCGCCCTGGACTGGCTCGATGACGATGGCAGCGACGCGATTCCCCACCACGGTTTCCTTGAAGGTGTGCCGCAGGCGCTCCAACTCAAGCTCCACGAAGGCCTCTGGCCCGATGTCGCCACGACGGAGCAGGCTGGGGAACGGGATGCGGTAGACCTCACTCGCGAATGGGCCACAGCCAGTCTTGTAGGCGACCTTGGCCGTCAGAGTCATGGCGAGAAGGGTGCGCCCATGGAAGGCGCCCGTGTAGCAGATCACCGCAGGACGCCCGGTCGCCTGCCGAGCGATCTTCACGGCATTCTCGACAGCCTCGGCGCCAGAGTTCACCAGCATCGCTTTGGTGGGCCCCCCGTGGGGTAAGAGGGACGTGAGCCGCTCGCAGAGGGCCACGTAGCCTTCGTAGGTGCTGATGTGCATGCACACGTGCTGCAGCTCCGCGGCCTGAGTGACGATGGCCTCGATCACTGCGGGGTTCGAGTGGCCAACCGACATCACCCCGATGCCGCTGGCGAAGTCGAGCACCTCCCGGCCCGAAACGTCGACGAGCACGGCACCGCGGGCGGACCGGATCGCCAGTCCGGTGCCGATCGGCACGCCGCGCGCCACTACTGCGGCCCGGCGGTCGAGCAGCGATTGCGAAGAACGCTCTGGAGGAACGGACATGAACGCCTCTTGGACTTGAAACTTGAACACCTCCAGGATATCCACATCTGGACTGACCTGCAATAACCGCCTTTAGAGATGGGTATGAAGCCGAAATCGACATCCCCCGCTGAGCAGGCCTCTCCCCAAGGCGTTCATCATTATGAACACTCCGTGCTTCCGCCACTTGATCTCGGAGCCCATCTCCGAGCGCTCCGTCAGTCTTATGGGCTGTCCCAGCGGGCGCTCGCGCGACAGGCAGGCGTCACCAACGCCACGGTTTCCAACATCGAGCTGAATCAGGTCAGCCCCTCCGTGGCATCGCTGACCAAGATCGTGCACTCGATGGGCCTGTCGCTGGCAAACTTCTTTGCCGCGAATCCAGAACCTCCTGGCTATTTCTACCGTGCCGACAGTCTCGTCGATCTTGGAACCGGCGGCACATCACTCCGATTGGTTGCCGCTGGAGATCGCACCCGCACCCTCCAGGTGATGCACGAGCGCTATGCACCCGGGTCCGACACCGGCCCCGAGATGCTCTCCCATCCGGGCGAGGAGGGCGGCGTGGTGGTCGAAGGCGAGATCACCATCTACTTGGGCGACCTTCGAGAGGTGCTCGGCCCCGGCGACGCCTACCAGTTCCCGAGCACGATGCCGCATCGATTCCTCAACGAGGGCGACGTGCCGTGTGTCCTCGTGAGCTCCTCAACGCCTCCGACTTTCTGAGGGCCAATGTTCACATCTTCTCTGATCCCGCACGCCGCCGGCTACTGGGCGGGGGCCTTCCAGGCAGCGCCCGGGCTCCCGACCTTCGAGGTGAGCGACCCCGCCAGTGGTGAGGTTCTCTCCACTCTCCCGTCCTACGGCACGCGCCACACAGAGCTTGCTATCGCAGCTGCCCGCAACGCCCACCGTCCCTACCCCCTGGCGCAACGCAAGGCGTGGCTGGAGGCCATCGGGAATGCCCTGCGCATGGCCACCCCCGAACTGGCGAGGCTGATTACGGCCGAGAACGGCAAGCCCCTGGAAGAGTCCCGAGGAGAGGTCGCCTATTCCGCCGGCTTCTTCGACGACGCCGCAAGCCGAATCCACCACCTGGAGACCCACACCCTCGAGGCACAGCCACGGGACCATCGGTGGCAAGTGCACCATCGGTCCGCCGGGGTGGCCGGGCTGATCACGCCCTGGAATTTTCCCCTGGGCATGCTCGCCAAGAAGCTGGCCGGCGCCTTGGCGGCGGGATGCCCGGTGGTGGTGAAGCCATCCGAACTGACCCCGCTCTCTTGCCTCGGCCTGTTCACGTTGCTCGACGCACTCGAGCTTCCCAAGGGCATGGTGAACCTGGTGTTCGGAGATGCGGTCGCCATCGGCAAGGCCCTCTGCGCGAGCCGAGATGTGCGGGTGCTGAGCTTCACGGGGTCCACCGCGGTCGGCCGCCTGCTGGCCGCGCAGTCCGCGCCCACCCTGAAGCGCCTCTCCATGGAGCTCGGAGGGAACGCGCCGTTCCTCGTGTTCGAGGACGCCGACCTCGACGCGGCCGTCACGCACCTCATGGCAAACAAGTTCCGTTGCGCCGGGCAGACCTGTGTCTGCACCAACCGAGTCCTCGTCGCCCGCCCTGTCCACGATGCCTTCGTGAACCGACTGGCGGGTGAGGTGGCCGCCCTCGAGGTAGGGGCGGGGAGCGTGGAAGGAACCCAGGTGGGGCCGCTGATCGATGGTCGGGGGTGGCAGAAGGTCCAGGATCTCGTCCAGGACGCGCTGGAGGCTGGCGCGACTGCAGTCGTCGGCGGGCTCTCAGATCCGCCATGCGGAGCCGCGCATCATTTCCCACCCACCGTTCTGACCGGGGTCACTCCCTCGATGCGCTGTAGTCGGGAGGAGATCTTCGGACCCGTGCTCGCCGTCGGCGTCTTCGCGACCGAGGAAGAAGCGATCGCGCTCGCGAACGACACCGAATACGGCCTGGCGGCATACGCATTCTCTGCAGACCCAGAACGTCTGCAGCGGGTCGCACGAGCGATCCATTTCGGTCATGTCGGGCTGAACTCGGGGGTTGGCCCTACCCCGGAGGCACCCTTCGGCGGAATGTGCCAGTCGGGGATGGGACGGGAGGGCGGCCTGGAGGGAATCCTCGAGTTCGTTGAACTCCAGACGTGTCCTACGCCCATCGGTTGAATTCAGACCGAGGCGACCGCGGTCTGGAGGACGTCGATCACCTCCTCCATCTGCTCGTCCGTGAGAGCATGCGACAGGAACATAGTCTCGTACTGGCTGGGCGGGAGGTAGACCCCGCCATTCAGCCCCGCGAGAAAGAACTTCGCGAACGCATCCATGTCGGATTCGGACGCCTCGGCGAAGTTCTTCGGCGGCGTGGGGCGGAAGAAGATGGTGAACATCGAGCCCACACGAGACATCGAGTACCCGTGGGCTGTCAGACACGGCTCGAGGGCGTTCTGGAGTGTCGAACCCAGCTGCTCGAGGCGCGCATAGAGGGGCTCGTCGAGCTGCTGCAGCGTAGCGAGGCCTGCCGCGACGGCGACGGGATTCCCCGCCAACGTACCGGCCTGGTAGACCGGGCCCAGCGGCGCGAGGCAGTCCATGATCTCGCCCTTTCCGCCAAATGCCGCGAGTGGGTAGCCACCGCCGACGATCTTCCCCAGCGTGGTGAGGTCCGGCGTGACGCCGTAGAGGGCCTGCGCGCAGCTCCTGTGCACCCGCAAGCCGCACATGACCTCGTCGAAGATCAACACGACGCCACGGTCGGTGCACAGATCGCGCAATCCCTGGAGGTAGCCCTCGACGGGTGGGATGCAGCCCATATTGCCGGCGACGGGCTCGACGATGATCGCCGCCACGTCCTGGTGCGCGTCGAGCAATTCCTCCACGGCGTCGACATCGTTGAATGGTGCAACCAGCGTGTTCGCCGCGGATGCCTCGGGGATGCCGGGGGAGCCCGGAATCGCGAGTGTGGCCACCCCGCTACCGGCCTTCACCAGAAGGCTGTCATGAGCGCCGTGGTAGCAACCATCGAGCTTGATGACCTTGTCGCGGCCGGTGTAGCCCCGCGCCAGCCGAATCGCGTGCATGGTGGCCTCGGTGCCCGAGCAGACCAGTCGCACCTTCTCGATGGACGGGACCCGCTCGACGATGGCCTCGGCGAGCAGGACCTCGCCTTGGGTGGGCGCCCCGAAGGTCGAGCCCCGCGATGCTGCCGCCATGGCAGAGCCGAGTACGGCAGGGTTGGCGTGCCCGATGAGGAGCGCACCCCAGGACCCGACGAGATCGATGTAGCGGTTGCCGTCTTCGTCGATCAGCTCGGAACCCTCTCCGCGATGGATGAAGGGAGGGTTCCCACCCACAGCATGAAACGCCCTGACCGGCGAGTTGACGCCGCCAGGGATGACCTTGAGTGCACGTTCGAGCAACCGGGCGGAGCGGGACGTCAACGATAGCCTCCTACGGAATGGCCTTCGTAACGGCCTCGGCGGTACAACGCGGACCGACAGCGGAAATCCCGTGGTGATCGAGGCCGGAGTGCTTGGCCGCGCCGCCGGTCTCCTCGAAGCCTGCCGGTCCTGGCCACCGCGGACAGCGTTGACATCACCTCTGGCGGGTCGATCTCGCTGCCGCTGCTCGAGCGGGTGCAGGACTTTGTTCAGCTTGACGCCGGCGCCGAGGTGGAGCTCAGCAGGTTCGCCCAGGCGGACATGGTGAACCTGTTCACCACCGGCGACATCCGCCTGCCGGCGCTGGCCCAGGCCGCAGAGGTGTTCGAGGATCTGCCAGACGATGCCAGCGTCTCAGCGCCTCTTCTCGCGTCCGAAGTGCACCTGGGCGTGAACGGTGACAGCGCAGTTGACATCGGCGCTGGCGCCGCCATCACCCGGGCCACCCTGGTGGGTGGCAGCTACACCTCCGCGGACCTGCCATGGGCCCCGCACCTGTGGGGACCCGGGCGGATGGCGTGACGGTGGTGCCACGGGCGGTGGACGGCTGCGACTGAACCGCGTGGATGAGATCCCACGGGCGATAGACTCGCTGCTCCGCGCCGGAGGCACGCCAAATTGGAGAAGAGCCCCGAGGGGGAACTCGCCGCGTTTCTGTCCTCCGCGTTCTCGGTGAACGAGGCGCGCGCGTTCC
>JBLFXJ010000434.1:0-6108 GCA_047609825.1 Myxococcota bacterium
GGTCGTCGTCCCGCTGCAGGTCGTAGAACAGCTTGCTGGCCTCGGGCACGTGGAACACGAACACGTCGAAGTCGTGGACGTACCCGTAGTCTCCGGATGCGAACGTCATCTCGCCCTGGAAGAGATCGACGAACGGGGGGCCGGAGAGCGGGCCCACATCCTGGGCCAGGGCGGGGTTTGGGTCGGCCAGCGCGCCCGATTAGATGTCGGTGGGGATGTCGTTCGGCTCGACCTCGACGAAGGTGGCGCCGATGACCAGCGGGGCGACCGCGTCGACCACGATCGGCTCGGGAACGGCGAGGGGCCCCACCCGCTGGCCCGGATCGGGGTCCTTCACCCGCTCACCCTTCGCCTGCGAGACAGCGACTTCGACCCCGGCGCTGCTGTACCAGGTGCCCGAGGGGAGCGCAGGCTGAAGCGTGGGCCATGACCCCGCGAAGATCGCTGAAATCATTGGGGAAAACACCAGATGCGTCGAAGTTCCGACAGTCCTTCCACAGCGCCGAGAAGAAGTTGATCACTGACTTCTGGTAGTGGAGCTGCGATTCGACGATCACGTCCTCGGAGGGGGTGAGCACGTGCCCGATGCTGCCGACCCACCCGCCTTGTCGCTGGATTGTCTCGCCCGAGGGCAGGGTGTAGACGCTCTGCTCGGCGTTGCGGATCCAGGTGGGGTCGGCGCTGGCGTTGACCCAGATGCGGTGGGCCGGGTTGGGCTGCGCGGTGAGCTTGCCGAACAGGTACATCGAGCCCCAGTCGCGGGGCTGCATCGGGAACCGTTTGGTGTCGCGGGGAACCTCGTCGGTGTCGACCGACACGGTGTCCACGTACCGGTCGCCCTGCAGGCTCGTGAAGAACCAGAGCTTGTCCTTCACGATCGGGCCGCCGAGGGCGAGCTGCTCCTCGAGGAAGTCGTCGCGGCTGTCGCCGGCCAGCTCCGGCGCCAGGATGAAGTCCTGGTTCGAGTACAGCAGGTTCACCGAGCCCTCGAACTCGTTGCCGCCCGACTTGGTGAGGATGTTGATCGCGCCGCCCAAGGCGCGGCCGTACTCGGCATCCATTCCGCCGGTGATCACCTGCAGCTGGTCGATGGTGTCGTAGTTGAGGTTGGTGGAGAACGTGTTCGTCACCGGGTCGGTGATGTTCACGCCGTCCATATAAAACTGGTTCGAAGTCTGGAATCCGCCGTGCATGTTCGCGTTGCCACCGCCCACCACGCCGGGCGCCACGCTCATCGCGGACTGGTAGTCGCGGCCCGTGGGCACGTGCTTGAGGAACTCCGCGTCGAGCACCACGCCGGTGGAGGTGTTCTCGATGTCGACCGTGGGCGCGGCGGCGATGACATCGATCGTGTAGTCGGCGTCGCCCTCGGGCAGCAGGATCGGGTTCACCGAGAGGGTGGTGCCGACCTGGAGCTGCATACTGGGGGACATCCAGGTGCGGAACCCGCGGTAGCCGACCTCGAGCTCGTAGTCGCCAGGGGGGAGCGGCGTGAGCCGGTAGCGACCGTCGTCATCGGTCTCGGTGGTGCGGTCGCCCTGCAGGTTCGGGGACCGGAGCACGAGGGTGGCGCGGGGCAGCGGCAGGCCATCGGTGTCGCTCACCACGCCCTTGATGGTGGCGTTGAGCTCGACGGCCGCGGCGGGTGCGGTGACTGCGAGCCAGGCTGCAGCGGCGACCCAGATGCCGAGTCTACCGTTTAGTCGACGCTCGGTCGGCTCGGTCGGCCGAGATTCTAGCCCAGGGGACCTGAGCCTTGGCTCGGCCTCCGTCGCCTCCCGTCGGTCGAATCGGTGGCTCGCTGCGGGGTGAACGGCCACGTGACCTCCCTCGTTCGGGGGGTTCTACCGAAAATGTGTTCGGGAATGCCCCGCACGCATGCGGTCAGCGGCCGAGCGCCGCCAACACCTCGGCGGCCGCCCGGTCACCGGAACGCACCGCGCCATCCATGTACCCGCACCACACGCGAGCGGTCTCGGTCCCGGCCCAGTGCACCCGTCCGACCGGCGCTCGCAGTGCGGGGCCGCACCGGCTGAGCAGGCCCGGCGGCAGAGGCGTGAGGCAGCCGCTGCTCCACGGGTCGGTGGCCCAGTCCTTCTCGGCGTAGCCCCGGGGCGTGCCGGCGCCCGGCCCGAAGTACCGCACGAGCAGGTCCACAAGCCCGGACTCCCGGTGTCGCGCGTCGGCCAGGTGCGGGGCCTCGGTGATCGACAGAAAACAGGTGAGAACGCCGATGCTCCCGTCTTCCGGGGAGTTGTCGAACACCAGCTGAACGGGCCCGGTGTCGCTCTGCATCGCACCCGAGAGGCCCGCGTCTCGCCAGAACGGCCGGTCATACACCAGCGAGGCCTTGATCAGCGGCAGGCGGGTGAGGCGCGCCCAGCCGGTGACCAGGTCGTGGCGCAGGGGGGGGAGCCCGGGACGGAACCGGATGCGGAGCATGTCGGCCGGCATCATCGCCACCACCGCGCGGTGTGCCCGGACGACGCCCCGTGCGGTGTGGACGGCGACCAGGCCATCGGCGGCGTCGACGATGTCGGAGACCGGGCAGCCGAGCTGCACCACCTCGCCCAGCGCCTCGGCGAGCCGGATGGACACCGCCTGGGATCCGCCGACGAACCTCAGATCCTGTGCGCCGCCGTCGTTGAGGATGATCTGGAGCAAGCTGCCGGATGCGCTGACATAGTGCAGCAGCCAGAGCAGGGAGATGCGCTCGGGGTACCCGGCGAGGACCGCGCGCGTGATCAGGGTGAACACCGAGTGGGCGTAGGGGCTGGCACCCTGGGACACCAGCCAGTCGTGCACGGTGAGGGCGTCCAGTCGGGCGGCGTCGGGCGACTCCCACGCAGCACCTCGGGGGACGGTCTTCGCCAGACGGTCGAGGGCCCACAGCAGGCGCAGGGCGTGACCCTGCTCGGCGAGGGACACATCCGGGAGCAGTCCCCGGGAGACCCGGCCGAGGATGTCGTAGGTGGTGGCGCCGCCATAGTACGCGGGGAAGGTGCCCACTCCGACCTCGGCCGCGAGCTCCGCCACCCGGGTCTGCGTGGGGCCGATCCACTCGCCGCCGCCTTCCACCACGTGCCCGCCCTCGAGGGACAGGTTCACCGTTCGGCCCCCCACCCGATCGCGGGCCTCGAGCACGCGCACGGACACCCCGGCGGCGACCAGGGCGCGGGCCGTGGCCAGTCCGGCGAGACCGGCGCCCACCACCACCACGTCGACCGGGTCGTCGGGCAGTGCTGCGTGGGCCGGGAGAGACCAGGCGAGGGTGAGGGCGCTGGCGGCTCGGAGGAACTCGGCACGGGTCAGGCCGCTCACTCGGCACCTCCACAGCGGGACAGGTGGTCGGCGATGGCGTCGAGATCGTCGGGTGAGAGCGTGCTGACAACGGCGGCCATCACCGGATCGATGTCCGATCTCGTGCCCGCTGCAGAGTCCAGCGCGCGGCGCACGAGGTAGCCGTGGTGTTGGCCGCAGAGGGCGGGGGTGGGCGGCGTGTCGCGGCCCTCGCCCGTGGCGCCATGGCAGCTGGCGCACAGCCCGGCGTAGGCCGTCGCTCCGCGGTCGAGGGCGCCGCCGTCGCCGGTGCCGATGACCTGTGGACGGGGGAGATCGGCGAGGGTGGTGGCGACGCGTTGTCGGGCGTCGGAGTCCAGCGCACGGGCGAACGGGAGCATCACCGGCAGGTGCACGGTGCCGTCTGCGATCCGGTCGAGCTTCGCGCTGAGCACCGAGGCGCGCTGCCCGGCCAGGCGAGGGATGGAGCCGTCGGGGCGCCCACCACCGTCCGCGTGATGGCAGGATGCGCAGCTCGCCACTCCGGGCCCGTCGGCGCCGTCCACCGACCAGGGTGCCTGGGTGGGGTGTGTGAGCGGCTCGGGCACCGGCGCTCCGCCACACGCCGCCAGGGCGATGAACCACTGCATCCCACCTCCGGCGCTGAGGGTACGGGGTGCGGTGGCCGGCGTCGAGGGGGGCTCAGTCCTCGACGGTGACGGTGCTCAGGCGGAGCTGGGAGTGGTTCTGCTGCTCGATGGAGGTCTGGTGGACGGTGTGCAGTGTGACCGGACGCACCGATCGCTCCACGAGCATCCGGTGCTGCAGGTCCCAGTCGAGGAAGTGGGTCACGCCGCGGTCCACCAGGATGCGATCGAGCTCCCCGGCGACGAATGCGTCGGAGGCCTCCGCGTCCACGACGCCGTCCAGGTTGTGCACGGTGACGCCGGGAGGGGCGAGCCAGGACAGGGCGCCGCTCTGCAGGCCGGCCACCACCGCACCATCCGGCAGCTCGGCCAGCAGCTCGGCCGTGGGTGCTGCGTAGCCGGTGGGGCCGTTCAAGCCGGAGGTGGGGCCGAGGGGCGGGTCGATCCACAGCCGCGACAGCGACAGGCCGGCGCCGACGAGTCCGCAGAGCGCGAGCACCGCCGACAGGGGCCGGGACCCCTGCGCGGCGCGGCTGACGAGCACCGCGATGACGAGCACCTCCACCAGCATCGCCGGCGAGAGGTAGCGTCGGAAGAACCACAACACTGGCACATACAGGGCGTAGAACATCACGATCAGGGCGCCGTGGGCGACGAGTGCGATGAGCGGGGCGCGGTCAGCGGGGGCGGCGGTGCGGGCGATCTGGCGGGCCGTGCCTCCGGCGGCGAGCAGGCCGCCGCCGACCAGAACAGGGCCGAGCCATGGAGCGAGCACGTACACGAACCGTCGGAGGAACTCGAGCTCGGCGAACGGGGGGCCGACGAGGGTCATCGACGCCCAGCTCAGCGTGCCGGGCACGGTGAGCAGGTCTCTCTGGTAGGCGAGGGCGATGGCTCGGGCGGCCTGGCCGCTGTCGGGGATCGGCGTGCCGAAGGTGAGGATGGAGTAGCCCCACCACGGCGCGACGACGACAACACTCGCTCCGATGACCAGGGGGAGCCATCGGTTTCGTCCGGCGAGCTCCACGGCGCCGAGCATGCCGACGAGGAACACGGTGTCGACCCGGGCGAGCAGGGCCAGGCCCGCCACGAGTCCTACAGCCGTCCAGTTGCGCGCGCTTGGGGCTGCGCGGGCGCGACACCACAGCTCGGTGAGTCCCACGAGACAGAGCAGGGCGAGGGGGGTCTCGAGGCCGCCGAGGGCGATGTCGATGGCGACCGGGGAGGCGCACCACAGGGCGGTGGCGGCAAGGCCGGCGACGGGTCCGGCGAGGCGGCGGGCGAGCAGGCCGAGCACGGCGGCGACGGCGACGTCGACGGCGGAGAGCCCGTACAGGAGGGCGCGGAGGGGGGCGGTAGTGCCGTCGAGCAGGGCGAGGACGGGGACGAGGAAGAAGGCGATCAACGGCTGGAATCCGTTGGTCAGGGTCTCGCCGTTCGCGGTGGGGCCGAGGCCGTCGGCCATGGAGCGGGCGATGGCGAGCACGTAGTAGGTGTCGTCGGGCACGAACAGCCGGTCCACGGTGTCGAGGTCGCGGCTGGCGATGGCGCAGCGGAGGGCGAGGCCGAGCGCGAGCACAGCGCGGGTCGCTCGGGCCAGGCCGTCTTGGTGCATCGATTCTCCGTGCGCGGCGGAGGGTACACCGGTTGGTTGAGGGCGGCCGGTCTGGACGAAGGATCTGGGTTCGGTCGGATCGAGTGAGGCCGGAGGGCTGTGGTGGGCGACTGATCGCGGGTTCGGACGGATCGAAGTGAGGTCGGAGGGCTGTGATGGGCGTAGGATCACGGGTTCGGACGGAGTCAGGGAGAGCCGGTGCCTGCTGGCGTGGGTCCTCCCCATCCGCGGCATCGCGGAGTCCCCTGCTGGCGGCGTCTGGGGTCCCCCCCACTTGCACGGCACCTTCGTTCGCGTGGGTCCGGGCGGCGGCGGGGGTGGTTGCCAGTCATTTTGGGGTTGGGTGGGGATTCGGGGCGGTTGGGGGTGGGCGGTCGGAGTTGGTGATCCGGGGCGCTGCTGGGTCGGCGTGGTGGCCGCGGATCGGCTGTGGCCGGGTGAAGACTGGGGGCCGGCAAGGTCGACGGCTGGTTCTTACGCGGCTCGCTTGCCCGGCCGGCTGACCCTCGCCCGCGGCCGTACGATAGTTGGAGCACGCGGCGTGGCCCGCGGGTTGTGCACAGGGAG
>JBLFXJ010000435.1:0-6101 GCA_047609825.1 Myxococcota bacterium
GGTGCTCCGCGCCCTGGACCGGGTGTCGCTGCAGCGGGCCAACACGGCCCTCGAGGCCCGACTCGCGGTCTCGGATCGCCTCGTGTTCGCGTCGGCGGCCATGGAGCGGGTGGCCCGGCTGATCGCTCGCATCGGCCCACGCGACGTGACGGTGCTGGTGACCGGGCCGACCGGCACCGGCAAGGAGGTGGTCGCGCGGTGCATCGCGGATGCTTCCCTCCGGGCACGTGGGCCCTTCGTGGCCCTCAACTGTGCCGCACTGCCCGCGGAGTTGGTCGAGGCCGAGCTGTTCGGACATGCTGCGGGCGCATTCACTGGAGCGACCGCAGCCCGCGACGGCCTGTTCCGAGCGGCCGAGGGAGGCACGCTCCTGCTCGACGAGGTGGACGCGTTGAGCGCCCGGGCCCAAGCCTCGCTGCTGCGTGCGCTCCAGGAGCGACGCGTGCGGCCCGTGGGCGCAGACACCGAACTGCCGGTGGACATCCGGCTGCTCGTGACGTGCAACCGAGACCTCCGTCGGGTGGAGAGCTTTCGCCAGGACCTGTATTATCGGCTGGCCGTCGTCACCCTCGACCTGCCGCCCCTCGCCGAGCGGCCGGCCGACATCCCACCGCTGGCCCGCCACTTCGCCAGGCTGCACGGTGAACGCATGGGCCTCGGCGAGTGCCGGGTGTCGCCCGGTTTCCTCGCAGAGCTCGAGGCGCACGACTGGCCGGGCAACGTGCGCGAGCTGTCGAATGTGATCGAGCGCCGTGTCGCGCTGTCGGAGGGCCCGGACCTGCGCGCGGAGGAACCCGGGGACACCCGAGGTGCCCCTCCAACCGGCCTGCGTGACCGGGTGGAGGCGTTCGAGCGGTCGATCATCCGCCGAGCACTCGTCGCGCAGGACGGCAACCGCAGCGCCGCGGCGCGAGCGTTGGGCATCGGTCGGGTCACGCTGCTCGACAAGCTGAAGCGGCACGGGCTGGCCTGATCGTCAGAAGCGGCTGGACGAGAAGATGCTGATCGACCCGGCGAGGGGGCCCGCCCGGTCGTCCTGCCCGGCGCCGACGAGCACGTCGTCGATCCCGTCCCCGTCCGCGTCCCCTACGCCAACGCTCGAGCCCGCGAACAGGCCGGCCGGCGCTTCGATGACCACGTTGGCATCGTCGGGCAGGTCGTAGCCGCCCGCCAAGGGGCCATAGACAACGTAGGCGCCGGTGTCCCGTCGCGTGAACACCGCGTCGTCGACCCCGTCCCCGTTCACGTCACCCGTGGTGGCGGCCATGCCCGTGTCGGGCCCGCCCTCGAACCAGGCGATGGACCCTTCATCGGTGTCCACCAGCCCGCGGGTGCTGCCGTCGTGCAGGAACAAGGTGCCCGACGGGCTCTGCGCCCACAGGTCTCCCACGCCGTCGCCGTTCGGGTCCCCGGCGCCCTCGATCATCATGCCGTGCAGAGCGAAGTTGTCTCCGTTGAACACCGCGATCGCGTCGGCCGCGTCGAGGTCGCCGTCGAACGGTGACGCGAACAACATCACCTCACCGGCGATGATCCCATCGCCGCCGGTGCCGTTGCCGACCGCGATGTCGTCAAAACCGTCCCCGTTGAGGTCGTCGACGAAGGCGACCGAGGTGCAGGGGGTGTCGTGCAGGATCGCTGCCGCCGTCGACCCGGCGTCCTGCGCGCCCACGATGCCACCGCGGTACAGCAGCACCTCCGCGGACACTATGCCGCCGCACACGAGCAGCTCGCCCAGGCCGTCCCCGTCGGTGTCGCCGCCCACATCGATCGAGCTGCCGAACCCGGGAAGCGGGTGGGCGAGGCTGCCCGAGGCGTCGTCCAGCGTCAGCGAGCCCCCGGGCACGTCGGCGAAGACGTGCACGCCGTCGTCCGAGGATGCGTACACCGCGTCGTCGGTGCCGTCGCCGTCCAGGTCGGTGACCGCCAGGTGGGACGAGATCCTCGCGTCGTGAGTGATCGAGGTGGTGTCGAGCGAGTCGATGTCGCCTCCCTCCTGCCAGTCCGTCACGAGCACGGCCCGGGTGCTGCCCGTGGCGAGGAGCGTCGGCACGCCGTGCACGTCCTGCACGGTGAGGGTGAACACGTCGCCGAGCTGGTCACCGACGGCCCCCGTGAGCACGGCGTCGGCGTCGGCGAGGGCGAGCTCGGTGGCGGGGGGACCGCCGCCAGCGACCCGTGCGGGCACGGGTGGCGTCACCGCGGCCCGATCCTGGAGCACGGCCTGGAAGGCCACAGCGGTGCCGTCGGGCACACCGGGCACGTCGAACCGCACCACAGCAACGCCGCCGCCATCCGCGACGGCCGCGCCCACGCGGACTGGCGACAGGAGGTCGACACAGACCGGCCCGACGCACGGGCCGTCACCGAGGCCCCGCACCGAGGCGATGAGCACGACTCGTTCCCCGGGCTCCAGGTCGTTGACCGATGCGCCGGCAGGAGCGCCGCTGGTCAGGGGTGAGACGGTGAGCGCAGGCGCTGCCAGCGCGGCGAGAGAGAGAAGCGACAGGAGCACGGAGACCTCTGGGGTGGGTGACAGGGAACCAAGCAACCTCCGTGCCAGCCGACCCACAACGAGACACCGCGTTCGCCCGAACCGGTTCACTGCCCGGGTTCGGAACACCGACACGGAGGTGTCGGCTCGCCGACACTTCGTCGCTGATCACCGTCAGCGCCTGTGGCGAGCGCGAGAAAACGCGCAGTGACACAGCCACACCTTCGCTTTCACGCACTCGCCACAGACTCCCGCTCCGGGGTGGTACCGTTCGGCGGGAGGCCCCGATGCTCGTCGTGCTGCTCGCCTTGTCTGCCCACGCCGTCGACCTGACCACGTCGGGCGCCTGCCCCGGCCCGGTGGTGATCGACGCCGCCGGCCTCACCCCGCTCGGGGACTTCGTGCTCCTGCGCTCCCGCGGCGTCGGTGCGGCGCGGATCCCGGGCGGGCCGTGCGCCGACACGGTGAGCGGGCTGGCCGCGCCGCTGTCGTGGCACGGCCCGTTCCCTGTCGACGGCCTGGGCCGCGGGGGGCTCGCCCCGGACGTTCCGCCCAGCGCTGACGGGTCGTACCTCCAGGCCCTCGACCTGCGCACGTGCACGCTGTCGCCGGCGGTGTCGCTGTGCGACGACGGCGCGGTGTACGAGGAGTTCTTCACCGAGGGGGTGACGCCGACGTGGCAGTGCGACAGCTGGGTCGCGTTCAAGTCGGCCATCGCCGATGGGTACTCGGCGGTCACCCTGTCGGGCAGCGCGGACATCATCGGGCTCGCGTGCACAGAGCCGGGTGCGGCCGACAGCATCGTGGCGGCCATCCGCGACCACCACGAGGTGGAGGTCGACTGCGATGGCCACCTGTGGACCTACTGCTCGGACTTCGGCAGCGGAGAAGGCGAGCTGTTCATCGACGCGCGGTACGCCTGCGACCCGAGCAACTGCCCATCGCCCGGCTACGTGTTGCGGCCGTGCCAGGACAACGAGAGCTGGGGCGGGGCGGGCACGAACACCTGCGGAGGGCCGTCGCAGTCGCTCCGCCTCGAGCTGACCCGGTGAGGGTCGAGGGTGTTCGAGGCGTCAGCGCTGGCGGTTGGCGCGGTGAAGGTGGCCCGCAACGGCTCGGACCAGGCGGCGGTGTTCCGGGTGGAGGACGGCACCGTGCACGCCGTGGACAACCGGTGTCCCCTCGAGGCGCTCGGCCGGCTCGAGGAGGCGGGCCCCCTGCGGCTGCCGGACGGCGCGCCGCTCGCAGACCTCGTGGCCCGGCTCACCGACCCGCTGCCCAGCTCACCCGGGGAGCATCCACGGCGGCACCGGCTTGCCGTCTCGCCGCACCAGCTCCCCGGCCAGCGCGTCGCCGTCCACCCCCGCCTCCAGCAGCCCTCGGTCGCGGAACCGTGGGATGACCACGTCTTCGATGGTCGCCCGCATCATCGTCCAGTGCTCCCGTCGGTCGATCAGCCCCAGCCCAGCCCCAGCTGCCGCTCCGACCACTCCGGCTCGTCCGGACGCAGGCTTGGTCGCGATGCTGCAGTTCGTCCTGGGGATCGACGACGCGTCCTGAAGGTGGCCCGGGTCTGCATTCAAGCTCCTGCCTCAACGACCCACGCGACTGGCCCGCGTGCCGTGCCACATCACGCCACACCTGTGCGACCGAGGGGCCCTCATTGTGTCGACATGCCGCACACGGCATGGAGGACACCGACAATGACCCCGACCCGCTCCCTGCTCGCCGTCGCCTTGTTCACCCTGACCGCCTGTACCGGAACCCCCGCTCAGGGGACCGCAGCGGACAGCAGCGTGCGCCCTCAGCCCGAGATTCCCGCCTGCGCATTCTGCACGGCCGGCATCGCCATGAGCGCTGAGGGTGGCACGGAGCTCGAGATCCAGATCAACGAGATGTACGCCCGTGCGGTCACCACCATCCCGGTGATCTTCCACACGGTCGACGGCGGCAGTACGACCTACACGCTGAACGCGGTTGAGGTTGCGAGCGTCAACGACCCGTCCGCGGTGACGGTGATCCACTTCCCTATCGAGGATGTGGTGAGCGGTGAGATCACGTTCGGGATGGGCCGCAAGTCGGTCACGGAGCCGATCGACATCCTCGTCGACGACCCCACCTGGTAGCCGGGCTGCGAGGATGGCTGTCAACGCTGCTGCTCGTGGCCGGGACCGTCGCCTGTGGCGGCGACCCTCCGGCGGGCGGCACGTGCCACAGCCGGATCTTCGTGGCCATCGTGCCCACCGGTGACTGCGGGCTCGACGGCGTCGTCCCCGACGGGTGGACAGCTCGTGGCCTGTTCGCAGACGGGTCCCCAGGATTGCGCGCGTGGGCCGAGCCTCGACCCACACGCCTGGCCCGCTATTGCGTGTACGAAGCGCCCAGCTCCAGCTCGCCGAGCGTGGAGTTCCCGCCCGAGCTCACGCAGGCGCTCTCCAGCATGGAGGGCGTGTCGGTGGCCCGCGACTGCACGGCCTCCGTCGATCCGTCGGGCATCGCAGACCCCGCGGTACAGGCCGACTTCACCACGGCGCTGCACACGGCGATTCAGCGGGTCGACGGCGGCGCGCTAGCGACACGCCCAGCGGGGGCGGTGCAGCTGGTGGTCCTCGACACCGCCTCCGAACACACCCCCTCACTCATTGCGGCGATGGGCGACCAGCAGCACGGGCTGCTGATGCGGGACATCGCCCGTGATGTGGCGTGTCCTGCGGGTGAGGCCGGCTGCGCCGTCGCGATCAGCTCGGCGGTCGCCATGCCCCGACATGCGGGGCGACGCGACTGGGTGGCGGGTGGCACCTCGGGCGCTGCGGTCGACGTGGCACAGGCACTAGTCGCGGAGGTGGGCCGGTGGCGGGACGATGCCCAGGCGACCGCCGGAGCGCCGCCGCGGCTCGTGCTGAACCTCAGCCTCGGTTGGGTGGCAGCGGACCCCACCTCGCCAGTGGAGCAGGCCGTGGAAGATACGGTCGCGTTCGCCGCTTGCAACCACGCCCTCGTCGTCGCGGCGGCCGGCAATGTGCGGTCCGATCAGGCCGCGCCGGGTGCGCTCTCCCCCGCGCGTCACCAGCGCACACCCGCTCCCGACCCGGCGCGCTGCACTGCGTTGGGTTTCGCCCCGATCTCACGGGGATCGGCCGACGCGTCGCAGCGGCCGCTGGTGGTGGCCGTGGGGGGAGTGGATGCGCATGATCGCGATATCCACAACGCCCGCTCGGGCTCCCGGCCGCCGCTGGTGGCCTACGCCGAGGCGGCGCTTCCTGCACCCGGCCTGGCCGCCAGCCGGATCCCACCCACCGGAACCTCGGCCGGGAATGCGGTGACCGCTGGACTCGCGGCGCTGGTGTGGTCGTTCGACCCCGAGCGGTCGCCGGCAGCGGTGATCCGAGCGCTGGAGGCCGGGGCCTGGCCACTGGGCGTGCCCGCCGAGCTCACCCTGGGTGACCACCCCGTCGACACCCGCCGGGTGTCGGTCTGCGGCACCCTCGAAGCGATCGGGGAGCTACCGGACGCGGCGTGCCCTCGCGGACCGGCCCCCGGGCGGGACCGGCTCCGCGACGCACGGTCGTCGCATCGGGCGTGGGTGCTGCGAAGCCACCCGACGCGG
>JBLFXJ010000436.1:0-6098 GCA_047609825.1 Myxococcota bacterium
TACCCCAGGGTGGGAGGCGTGGGGGGGCCGCAGCCGCCTCCACCACCAGGCCTGCGCACCAGATCGGGCCCGAGCAGACGCACGCCCCCAGGCCCCAGCACCACCTTGGCTGCGGGCCCCGGAGTGTCGGCCAGGGCGAAGGTCAGCAGCAGCGTCCACAGCGCCATGGGTGCATCCGGGTCGGCGGTTCAGGCAGTGCTGACACCGGCTCCCCGATCCCGTTCCGTCCGCCCGCCGACCGCTCTCACCGGAGCAGCATCCAGGCGACGACCGTTGCCACCGGGACGCCGGCAAGGATCATTGGCCAGCGCGAAGGCGGGGTCGGTCCCCCCGAACCCCGCCTCGCCCATCACTCGCTGGACAGCTCCACGTCCACGCCGAGCTCGCCCATCTTCGCCACCAGCAGATCCAGGTCCAGCAGCACGCCCGCCACATACACCCCGGGCGGGGGTCGGCGGCGCAAGACCAGGGCCACCGCGGCGGCCGCCCCCACGGCCATCGCAGCGTGGCCGTCCGCGACCCGCGCCAGCAGCCGCTGCTTGCCCTCGGTGCCCCCGTCCGCGACCACGGTGAGCTCCACCGCCGTGCCCGCGTTCCGGAACAGGCCCACCCTGAGCCACGACAGCGACACCCGGGACACGGTCGCCAGCAGGCCGCGAAGGGGCCCGGCATGCGCCAGCAGCCAGGCGAGCAGGGCGACGTTGAACCGGAGGATGCCGGGCACCACGGCGAGACGGGTCTCCACCTCGGCGTCGGGCGCGAGGCTCCGGATGAGCGGGGCGTCGCCCAGCACGGTGGACAGGGCCTGCACTGAGCCGGCGCCGAGGAACGGCATCGGCGCGGCTGGGCCCACGGGCAGGTCCAATGAGGCCATCATCAGCGCCACATTGCCCGGTCCGGCGACCGAGAACGGCGACAGTCGCACGCCCAGCTGGACCCGTCGCGCCCGCCGCCCGATCTCGGCCGCCATCGCGGTGGACAAGCCCGGAAACACACCTGCGCCCAGCACGATGGTGCCCGTCGGCCGCTCCGTGGTGTCGCCCAACGCCAGCGCCCGTTCCAGGCCCACCGGGTCGGCAGACAGGTCTACGAACAGACCCCCGGAGGCAAGTACATGCCGCATGGCGTCATCCGGTGGCGCACCGACCGCATCGGCCGCGTTCACCACCACATCCCAGCCGTCCAACGCTCCGAAGGTGTCGGGGCGGGATAGATCGATGGCGACGCCCTGCAGCCCCGGGTTCCGCGACCCCGCGACGGCCTCTCCCACGGCTGAGAGCGCCTCGACCACACGGGCGCCGTAGTACCCGCGGCCGCCGAGCACGAGAATGCGTGGCCTGCTCATAAGGCTTCATACCATCGCGCAGGCCGGCAAACTGTCCTTAGGGACTCGGGCTTACACTCTTCCGGCCGGCACGACAGTGGCCGCTCGGACCAACCACGGACGCCCGCAGCCTAGCGCCGCCGGTGCGGACGCGACGGGGCCGGCTTCTCGATACGAGGCGGGTCGGGCCGCCGCGCTTCGCTGCTCATGTACACCTGGATGGCCGTAGCGCCGAGCCCGATCCCCATCACCAGCAGGCTGACCATCAGGCTGCACCCACAACCGAACAGCCGACTGAAGCAGCCAGGCCGGGGCGGCCTCTCGTCGAACATCTGCCCTCCAGGTGCAGAATCCTAGCGCGAACGCCCGGGTCGCGCCTGACAATCCAGCGCCTGACCCGCGGCCAATGAACCGACCCTGTATGGTGGGTCGCCAGCCAGCCCACTGGCGAACGGCTCGCTCAGCCACACGGGCGGAGGCACCGATGAAGATGTTCGGCCCGCTGGCCCTGATGTGCTGGATGTCGGCGCTCATGCCCAGCCCCGCCCACGCCACCGACGTGGTCGTGGTGCTGCAGTGGCCGGCCACTGCGCTCAATTTCGCCGACGAGAAGGTGCAGCTGAAGGCCACGCGCCGGCTGGGCACCCGAGACCTGGAGTTCCGGTCGGGCGAGAAGTTCGATGTGCTGTCCAGCAACCGCGGCTTCCGGATCGATCTGGTCGCCGCTCTGAACCATGACACCAAGGTCTGCCTCGTTCCGCTCAAGTCCAGGTTCACCAACGCATTCGACCTGTACTACACGGCGTCTGGGCCGTTCTGGCTCGTGGTTCCGGTGAAAGGCAAGGCGGGGAAGATGGTGTACTGGCGCTGGCGGCCCGGGGTGGGGGTGGCGCTGTACACGCCCAAGTGCGAGCGCCTGATCCGGAAGGCCGCTCGGGCCTGAACACAGACCGGTCCGGGGCGGACGCGACAAAGCGCGCCCCCGACCACTCCTGGAGCCCCATGTCCGTCGTGCTTCGCCACCATCCCCACTCCCGCGCAGCGATCGTGGTGTGGATGTTCGAAGAGGTAGGAGTCCCCTACACGATCCACCACGTTGACCTGAAGACCGGCGCCCAGAAGGCCCCCGACCATGTGGCGCTCAATCCCATGGGCAAGGTGCCGGTGCTGCATGGCCGAGGCGTCGGACTGGACCTACAACGCAGGTTCTGCGGGCTTCGGCACCTATGCTGAGATGCTCGCCACACTGGAGGCCGCGATCGGCGACGGTCCGTGGCTGCTGGGCGACCGCTTCACGATGGCCGACGTCGTTCTTGGCGGCACCCTCCGGTTCATGCTCCAGTTCAAGATGATCGAGCGGCGGGAGCGGTTCATTGCGTATGCGGCGCGCCTCGGCGCCCGTCCTGCGTCGGTACGCGCTGACGCGGTGAACGCCGGGCAGCTCGCAGAACACGCCGGCTGATTCCCTCCAGTTCCTCGCGCAGCTGTCGGCCCCGGGCTGTAGGGTGCGCCCGTGGAGGGCACGCATGGTTTGCTGGTGGGTGCTGGCCGCGATGATGGCCTGTGGTGGGTCCGTGAAAGACAAGGACGGACGGGACAGCGGGGCGACCGCGTCCACCACGACCCCGACCGGTAGCGGGACCGCCACCGGCACCGGCGTGGGTAGCGCCACGGGTAGCGGCACCCGCACCGGATCGGGCACCGCCACGGGCACGGGATCCAGCACGGGCACGGGATCCAGCACGGGAACCGCGACGGGCACCCCGACCGGCACCGGAACGGGCACCGGGACCGGCGGCACCGGCACCGCCATCGGCGACTGTGCCCTGACCGCACTCCCCCAGGTGGTGCAGTGCAGCGTCACCCTCCCCGCTCCGGGCCCGGCCACGCTCACGCTGTCCGCGCCGGGCCAAGCCACCCGCGTGTTCGCCAGCGATGCAGTCCAGGCCGAGCACAGCTTCACCGGCTGGGGCCTCGCCGAAGAGACCACCTACACCTGGGCGATGGCCGATGCTGGCGGGGCCATCGACACCGGCCGGCTCCCAGCAGATCTTCGCGGCGCCGACATCGACGTGTCGGGCACCTTGTTCGGGACCGACGCCGTGTTCGTCAATATGCCCTGCGGCTACTTCGCGATGGTCGACACGGACGGACAGATCATCTGGGCCATGCCCACCGCGATCTACGACAGCATCAGCGACGGCATGTTCTGGTCCCAGGCCGATCGCTCCGTGCTCGCCGTGCGTGACAGCACCATGAGCCGCGACAGCAGCCTCGTGCTCGAGCACCACGTCTCGGGTGATGAGCGCCTGCGCCTCGAGCCAGGCGACTTCTCGATGAGCCTCACCCACGACATCGGCCGGTGGGGTCCGTACACCTACCTACTCGGCGAGATCGGCCCGTCCATCGGCGGCTTCGAGGTGTGGGAGGGCACAGACTTCCTCGGCATGTGGACCTTGCGCGACGCGTTTCCGGACGAGCCGCTGCGCGACGCCCACGTGAACGGGCTGAACGTGTCGGCCGAGGGCGAAGTGCTGATCTCGGTCCACGCCCGCGACGGCGTGGTGTCGGTGGACGGCGACCCCGCGTCGCCCACGTTCCTCCAGATGCTGTGGCATGCGGCCGGCGAGCCCGGCGGCCGCGACGACCTGCCCGACCCCGACTACGTGCCGGAGGGACCGGGTGACCTGTTCGTCCACCAACACAACGCCAGCCGGCATGGCGACATGCTGTGGCTGTTCGACAACGAGAGCCAGCCGGACTCCCGCGCCCTGCGCATGCGCATGGACCACGAGCGCGGCGTGCTGGTGGAGGACGGCTCGTGGTCCATCGGCCGCACCTGTCTGAACCAGGGCGGCGCCATCCCCATCGACGGCGGGGTGCTCATCACCTGCGCCAACTCCGGCGACGTGTACGCGGTGCGAGAGGGCGAAGCGTCGCCCGACTGGTCCTTCCACGCCGACTGCGGCGGCGGCGGGTTCGGGTTCCTCGAGGGCCACACCCGCGCGTACCCGGTGACGGTGGAGTAGCGGGCTGGGGGCACCCAGCCCTCAGTCGCAGGTCTCGGCGACGCTGTAGCTGACGGTGAGCACGCTGCCCGCCGTCGCCGTGTCGAGCACCACATGGTTCGAGGCGGCGTCGAACCACAACCCGTCGGTCAGCACCTCGCCGTCGACCTGGACCGAGACCGTGCCCTCCACCGGGGTGCCGACCAGCTCGAACGCCCACGGCCCGGCGAGTGCGGCCTCGGCCAACGCCACCGCGTGCTCCGCCCAGTCCGCGCCGCAGATCGACAACGCCTCGCCGCCGGTCGCGGCGATGGCCTCCGCATAGCCGGCATCTCCGGCTGCACAGCCGTCCCGGTCCACCACGCCGGACACCGTGAGCAGATCGGCGGCGCCCACCACGGCGACGAACCGGTCCACCCAGTGATCCCAGGTCCAGCCGGGTGATTCCTCGGCCGAGCGCTCGGGTTCGTCCGACACCACGATGACCTGCAGCGGCGCCCCGGTTCGACGGAATCCGTCGTTGCACCCACCCGGGGTGTCTTGCGTCAGCGCGCGGTCCACCAGCTGGAACAACCGCTCGTCATCCCGGATCTCATCATCGGTCCCGGCAGACACCGCGGCCTCGAACTCCGCATCCAGTCCATCGGTCGTCGCGGTGAGCACGCCGCCGTTGAAGCACCCGTGGTCGTAGGTCACCACCCCGATATGCCAGCCGGTGGTCACCTCGGCGAGGGTCTCGACGAGCTGGCCGAAGTTGGCCCCGAGCCGCTCGGCGTCGTCGTCCATCGACGCCGACTGGTCCACTGCAAACAGCAGATCGGTGGGCAGATCATCCGGCACGATGAAGGTCTCCTCCACCGGCGCACCCACCGTGGGCGTGGCGCTGAACCGCGCCGTCTGTGGACCAGCGGGATCATCCGAGTCCGCGAACAGGGTCGCCTCCTGCGTCAGGTCGCCCGCGGCGGTGGCCTCGAGCTCGAGCTGCACGGCTCCGCCCGGCGCCAGCACCCGGGGCAGATCGGGCGTGCCCGATACGACGAAGCCACTGCCGTCGAGCACCACCTCGTCGAGGCGGAGGTCGGCGTTGCCCACGTTGGTCAGCGTGACCGGGATGCTCGCCGAGCACGGCACGGGGATCGGCCCGAAGTCGTGCTCGAGGGGATCGACCTGCAGACGCGGCCCGACGGCCGTTCCATACAGCTCTACCGGCACTTCTGGGCGCTCTACGTCGTCCGACGACACCGTGAGCTGCCCCTCCAGAGAGCCTGGGGTCGTGGGAGAGAACGACACCTCGACCGACACGCTCTCGCCCGGCTCGAGAAACCCAGTCCACAGCTCCACATCGAACGCTGGGCCCTCTGCGCGCACATCGGTCACGAACAGGGTGGCCTCGCCGATGCTCGAGATCACCACCTCCTGTCGCGCGGTCTGCCCGGTGCGCAGATCGGCGAACACCAGGACCGTAGGATCGACGCCGATGGCGGCCAAGCCAGACCCATTGGCCTCGGCGGCCACGGACAGGTCGTAGTCGGAGCAGCCGACCAGCGGGAGGAGGAGGAGAAGGGAGCATCGAGCGGTCATGGGGTCTCCTCACGGGCCTGGAAGCGCCAGCCCACCGCGGCCCCGCCAGTAGTGTGGCCGACAGATCCGGCCAGCGCTGTCTGGATTCGGGTGTGCCCCAGCACCGCCTGAACGATGATCTCACCCCGCGACAACGGGGCGGCGACGCCGACCGCGGCGCGCAGGCCCGGGGCGGCTCCAACGGC
>JBLFXJ010000437.1:0-6066 GCA_047609825.1 Myxococcota bacterium
GAAGCAGGACGTGGCGTCGCCCGAGGCGGACAGGTTGACGAACGCGCCTGCCCGGAGGTGGACGTCGGGGCACTCGGCCCGCGCCTGCGCGAGGCGTGCGGAGGCCACCGCCGCGTCATCCCCCGTCGGGCGGAGCACATGCCGAAAGGGTCGCTCGACGAGCGCCTGGCCGGCCTCGCAGTAGACCTTGAACGGTGCGGGTTGGCTGGTGTAGCCAAGGTCGAGGCTCTCGGTCTCATCGGTGGCCCAGTCCACACGCTGGGCGAGGTGCCAGGGCATCCGGCTGTCTTCGAGGGCGACGTTGCCGCTAAAATCCCAGCCCGCCTCGACGCGGAAGGTGGGTGAGGTGATGTCGCCGACCGGCACATCGGTGTGGATCTGGTTTACCACGACGCGGGTGGGACGGGTGCCTGGGCCGGCCACATGCACCTGCCCGAGCATCTGCGTGACTGGATCGACGCGGATGTGAATCGTCCAGGGGTCGTCGAGCGCACCGGGCAGGTCGACCTGGTACCAGCCCCGGGGCGAGCTCCAGAGTTCCTCTGGGCGGTGGGGCGCCAGGGTGCTGTTCGCGAAGCCGGCGAAGAGCTCGTCGCGCACGAGCGCGAAGAGCTCTGGGGTGAGCCACGGGGGAACAGAGTGCAGCGGGGCGTTGGACATCGTCACCGCGTCGTCGATCAAACGCACCCGCACCGTGCGTTGGTCGTCGATCACCGCCGGACCGTCTCGGGAAGCGCGGTAGAGGAAGGTGCCCCTCCTCCACCCCAGATCGTGGACGACGAGCCCCCGAGGACCAAGGTGTCCGCTCCCGCGAGACGCTCCGCGAGCGGGGCCACCTCGTCGGGCACCACCGCGCTGGCGTCGAGCTCCGTCCCGCGGAGGCAGCCGGCTGCCAGGAGGACGATGGCGGGCATTCGCATCACTCGATGTAGCATTCCGGCCAGTAGAACTGGGTGGCTGGACCGTGCCCCACAATGCCGCCTCTCGCGAACGCCTTGGCCCGTCCGGTAGGCCCGGAGCACTCCACGCGCGCGATCCCCTCCACCACCCACGCCAGCGTGTCGACGTCCCAGGAGCCGTCCACCACCCACTTCTCCAGATGATCGCGTTGGGGCGAGCTGGTGGACTGGTCGGTGCGGCACTTCGACAGACCCACCTGCTTCAGCACCACGGTGTCGCCCGTCGGCGTGGTGCTCTCCAGGCGTACCTCGCCGGTGAAGCAGGCCATCGCGTCGCCCGCCGCCCAGACATGCACCTTGGCCCCCGCCCGCAGGTGCACCTCAGGGCATTCCGCGCGCGCCTGAACCAAGCGGGCCGACGCGATGGCAGGATCGTCGCCGGTGGGACGCAACACGTGGCGAACGACTCGCTCGACCGGGGTTTGGTCCTCGGCGCAGTTGATCTCCACGCCCAGGGGGAGGCTGGTGTAGCCAAGGTCGAGGCTCTCGGTCTCATCGGTGGCCCAGTCCACGCGCTGGGCGAGATGCCAGGGCATCCGGCTGTCTTCGAGGGCGATGTTGCCGCCAAAATCCCAGCCCGCTCCGGCGCGGAAGGTGGGTGAGGTGATGTCCCCGACGGGCACATCGGTGTGCATCTGGAGGATGTGCACGTGCAAGGGCCGCACGCCTGGGCCCGCGACGTGGATCTGGCCGAGCATGTGGTTGAGCTGGTGGATGCGGATGTGCACCGCCCAGGGGTCGTCGAGGGCGCCGGGCAGGTCGACCCTGTACCAGCCCTCTGGTGGCGAGTTGATGCCGTCAGGGCAGTGGGGCAGGAGGGTACTGTTCGCGAAGCCTGCGAACAGCTCGTCACGCACGAGTGCGAAGAGGTCCGGCGTGAGCCAGAGGGGCACCTCCTGGACGAGAGCGTAGGGGGCGTTGGACCGCGTCACCGTGCCGTCGAGCAGGCGCACCCGGTCTGCAAACTTGTCATCGATCACCGCTGGGCCGTCGCGGGAGGCGCGGTAGAGGAAGCTACTCCCGCCGCCCCGCCAGGTGGTCGATGAGATGCCGCCAAGGACCAAGGTGTCGGCCCCCGCGAGGCGCTCCGCGAGCGGGGCGACCTCATTGGGCACCACGGCCACGGCGGCGTCGCCTGCGACGAACCAGAGGGAGCCCGCAGCGGTGAGCGCGAACAGGGTGAGCGCAGCGAGGGTGCGGTTCATGGGGTCACCTTCACGATGGGCCAGCCATCACAGTCGTTGTCCGTGTCGTCATCCCAGTCGTCCCCATCGAGTGTGGGGTGGATGCTGTCGTCGCCGTCGTTGCAGTCGCCGCCCACGAGCGGGGGCTCTCGCCCGGGCGGGCCGGTAGGCACGCGCCAGCCGTCGTCGTCGATGTCGACAGCGGATCCGCAAAGGGTGTCGGCCAGATCGCCCACACCCGCGACGGGGGGAAAGTCGGGGGCGCAGAGCAGGAGCCACGGCGACGCGTGGGCATGGGTTCGACGGTTCTTCGGCGTGAGCGGCTGGCTCACCCCATCCTGCACCCCATACAGCGGCACCCCCCCATCACCGGGCAAGAGAAAGTGCGGGCCCATCAGGGCGAACCGGAGGGCGCCTGCGCTCTGCACCGTAATGGTCTTTGTCTCGCCAGCGCTGATGCTCGCCGGTCGAAGCATCGCGTCGTCACCCCACGTGGCGGTGCATCCGGTGAACGATGTGTCGGGGTCGCACACGATGTGGAATGGCACTCGGCCCGCTGGGTCGCCCGGAGGGGCGAGCCGGTGCTGGACTTGCTCGATGTCGATCTCAAACCACCCACCATCGAGGGCGCGCGCCTCGGTGACCGCCAGCAAGGGCGCTGCGCTGACCCCCGACGCCACCCAGTCGTCGTGGAAGTCCGCGGTCATGGCATCCGATGCGAGCCAGGAGAGCCAGGCGGCTCGGTCGAAGGCGGAGTAAGGCGCGTCGTGCGAATCGAGGAACCTGTTCGCGAGCTCCTGCAGGAACGGCTCGGGACCGAGTCCGGAGAGCTGGGCGGCCTGAGCGAGCGCCAAGGGGCCGGTCTGGTACAGAGTGATGGTCTTCGGCAAGAGTTCCGCAGGCGGATACTCGAGATCGGAGAGGTTCGGAAGGCCCGCAGCGTGAGTGGTCAGTCGCCAGTCCATGCCGCCGAACAGCGCCTCTGCATGGTCGGACGATGCGGGGTAGCGCATGATGGTGAACAGCTCCGGGATCGCCTCCTGAAGCCACAGGGCCTCCCCCTGGAACCGCGTGTCAATGCCCGCCCAGCGATGCGCCAGCTCGTGATACGCGACAGACTGGAAGTGGGTCAGCTCATCGCCGGTCAGCCGCTGCACCCACGACACCTTGTTCACGGACTCACCGAGCACGGCCGCCCCTCCGGCGGGGGGCCTGCTGAACACCATGCTCCACGGGCCGAGCGGTGCGGTGAGCCCGGTGGAGAACGCGTCGAGCAGCGCGCGGTGGTCGGCCCGCAGTCCCGGAGCGCCCTCGTCGTCGGTGTCGACGACGTACTCATGTACCAGTCCGGCAAGGCTCAAGCAGGTGTCGACGTAAGGGTGGAGGTCGGTGTCCGGAACCACATCGTGGCGCTCGAGGCTCGGGTGCACGGCGACGAGGAAGTCCTGGAAGTAGGCCTGCTCGTGCACGGTGCACGTCTCTGCGTGCTGCTCTGCGGCGGGGAAGGGGTCGAGGAGGAGCCCGGTGCACGGTGTCGGGGTCGCCACCACAGCGGTGGTGCCCGCGGGGTGGAGGACGCGCACGTGCGGGCTCGGCGGCGCCGCGCCTGCCAGCGTCAGAGGCAAGCCCAGCATTGAGAACACGTTCTGCTCTGGGCAGACTTCAGTCCGTTCCAGAGTGGTCGTCGCCGCCGTGCCGGCCGTCGGTTGGGTGGGTGCAGTCGCGCTGGTCGACGGCTCGAGCACGGCGTCGAGGGTCAACAGCACCTCGTCGTAGGACGTGACGAACTGCGGCAGGCGCATGACCGCCTCGGTGACCAGCGGCGCGCCCGCGGCGTCCAGGTGCACTGTGTGCTCCACAAGGTCGGTCACGGTGGTCTCCGTGCCGTTCACCGTCAGGATGATCTGGGGCGCGTCGCTGGGGGATGCCGGGCACGCGGAGGACGGCGTGCCCGAGCGCCACTGCTCGAACAGCGCTGGCGGCATCCACAGCGCGACCTCATTGACCGATCCCGTCGGTTGGAGCGCCAGCGCGTGACGAACCCACCACAGGCCCTCATCCACTGCCATGCCCCCATCACAGGACTCCCACACCACCTCGAGCTCGCTGCTCGCGGTAGTGACCGCCCTCGAGAACAGGCGTGGTGCTCGGGTGACCAGCTCCACCCGGGTCGTGCCGTCTTCACCGGTGATCACCACGCCCTGGTTCACCAGCGGGTCGAACACGGCGCTGGCCCCACGCCGGGGACCCGAGGTGTCATGGGCGACGCGCCAGGCTTGGACGGCGCCGGGCGGTGGCAGCGGCCCGGGCTCGGTGGGCAGGCCCGCCATCTGGATCAGGTACTGGGCTCGACTCGCATACTCCCATCCCGTGCCACCGGTGACGAACACGTGTTCATCGTCGATCGCGACCGTCGCCATCGCGTAGGCGCCCTCGTCGAGCAGGATGCCGGCGCCGAACGTGCCCTCCCCAGAGGCGTAGTGGTACGCCACCATGTCACCGGCGAGCGCCCGCGCGTCGTTGGCGTCGGCGAAGACCGTATCGGTGGGGATCGGCACGTAGTCGCCAGGGATCAACTGCTCGATGTCGAACACGCCACAGACACCGGGCACCTCGTCGCCCGTTGCGCGGTAGTCCGTGCCCGGGCCAACGGACTGCCAGAGCGTTCCACCGAGCACGGCGCTGAAGTCACTGCCCGAGGTGAGCGTGCGCGTCGCGTCGTCCCATTGGATGCCGAGGCGGGCCGCGGAGACCTTGTGCACGCCCGACGACGCGCCCGCAGGCCAGCCCTCCGCGTCGGCGTGCGGGTGGTGGTGGTTCATCGCACCGACGGCCTCGAGCGGGAACGGCCAGAGCAGGCTCATCTGGAGCGTGACGTTGGTGGATGCGAGCGCCCGTCCCCGGACCGCGTCGAGATCGTTGTCGGCCGTTGCCACGCCGGCCCAAGGCCCGCAGTCGAGGCCTTGGCACCCTGTAATGCCCCCGAACAGCGTGAGCGTGTGTGCGACTGGATCGACGGACACCCCCGAATAGGCGAGGCCCGGAGCGTTTTCGACGAACGATACAGTCCCTTCGTCTGCGTCGCGGTCGTCGGGACTCGCGACACAGTACGGGTCCAGTGCGCATCCCCCGATCACGTCTGAGACGTAGTCGCACGAACCGTCGACGAATTCACCGGTGCAGGGGTTGACCGAGAACGGGTAGCTCTCGTCGCAGTGGTGAGTGACTGCGCCGTCGTCGTCGACGTCGTAGGGGGTACAGACGAAGTTCGCGACCGGAATTGTACATGCCGGATCGCCTCGCTCCACGAAGGTGTACGGCACCAGCGGCAGGGCGGCGCCTGTGGGGCCGAAGCCACCGGAGAGATTGTCCAGCGGCAGCACCGAGACGTCATCCGTTGCCGAGGCGGTGTCGCCATCCGCCGCCCAGCCCCCCATGAGCACGAACCCGGCGAGGAAGCCGGTGTCGTCGATGGACGGGGAGAAGGCGAGGGCACCTCCTTCTCGGCCGCCCACCAGCCCCGAGGCACCATGGTCGGACATCTGGTGCCAGGGGCACTCGACCGGGACATCGGGGTCGGGCCCGGCGCCGAGCAGGTGAGTGGGCGCATTGGTGAGATCGAGCAGCCACACGTCGCCGAGCGTCGTCCCGGTAGCCACGTCGCGGCCGCCCACGAGGAGCACGCCACGGCTCATTGCGTGGGTCGCTCCTGGCGGCACGAACGGAGCGTCGAGGTGGAAGAACGCTGACTGGGCGAACTCACGCGCAGTGGGCACCGCGGCTCCGCAGGCGCGCGTGTCGAGCTGAAGCTGCTGGACGTCAGCCTCCTCGAGGAGTACAGGCAATTTAAGACCACTGGTCGGTGCATCCCGACCATCCTGCCCTCTCGCGGACCCGTCCGCAAGCTCCGCCGCCGCGGGGTC
>JBLFXJ010000438.1:0-6061 GCA_047609825.1 Myxococcota bacterium
CCGCCCATCGACCCTGCGGCTCCCGAAGCGGTGAAGCCTGGGGTGTTGGTTGTCGACGCGCGGCAGCCAGCAGAGGTGTACATCGCGGGACAGTTCGTGCAGCTGGCGCCGCTCAAGCAGCTGATGCCTCCTGGCCGCTACGCCGTGAGCCTGGTGGCAGAAGACGGCCGGCGTCGGATGTTCGAGGTGGACATCGAGAGCGGTCGGCGGGTGAAGCGGGTCTGGGACTTCGATCGGCAGGAGTGGCGGTAGGCCTCACTGGCGTGTACTCGCACCGCAGGAGGTGCAGGTGAACCCGACCGGCATCCTGTTCGTCGATGACGAGCCCGAGAATGTCGCATTGGCAGCAGAGATCCTGGCGGAAGCGCTCGGGGTCGAGGTCAAGGTGGCCCAGTCTGTTCAAGAAGCCGTGCGGTTGCTGCACGAGCGCCCATGGCGCGCCGTAGTGATGGACCTGTTCATCCCGCTCGGCGACCACCCGCACCGCGTCCTGGGCCCGCGGGCTCGCCGTTATCAGGAGCAGGTTGACCACCTCGGGGGGCTGATCCTGCTCGATGAACTCGCTCGGCTTCCGCCGCCTCTCCCGGTGGTGTTGAGTCACACCGCTTGTACGGATCACGTGTTGCTCGAGCTGTTTGGAGACCAGGTCACACGCCGGATTCCAAAGCCGGCGCCGATCGACACCCTGCTCGCGAACCTGATGGAGGTTCTCGCGCAGGAGTAGGGGCTCTCAGATGCCCAGGTCGGCGGCGATCTGCTCGAGGTGGGCAGCCACCGCCCGTGACAGGTGGTCACGGGTGCGCCGGTAGGGACCGAGGGTCCAGCTGCCGTGCGGGTCGTCGACTTCCTGGAGGCCCGCATAAGGACCGATCAGCTCGACCCACGGGTCATGCAAGCCGGCCTGTGCCGCGGTGGACCGAACCGTATCTGCATGTACGAGCTCCATCACGAGCACGCGATCTGCCCAGGTGAGCAGAGCCGGCGTGAGGGGCACGCTCAGGTGTCCACCCAGCTCGATGCCGATCTCGCGGGCCACGCGGGCCATCTTCGCGTCGGCGCGGCGCCCGGTGAGTCCGATGGCGCTCGCAGAACGTGCTTCCACGGGCATTCGCGCGTCTGAGGCGTATGCTCGGGCGGCGGCTTCGGCGAACGGGGAGCGGCAGATGTTGCCAGTACAGATGTAGAGGATGCGGGTCAGGGACAGGCCTCCTCGACCTCGTATGTGGCCACCACGTCGTTGCCGGGCTGCGGTACCCAGTCGCCGGTGAACACGAGGCTGTTGGTGGTGGCGTCGTACGACACCCCGTTGCTCTCCGAGTGGGGCACGACGAAGCCCTCGATGGTCACGTCCACGCCGGCCGGATCAGCAGGCACCAGCGTGAGCGGGAACCGGGTGAGCATTCCGCTGGCGACAACCGACAGATCCGTCAGGATCCGCGACATGTCCATGTCGCAGATCAGGCTGTGGATGCCGTCGGTCTGGGACACGACGGTCCAGTAGCGTGGTGCTGGCTCTGCGCTCACACCCGAGAACAGCGAGATGCAGGGGAGGATTCCGCTCTTGCGTCCCGCGACTGCAGAGAAGCTCGTGCGCCCGGGATCGCCCTGATAGGCATCGAGGAAGTCCGCGAAGTCCACCGGCCGGATGTAGTCGTTGCTATCGTCGTTCTCGTCGGTCACCACGATCACGGAGAGCGTGGAGTCTGCGCGGACCAAGCCGGAGTTGTGTCCGCTGATCAGCGGCTCGGTCAGGGCGACGTGCGCCGCTTCGAGACCACGCTCGCTCCCCGAGCCGCCGGCCCCTTGGTCGGTTGCCGCGCGGAACGAGGCCACGGGGTCGGGCAGCGCCGGCGTGATGATCCGATCGGGACCGAGCAGCTGGCCGGACTGAGCAGGGTTGTCCATGTCCGTTGTGACGACGCCGATCTGATAGTCGAGGCCCAACGCGACGAAGCCGTTGATGAACACGTCGAATGTGTTCGCCAGGTTGTCGATCTCGCCGTCCATCGAGCCCGAGTTGTCGAGCACGAACAGCACGTCCACCGGGCCGGTCTCGTTCTGCTCCCAGCGGTCGGTCCACTCGGCCACATCCGAGCCTTCACCGTCGAGGAGTACGTCGAGCTCGGCCTCGTCTGCATCGTTCGACCAGATGTGGACGTTGGCTGAGGGGTAGCCCACGAGATCAGCTGGCGTGAAGTCGACGAGGAACTCGTGCGAACCGCCAGGCGGCACCAGCGCGGGCGCTGTGCTGGAGATCCGGAACACGCCCGAGCCGTTGTTCTGGAGCTCGATGCGAGACACATCGAGATCGGCCGTACCGATGTTCGAGATCGTGACGGGGATCATCGGAGATGGGCAATCCTCCGGCCACAATCCAAAGTCCAACAACGATGGATCGACCTCGATCTCGGGCGCAGGCTCGACCGGTGGATCGGTGTAGGTGGGCGTCGTGGGCGTGGACGGGGTGGTGGGCGGCGTGGTGCCGTCAGTGACTGGATCGCCCGTGTCGCCATCGGCGCGTCCGGGCTTTTCGCCGCCACTGATGTTGTATTCCTGGCACCCGATGAGCAGCGCCACCGCGAGGAGAGGCAGGCGTCGCATAGAGACTCCGTCGTGCGGTCGGGCTTCACAGGCGCGCGAGCGCGGCACCTGGAGCGAGCCCGGGACGAGGCGCAGGATACGATGGATTCGCTGACGGATCGACCCCTGGGCGTCGATACGTTCGCCAGTGGATTCTGAGCGGACCGTTCCGCCGCCCCGAGTCCTACCTCCCGGCCTCGTCCAGCTCGGCATTGAGCGACTCGAGTACGGCCAGCGCCGCTGCTACCGCCGAGTCGATCTCGCTCTCCGGGCCACTCATCACCAGCCGTCCCGTTGCGCCGAACGGCCGGATGTTGACCAGCTTCACCCGGGCGGCCTTCAGCGCTTCGTTGCACGCGATGGTCAGGTATGCGGCCGGCGAGACCTCCAGGATGAAGACCGATTCGTCGGCCAGCACCATGTTCCCCTTGCTCGTGCCGGTGAAGTAGATCGCATGATCCTGCTCGATGCCGCGGATCACCATGTTCGTGTGCAGCACCAGTCGGGCGCGGTCCAGCGGCGTGAGTCCCGTCTGCTCGAGGACCGATTCGCCTGCTGCCCGCACCTCACCTTGGTCGGGGTGCTGGATCTGCATCAGGCCATACTGGCGCTCGGTGACAACGGAGCCGAGGCGCACGCTGGTGGACTTCAGCGCCATGTCGATCATGCGATGGATCTCCATCGCGGGTGCCAGCTCGAGCATGATCGCAGCGTCATACTCGTTGGGGTCGTAGACCCGGTTGTCCTTGGCGATGAACTGGGCGAGCTGCGGCTGCATCTGATCGATGAAGATGTAGGTCCGAAGCTGGAAGCCGGAATCGCTACTGCTCATGGGGTCCTCGGTGTGCTTCGGGAGAAGACGAGTCGGGTGTGTTCACGGAATCGATGATGCCGACAATCACAGCGCGGGTGGGGCCTGACGGGGGCAGAGAGAGGATCTGACGGGCGGAGTTGCCCTCGTCGAGCACGACCACATCTTCGCCCATGCCGGCACCGACCTGGTCGATGGCGACCACATAGGCCTCTCCGTCGAAGGCACCGTCGGGGCGGGTGTACCGCACCACGAGCTGCTTGCGACCGTCGTAGAACGGGTGCTGTTGCGGAGAGACGATGGTGCCGACGACGCGTCCGGTCTTCATGCCCCCCCCTCGGTCTGGTAGTCGTCGACGATGCCGACGATGGCGTGGTCCACCGGAACGAACCTTGGATGGTGGAGCAGCGCGGCCTCGCGGCTGGACTCATAGGTCACCAGATCACCCGGACCGGCCTGCGCAGAGGCATCCGTTGCCACGAACGACATGCCGCCCGTGCTCAGCCCCGCCGTCAGGGGGGTGACCACGAGCAGCTTGAGCCCCTCCATTCCGGACACCCGGGTGTGCGACACCACCGTGCCGACGACGCGTCCGAGCTTCATGGGGTGCTCCTCATCCGCGCCACGCGTCGAAGAAGTGGGTTTTCCGATTGACGTGGGTGGCCACGTCGCCATCGACGTTGCGGATGATCGCGGAGGACCAGTCCGGTCGGGCTGGGATGGCGTCGAGCGCCACTTCGAGGGCTGCCTCTACATCTGTGGTCTCACCGCACACGGTCGCGAGGGCGCGCCCGCCAAGTCCGTCTGCGAGTCGAAGCTGCAGCAGCTCGACATGCGCGCCCTTCAGGGCGGCATCGACAGCGCGGAGCATCGTGGGCGAGCTCCCGAGCTGCATCACGCCGAGGGTATCGCCGCTGGCGGCCGGCAAATGGGTCGCATCCAGGATTCCAGGGACGATGCGGTCTTCCGCCCAGGGCAGGAGCACCGAATCCGTCAGCGCAGCGCCAGCGGCCTCGCAGGCACGCCGGAATGCGTATTGAGTCGGCTCCACTGCGCCGCCGAACAGGATGAGGTAGCGCCCGTCCTGCACTGTGCCTGCCGAGAGCAGTTGGACCTCTGCCTCTTTCACGAGCAGGTCCAGCGCGAGCAGACCCCGAGGGATGTCGCGGATGTCCAGCATCGCGAGGGCGGGACCTTGGAACTGGGGTCGGCCGTCCACGCGCGTCACACGATGCGGAAGTGGTCGACCATCGTGCACCGCCGCCAGCGGGAGAACGACAGCGCGGTGGTGAGGCCCTCGCCGGTTGGCGACGCGATGGTGAAGCTGGTCCAGCCTTCGCCACCGGCGCCCAGACCGCTCACGCAGCGGCCGTTCTTCACAAAGATGCTGGTGTTGCACTCGCTGGCCATCTTGGACAACGCACGAAGATCGTGGCTGTGCATCGAGGCGGTGTGAAAGCACCCCCCTTCGGCCTGAATCGCGAGGTCGATCCCGACATCTACCGTGGGCACCCTGGTGATCGGTAGCACGGGCATCATCTGCTCGGTCCAGATCAACGGGTGGTCGTTGTCGACCTCGACGAGCACGCACCGCACCTCGGGGCCGGCGGGCTTGCCGAGCTGCTCGAGGATGACCGATGCGTTCTTGCCCACCAGATCGCGGTTGATGCTCGCGTGGCCCCTCGGCCCGGCCATCTTCTTGAAGATCACCTTCTCGAGGCGCTGCAGGTCGGACTTCGGCAACAGGACGGCGCCATGGCGCTGCATGGCGGCGATCAGAGGGTCTGCGCAGGCGGCGACCGCGATGCACTCCTTCTCGTCGACGCAGATCACGTTGTTGTCGAACGAGTGGCCACCGACGATGTCCCGAGCCGCCTTGTCGATGTCGGCCGTCGGGTCCACCACCGCGGGTGGGTTGCCCGGTCCGGCGCAGATGGCCCGCTTGCCGGAGTTCATGGCGGCCTTGACCACCCCGCCGCCACCCGTGACCACCAGCAACCGCACCAAGGGATGGTGCATGAGCTCGCCGGCGCTCTTGATGGTGGGCTCAGCGATGCAGGTGAGCAGGTCTGGCGGCCCGCCGGCGGCCACAGCCGCGCGGTTGAGCAGCTGAATCGTGTGCATCGACACCCGACCGGCGCTCGGGTGCACATTGAACAGCACCGAGTTGCCGGCGGCGAGCATCCCGATCGCGTTGCAGATGATGGTCGATGTGGGGTTGGTGACTGGGGTGATCGCCCCGATCACGCCGAACGGCGCCGGCTCCGTGAGCATCAGCCCCTGGTCGCCGGACCGAGCGAGCGGCTCGAGGATCTCCGGGCCGGGAGTGCGCTCGGTCACCACGTGGTTCTTGATGACCTTGTCTTCCGTACGCCCGAGTCCGGTCTCACTGAACGCGAACTCTGCGAGTGCGCGGCCCTCCTTTCGGCACACCGCGCGGATCGACTCCACCACGGAGTACCGGGTGCGGAGCCCCATCCGGGAGTAGGCCAGGAACGCCTTTCGTGAGGCAGCCGCCGCTTCGTCGATCGTGCGGTACACGCCATCGCCGAGCCCGGCGGACCGGGTGGCGGCGACCGCGGAAGGGGTCTCGGACGAGAGCTCCCTCGCGATCGCCTCGGCGAGCTCTCTGAGGGCAGCGGAGTCGATCTGCACGCGTCACTCCTCAGT
>JBLFXJ010000439.1:0-6028 GCA_047609825.1 Myxococcota bacterium
ACGCTCGCATCGTGGATTCGCGTGGAGATACGGTGCTCTTGGCAGGCCAGCAGGCGATGGTGGTCGCCGAGGGCGTCGTCCTTGAGGCGCCCGCTCCGCTGGACGGTGCGCCGCTGTGGGGGCCGGGCGATGCGCTCCTGGTGGATCTGCTCGGCACCGGGTGGATCGCAGGCCCGGGCGGGGCGGCGGTGGTGGAGGCCCGCACCGAGAGTGCGTCGTGGAGCCCGGATGGGGCGCACCTGCTGGCGCGGGTGGATGGCACGGACGGGCCTGAGCTGCGGGTGTGGACCGCGGCCGGCGCGACCGTGGACGTGCCACCCATGGCAGGGGTGGTGCTCGCGGGCTGGGTGGACGCGGGGCGCATCGCGGTGCACCTGCCCGAGGCACGGCTCACCCTGGCCCTGGTGCTGCTCGACATCGAGCGGAGCACGTCGCGACCGCTCGGCACCGTGTTCAAGGGCATTGCGCACGCCGGCGGGGTGGTGGCGTTGGTGCCTGAGGGGGTGGAGGCGCCCCCGCCCGGCGTGGTGGCGGCCACCCGCGCATGGGACGTGGCTGGCCGGCCGCGCGACAGCCTGTCGAGCCCGGTGTTCACCAGCAGCCCGGCCTGGGGGCACGACGCGGTGTGGGGGGTGGCCTGGGTGCCCCCGTCCACCCAGCTCGCACGGCTCGGGCCGGCGCCGACCCTGCTCCCGACCCCGGGGGATGTTGCGGTGGACGGGCGCCTGTGGCCGGCCCCCGCGGGGCGGTGCATCGCAGCGGCGGTTCGCACCGAGGGCGGCCCGGGACGCGCGGACCAACCGCCAGCGCCGAAGGCCTCCGATGCCCTGGCTGTGGCGTGCGGCGACGCGGTGCGGCAGTGGCCTGTGGCGGGCCCGGTGGACGCCGCGTGGTCGGCAGACGGCGCCACCCTGGCAGTTCGGGCAGCGGACGGTGTGTGGGTGGGCCCGGTGGAGGGTCAGCCGGTTCATGTCGCCGCTGCGGCAGCCACGCTGGCGGTCGCGGACGGGCGGGTGCGGGTGGGGGCTGCGGACGGCGCGGTGGCCTGGTTCGGAGCAGACGGCGCGGCGCTGGGCGCGCTCGACGCGGTGAGCGGCGAGGGCCCGGGGGCGGCGTGGGGCGGTCAGCCCACCGTGCTGGTCGCCGACCGGCACCGGCTGCAGGGCGAGGCGGCGCCGCTGGCGGCGTGGAGCGAGGCGGGTGGCGTGGTGCTGGTGGAGGCGGAGGCCGTGCGGGTGCTCACCTGGTGAGCTCGACCGTGGCGCAGTCGCAGGCCGCGTCGCCCTCGACGTGGTCCAGGGTGAGGGTGTAGGCGGCCCACCCACGCGCGTCCCCGGTGAGCCGCACCGTGCTCGGCGCGACCACTGGGGCGCCGAGCCCGAGGCCCTTGAAGTTGGTGCGGATGGCGGCCAGGGCGTGGGCGATGGCCGGGTCGCGCAGCGCCGCTCCCAGCGTCTCGGCCGGGGCGGCGCGCGCAGCCGGGCGTGCGGTGCGCGGGGCCGGGGCTGGCGCGGGGGCGACCCCAGCGAGCGAGAGCAGGTCGGCCCGGGTGAGCGGAGCGGCGGAGAACACGAGGGTCAGCTCCTCGGTGCCGGCGTCGTGATCGAGGCAGACCGACTGGGTCGGCGGCACCAAGCTGCGCACGTCGCGGGGCAACGCCGCCGGGCTGCCGTCGCTCGGGTACAGCAGGCCGAGCGCGCCCGGCACGTCATCTTCCCAGTACAGCGCCACCACGTGCACCGATTCGGATGGCGTGGCCGCGAGCTGGAGGCGACTGCAGGAAGGCAGGGTCAGCGTGCCGCCGCTCTGCTCGGTGAGCGCGACCACGGACCCGCCCGGCGCATGCGCCAGCACCGCTACGTCCACGGTCCACGGCGCTGCCGCCAGCGCGGTCCCGACCATGAGCCACACGCCTCACCTCCGTGCCCTAGAACCAAGACTCTACCAGCCCTGGCGCCAGATCGCGGGGGTGACCGCGCCACCGGACCACGCCAGCCTGGAGCAACACCACCCCGGGCACGTCGGGCACGCCGAACCGGTCAGACAGCGCTCCGGGGTCGCGAGCCACGGCGAATCGAAGCCCATGGTCGGCGATGAACGCCTGGACTTCGGCATCAGGGGTGTCGCGGGTCTGGCGGGTGAGCCCGACGACCTGCAGGGCTGGGTGGGCGTCGGCCAGGGCCTGCACCCCCGGGGCGTGGCGCTGGGAGTAGGGGCACCAGGCCTCGAAGAAGAACATCAACGTGGGGCCATCAGCGGACAGGGCGTCGGGTCCGCCCTGGTGCCAGGTGGACAGGCTCAAGTCACCGGCAGGGCGCCCCACCTCGTCGAGGTGGCCCGCGAGGGTGGCGCCGGCGCGGGCCTCGGCGGCGTCGGGGTGGTCGCGGAGGAGCCGGTCCACCGCGGAGCGGGCGGCGTCGGGGTGACCGCTGCGGTGGGCGGTCTGTGCCTCAGCGAGGAGGACGTCGGGGGGCGGGGGCGCCGCGTCGACGGTCGGAGCGGCCGGCTCGGGCGGGCTCCCGACCACGAAGGCCGTCGCTCCGACCACGGCCACCCCGCCCACCACGGCGAGACCTAGCACCACCACGCCGAGGGCGAGCAGCGCGGGGACTCTGGACCGGGCAGCGGGTGCCATCGGTCGGGGCTGCGGTCGGGGCTGCACCGGCGGGGTGTGCACGGTGCGGGGCCGCGCGGACTCGACCGTTGGCACAGGGTCTGGCGGTGCGACCCCGAGCATGACCGAGCGGGGTCTGCTCACCGCCGCTTCGGCAGCGTCTCCCAGGTCCACGGAGGCGAGCACGACCAGGGCGGCGTCGGCGTCGGCGGGGCGATCGGAGCGCGCCGCGAGCCGAGCGATAGCGGCGGCGAGAGACGCCGGCGCGGCCGCGCGCTGGCGGACGTCCGGCAGGCCAACGCCGGCGTGCCACCCCCGCTTGCGGAGCGCCCCGCCGTCCGGGCACGCGGGAACCCCGACGAGCAGCTCCCAGGTGAGCAGGCCGACGGCATACACGTCGGCGGCCGGAGTGGGAGGGCTCTCCTCGCCGATCTCCGGTGCCTGGTAGTCCAGCGGAGGCTCGGGCTCGGCCGGCAGGAGCTCGACGCCCGCGGCGCCGACGCGGATCGTGGTCGGGCACAGCCCGCCATGGGCCCGGCCTTGGCGGTGCTGGGGCGCGAGGGCCCGGAGCACCACCCGGGCCAGGCGGAGGGCCTCGGCGGGGGGCATGGGGCCCCTGGCGAGCCGCGCGGCCAGAGCCTCCGCGCTCACATCGGCTCCACACGCATCAGCGGCGGGAGCAGCCCTCGCTCCGTGCACTCCCGCCTCGGCGCCTCCGTGCTCGGCGGACCGATGGCCGGCAGGGTCGACCGGAGCACGGCCACCTGGTCCGACACCCGGAGCTCTCGCGGCGCGACGAGCAGGGGCGGGTCTACCACCTCCTCGTCCCCATCGAACGGCACACCGCCAGCGATGACCACGGTGGGCACGCCCAGGCTGGTGAGGGTGTCCATGGCGGCGGCCATCCGCTCCCACGGTGTGTGCGACTGCGGGAGGTACAGGGCGCAGCCGATGGCGTCGCCGGGCAGCAGGCGTCCGGCGCCCGAGACCACGGCGTCACGGGCCACCGGCATCGCCTCGCTTCCTGCGGCCGTGAGCAGGCGTTGACCGCCGTCTTCCGTGAGCGTGATCCGCCGTGCTGCGGGTGACACGGTGGCCCGCCAGTCGAGTGGCGTCGCGCCGGGGTCGTCCACCAGGAACAGGAACTCGCCAAACTGGGCCTGGCCCGCCGTGAACATCACCTCGCGCACTGTGCGGAACGGGACGCGTCGATCGACGGCGATCACCAGCCGCCCGGTGAACGCTGGGCCCCCCAACTCTGCGAGGAACTTCGTGGACTCTGCGCGCTCGAGGAGATCGTCGTACAGCGTGCTGATGAGCTGTCCGCGCTTCGCCTCCTCCGGGATGGACCCGTCGACGATGGGCAGCAGCTGGACCCCACCCACACTCACCCCGGCGACCCCGATCTCCAGCACCGCCGGCCGGTACACGCCGCGGGCGACCAACTCGGTGAGCGCATCGCGCTCGCCCTCGGCGCCGGCGCGGAGCATCGCCTGGTCCAGGTCCCGCTCCCGCATCGGGTCGGCCCACAGCACGTCGTGCAGCCCGACGGTGTGGGCGTGCTCGACCCGGGCCAGGTCGACGCTCACGACCTGCGGCAGCTCGGTGGGCGTGGCGTACAGCCACCAGCCCAGGAATCCGAGCAATGCAGCCACAGCCAGCCCCCCGAGACCGAGGGCACCCAACGCCGCAATGGCCAGGCTGCCGCCGCGGGGGGCAGTGTGTGGGGCGGGCCCCGGGGATGGGACATCGGGCAGGTCCTGGACCGGAATGCTCGGCGTCTCCGTTGGGGTCTCGGGAATCGATGTCGACGCCGCGGCCGCAACGGCTGCGCCGGAAGACAGAGACACAGTGTGGGGGCGGGAGGTCGTCGAGTCGGAGGGCGGCGGACCGGTGCCGAGGGAGGCCCGGTCCACCCGCACCGTGGACGGGTCACGCCGCGGGCCGGACGGGACCGCGACCACCGGCTCGCGGGCGACGGTGAGCGCGGTGAGCGCAGCGCGACCGTCGACCGGGCGGGCGGCGGGGTCCTTCGCGCACGCGCCGGCCACCCAGGCCGCGAGCCAGTCCGGCGTGTCGGGCCGCACGGTGCGCACGTCGGGCGCCCCCACCGCCAGGTGCCAGCCCATCATCCGTGCGAGCTCGCCGCCAGGGCAGGCCCGCACCCCGGCGAGCATCTCCCACGCCACGAGCCCGGCGGCGTACACATCCGCGGCGGGCCCGCCAGGCCCGGTGAACCGCTCCGGCGCCACATACTCCAAGGTGCCCGTCAGCTGGCCAGACCGGGTGGCGTGGGCGCTGTCCGCGGCCCGGGCAATGCCGAAGTCCACCAACTTCACCCGGCCATCGGCGCAGAGGAACACATTGCTCGGCTTCACGTCCCGGTGCACCAGCCCGGCATCGTGGGCATGGGCGAGCCCCGCGAGCATCGCCTCCAGCACCCTGAGCACCTCGGGGATCGGTAGCGGGCCCGCGTCGAGGGCGGAGTTCAGGTCGTGCCCGACCAGGAGCTCGAGCACCATCGCGAGGCGTGACTGGCCGACGATCAGGTCGCGGAACCGCACCACGTTCGGGTGGTCGAGCCGGTCGAGCTGCCGGCACTCCGACCGGAGGGCATCGCAGAACTCGGCGTCTGATGCCAGCTGTGGCCGCACCTCCTTGATCGCCACCTGCAGCAGCGGGTCCGCCTCGTGGGCGCCACGCCACACGATGCCGTAGGCCCCCTCGCCCAGACGCTCGAGCAGCCGGTAGTGACCGAGGACGTCCTCAGCCATCGGCGAGCGCCGCCTCGAGAGCGCGCAGGTCGCGCACGCGTGCCTCCAGGCGGGGCTGCTCCCGGCGGGCGAGGTCAGCGCTGGCCTTCACGGCGGCCCGCTCCCGGTCGCGACGGACCCGCGCCGGGATGGCGGTCGTGCGGTACCACGCCACGAAGGTGCGGCGGCGGTCGAGGAGCTGGGCGCCCACATCGTCGACGATCTTGTCCGCTTGACGGTCGAGCCAGGTGCGCAGCGCGGAGAGCAGGGCGGTGTCGGCCCGGCGGCGGACCTCGTCAGCCAGACGCTCCTCGGCGGCGGCGCGCTCCCCGCTGGCCTGCACATACCCGAAGGCCACCGCGGCGAGCCCGACGGGCACCATCAGCACCCCAGAGATGGCATCACGGCCCAGTCCGAACAGCAGTCCGGCGGAGAGCACGCCATACAGCACGGAGCGGGCGTGGCGGAACCCGGCGCCCCACCCCACTCGCGGGCGCTCCACCCGCACGTCGGGCAGGTCGAGCACGGTGGCGGGGAGGCGAAGCGTCAGGCGGGCCAGCGGGGGCGCGGGCACGGGCAGCTCGGTCTGGCGGGGGCTCCAGCACAGCTCCACCAGCTCGGCCAGGTCGGCGTCGACCTGCTGGTGCACATAGGCGACCCA
>JBLFXJ010000440.1:0-5966 GCA_047609825.1 Myxococcota bacterium
CCACCAGCTCGCCGACGTGGAGCGCGTGGCCGACCGCCTCGTGGTGCTGCGGGGGGCGCAATCCTCCGCGACGGACCCACCGACGGCCTGGTGGCTGGCTCGTTGTCACTGGAAGAGCAGCTGCTCGCGTGGGGTGCCGCATGATCGCGATCTCCCGACCGCCCGCCGTCGCCTACGCGATGGACGGACTGCGCATGCCGGCCTGGTATTGGCTGTAGGCAACCATCATTGCCGCGGCGGTGGCCACCCTCGCCATCGTGCTCGGCGACACGAACCGGTGGCTCCTGATGGGCGCGGCCATCGGATTCGGCGGGTTGCTAGTCGCGGAGCCCGCACAGCGGCAGTTCAGGGCCACGCCGCCAGGCCTGCGCATCGACCGGCTCACCCGGGCGTGGGTGCCCACCCTCACCGCCCTGGGCGCCCTGATCGGGCTGGTCGCGCTGCTCGCCGTGCCCTGGCATGCCCAGCTCAGCGCGCTCGGCGCCGTGACGCCGCTGCCACGGGCGATCGGGCTGGTGGCGGCCTCGTTCGCCATCGGTGCCGCGCCCTTGCCAGGACTGCTCCCCGCTGTGCGCACCCCGCCGCTGCCCCTGATCGGCTGGTGTCTGGCGGCTGCCGGACTGCTGTTGCTCCCCGGAACGCCGTTCATGGTGGTGGCCGGCCTCCTGCTGATCCTGATCGTGATCGTGGGAAAGACCACGGCCGCCGAGACGCTTGGGCCGAGCGCCACGGTGCTGTTCCTCCGCCCGATGCTCGGCCTGCCACTGGACATCGCAGCCGTGTCGTGTCCCGGCCGGCTGTCGCGGCCGTGGACGGGCTGTATGCCGGCGTCATCGAACTCCAGCGCCACCACCTGGATGCACGCGCTGCCCATCTCCGCCACATCGCTGCTGCTCTGCCGTGCCGTCGAGCTCACCCTCGCCACTCTCGGCACCACCGTGTTCGTGGTGGCCTTCGCCGGTGAGGCGGATCGGTGGGTGCTGCTGGCCGAGGGGGTGGCGTTCCCCGCCGCTGCCACGGCGATCTGGCTGATCGGCGACGGCCGCAGCCGGCGAGGGTCCCGCCGCGCCCGGGTGCGGGTGGAGGCTGCACTACTCCTCGTGCCGTTCGCGGTGGACCTCGGAACCTCCACCTTCACCCCGCACCGGCCGTCCCTGCAGTGGGTGTCACTCGCGGCCTTCGGCCTGTCGCTCTCGGCGCTCGTGGTCAGCGTGATGTGGTACCGCCGTCGCGTGGCGGGCTGATGACTGGCGGTCTGGACGCCCGGCCCGGGGTGGCGCAGCTCTCCGACCGGGTGACAGGGGCAACGGAGGTGGTCATGGACATCCAGGGGTTCGCCGATCCATGGGAGCACCTGCGCCTGCTCGCCGACACCCGACGGAACGCCGCGCTCCGCGAGCTGCTCGTTCGACGAGCCCCCGGGGCCCGGGTGCTGGAGGTGGGCTGTGGCACCGGGGTGTTCGCCTGCCTGGCGGCGCGGCTCGGAGCAGAGCGGGTGGTGGCCGTGGAGCCAACGCCCCTGGCTGATGTCGCGCGGGAGCTGGCGGCGGTGAACGGCCTGTCCGACCGCGTGATCGTGCACGAGGCGATGCTCGACGAGCTGGATCCCGAGCCGATGGACCTGGTGTTCTCGGAGCTGCTCAACGCCGACCCGTTCATGGAGGACATCGCCGGCGTTGCCTGCGATGCGGCGCGCTGGCTGGCGCCGGGCGGCCACCTCGCGCCGGGTCGACTGGACCTGTGGGCCGCACCAACTGTCGCGGCCGAGTCTGCCGAGGAGGTGGACCGGGCCACCGCCGAGCTTGGCGCCCTCGGTCTCGATGTGGGGCCCGTGCTCGAGGCGCTCGGCACGCCCGAGCCGTACCGCTCGGTGGCCGAGGCCGTTCCGCTGGGGCCTGGGATCCGGGTGCTATCGCTGCAGCTGGGCGCGCAGGACGCGCCCGAGAGCTGGGAGGCCGAGCTGCCCGTGCCGGCGCCCGGGCGGATCGGCGGGGTGACCGTGTGGTTCGAGGCGGCGCTGGACCGTGGCCTGGTGCTCACCAACCGACCGGGCACGCCGAACCACTGGGGCCAGCTCGTGTGCGGCTGGAGCCACCGGGTGCTGTGCGGCCCGGGGCCGCTCCGGGTGCGATTCACAGCGGGTGAGGATGGGCTCGAGGTGGTCCCGATCTAGCTGAGCCCACGCGAGGCTGCGGCCGCCACCAGCGCGGCGCTGTGCCAGTCCGCGTAGAGTGCACGGATGACCGACCCATCGCGCATCGCCGACCCCGACTTCCCCGATGCTGGAGGCCATCGCACCGCGCTGGGCTTGGTAGGCCTCACCGACGGCGCGGTGACGTTGGTCTGGGTCACCGCCCTGACCGACGGCGCGCCGATGGCCGGTGTGCAGGTCCGAGGCGCAGAGCCCCACCTCGTGGCGCTGACCGATGCCGACGGGGTCGCTGCCCTACCCGCCACCGCGCGGGTGTACGCCCGACGGGGCGCGGACCGCACTGCACTCGACATCCCGACGGTGGCGGCGGCCGAGGCCATCGCCTGGTGGACCGATCCCGGGCCCAACGTGGAATCCGGCGCGGTGGTGCCCATCGCGGGCGTGCTCAGGGGAGCCGGCGGCAGCGTGCCCGATCTGAGGGTGTACTGGTCGGCCGAAGACGAGTGGGGCCAGGTGGCGGCGGAGGGCGAGGCCACAGCGGACGCCGCCGGGGTCGTGGAGGTGAACGTACCCGTGCCCGTGACCGTCTCCGGCCGGCTGCGCGTGCAGCTCCTCGTCGGCGGACACCAGAGCACCCGCACCTTCGACGTGGGCGTTCCGACCGGACCCGGGGTCGCCCTGGAGGTCCACGGCGACGAGGTCGTTGCCCGGGTGCACGGCGATGTGTCGGAGGTGGGGTGGACCGCCGACCCCGTCGCTGAAGACCAGCCCGCACCCGGCTGGGTCGGGCTGCACCTGCCCGCCGCCGACGCCCCGGAGCCCGTGGAGGCCACCACCCCGACGGTCGACGGCGTGGCGCGGCTCACCCTGCCTGCATGGGATGGCCCCGGCACCTGGCACGTGACCGCGAGCGCCGGCACCACCGACGCCACCCTCGCCCTGTCCCGGAGCCCGAGTGCCCAGCAGCCCCGTCCCACCCCCACCGATGCGGCGTGCTGTGAGCCGCTGCCCATGGCGGTGCGTCCGCTGGGACCGGGCGTCGTGGCGCTGGTGGGTCGCGCGCCGTTCGTGCCGTCGGAGGCCCTGGTGACCGTCGCCGGCGCCGATGCCCCGTCCGCCCAACGCATGACCGTGACCCGCGAGGCCTTCGGCTGCCGCATCACCCTGCCCAGCGGCCCCTCCGCCACCGTGCGGGTGGATCTGGTGGGTCGCGCACCCCGGCATGGGGCGGACGGCACCCGCCCGGCATGGGCCACGGCGACGCTCGTGCTCCGCGGCGCCAGCCCCGCGCTCGCCGTCCGCATCGCCCCACAGACCGCCGACCTCGCCGCCGAGACCACGGCGCTGCTCACCGTGGACGTGGCCGACGCGCAGGGTCGGCCCGTGGCCGACGCGGCCGTGGTGCTGGTCGCACGGGATGCCGTCCTCCCGCCAGAGCCCCAGCCCAGCCTGCGCCTGCCGCCGGTGCTCGAGGGTGCCCACGGGCGCGCTTGGATCCGCCCCGGCCACCCCGGCGCTCCCCCGGTGGATCTCCCGCCAACCGCGGGCGGAGGGGGCTTCGGCGCGGCGCTGGAGGCCCCGCCTGGGCCAGGCCGCCCGGGCGCTGTGCTCCGAGGTACGACCGACGCGCGCGGCCGCGCAGTGTTGCCATGGCGGGTCGGCTCCGGCGCCGTGGCGTGGACCCTGCGCGCGGTGGCGGCCCACCCCGATGGCCGCGTGGGCACCTCCGCCACCCGCGTGACGCTCCGTGACGCCCACCGCAGTAACCATCCGCACCCTGCGGCATACCCAAAGCATGACCCGGGAGGAAGTAATGAACCGACGTGACCTGCTGCGGGTGTCCGTAGCCGCCTTCGCCCTCACCGCATGTGGCGGCGTGCGGGCCGACGACGCCGTGAAGTCCACCCACACGCCCGAGGTGTCGCTCACCGCCGAGGAGTGGCAGACCCACCTCACCGGCGAGGAGTACCGGGTGCTGCGCGACCACGGCACCGAGCGCGCCTTCACCGGCGACCTGTGGGACCACAAGGGCGACGGCATCTACACCTGCGCTGGCTGTGGCGCGCCCCTGTTCGACTCCGCCACCAAGTTCAAGAGCGGCACCGGCTGGCCCAGCTACTTCCAGCCGGTGGCCGACGAGCGCATCCGCGAGGTGCGCGACACGGCCTTCGGCATGGTGCGGGTGGAGACCCGGTGCGCCCGCTGCGACGGCCACCTGGGCCACGTGTTCCCCGACGGGCCCAAGCCCACCGGTCAGCGGTACTGCATCAACAGCGAGTCGCTGGACTTCGTTCCACGGGCGCAGGCGGCCGAGCTCGGGCCCGTCAAGCTCGGCGGACACCAGTAGCGCCCCGGTCCACCCTACACACTCACGTCACATCACCCCCGAGTGCACGACGGTACATGTGAGCCTGGGAGGTCTCATGGTCTGGTGGATGCTGGCGGTTGCGCACGCGGGGTACGGCGACGCCGTCGACGGTCACCCCTCTCCAGACGACCGCCTCCTCCACCTGTACACCAACGCCGCGCGGGTGGATCCGGAAGCGCACGAATCCGCGTACAACGCCGGCGGCTGCTCGTTCTACGACCACTTCTCCGAAGACGAGCAGACCGCCAAGGCGCCCTACCTGTACCACCTGGGCCTGAACGAGGTGGCCCGGCAGCATTCGGTCGACATGAACGACCGGGGCTACTTCGCCCACGACACCCTCGACGGCCCCACCTGGGACGCCCGGATCCGCCCATTCTACGAGAGCGGAGCCATCTCGGAGAACATCGCCGTGGGCTACCCCACCGTGTTCGACGCGGTGTTCAAGGGCTGGATGTGCTCGGAGTCCGGCCACCGCGGCGCGATCATGAGCAGCGGCCTGGTCGACCTCGGCGTGGGCATCTCCGGCACCTACTACACGCAAGACTTCGGCGGCGGCTCCGGTCAGGCGGTGCCGCATATCGCGATGGCAGCGCACCAGGTGAACGGCGAACAGCTGTTGATCTACGCCGACTTCTACGATGCTGAGGGCGACGAACCATCGATCATCGAGGTGGTGCTCGGCCCGGCCCGACACCGGCTCACCCTCGAGTGGGGCGACACGTCCCGCGGCGTATACAGCGCGGTCCTGCCCATGCCGCCCGGCTGCTCCCCCTACGCCATCGAGGCCATCGTCGGCGTGGAGACCGCGCGGTTCCCGGAAGACGGGTGGTACGGCGTGGGTGACTGCGCATGGGAGGATCCCGTCGCGATGTGGGTGTCCGACGCGGACGCCGCTGAGGGCAGCGGCACCGCAGGCACCGGAGGCGGCAGCACCGGCGGCGGTACCGGAGGTGCGGGCACCGGTGGCACGAGCACCGGCGGTGATTCCACCTTCGACGCCGACACCGGCGACGCGGGCGGCGGTGGCGGCGGCGGCGAGAAGGGCGGCGGCTGCTCCACCGCTCCCACCGCACTCACCGGCTGGCTGGTGCTGTCCGTTCTCGGCCTGACAACCCGACGGCGGCGGTGAGTCCGATCGGGTAGGGGGCGAGGCGGAGGTCGCCTTGGCCGAGAAGTTCGTCGCCGTGTCGGGCAACATCGGCGTCGGAAAGACGACGCTCGTGCGGTACCTCACCGAGCGCTACGGCCTGCAGCCGGCGTTCGAGCCGTTCGGCGACAACCCCTACCTCGACGACTTCTACGCCGACATGCGGGCATGGGCGTTCCACAGCCAGGCGTGGTTCCTCGGCCGGAAGTTCCGCCTGCACCAGGACATCGTGGAGCGCGACGGCACCTGGGTGCAGGACCGCACGATCTACGAAGACGCCGAGATCTTCGCGGCCT
>JBLFXJ010000441.1:0-5952 GCA_047609825.1 Myxococcota bacterium
CGGGCGAGCAGCTCCTGGAGCCGGGCGAGGGTCTGCCGAGCGGTGCGCAAGCGCAGCTCCACCGCGGTGAAGGCGTCGGTCACGTCGGACGCGGACACGGAGCGTCCGACCACGGGCGCGAGCTCACGGATCTGAGCCAGCGTGGCGTCGAACGCCTCCACGGGAACCCGCACGGTCACCTGCCAGCCGCCGGCCTGCTCGACGAACCCGCCGGCCTCCACCGCGAGCTGCTCCACGGCGTCGACGATCTGTGGCGCGCGCGGGTGCCGCAGGCGCATCCAGGCGCTGTAGTGCACCATCCGTTGCGCCGGTACGGGTGTCGTGGGAGCGGGCTCGGCCGCCGGTGCGCTCGGTGGTGGAGGCGGCGGGGGCGGAGCGTCGTCGGCGGCGAAGGTGCCGCCAGACATTCGGGCGTCCTCCTCCTCGTACAGGTCGTATGCAACGGAGGACCGCTCCATCGCGGGCTGGGCGTGCACTGACTTCGACTTCTGGCAGCCGGTGATGGCGGCTGCGGTGAACAGGACGAGCAGCCAGAGCGTGCGCATGCGGCCTCCTCGGGGGCACCAGCGTGGGTGAGGCGCTGCTGGCCCACTGTAAGTGACCGGTTGACTTCGATGTACTGGCGGGTGCGGCAGCGCTCACCCCACCTCAGTCGTCGAACCGCCGCGAAACCTGGTCGCCAACCCAGGCGCCTGCGTCGATCGCGTCCAGCCGTGCCGCCCAGCGGTCGTCGTCCCAGCCGCCGAGGCGCATCGTCTCGGCCATCGCCTGGGCGAGGGCCGCGCTGAGCAGGTGGATGCCTGCGTGCCGTCGAAGCCCGTCGGACTGCAGCCGCGCCAGGGTGGACGCCGTGGCGGCGGGCGTGCCCGTGGCGAGCTGGGTCTCGATCACGATGTGCAGCCGCGAGTGCATGGCCGCGTCGAGCCCTTCGGGGTGCAGCGCGTCCACCCGGCGGGTGTGCACGGCCAGCACCGATTCGAACCGGGCATCGTCGTCGAGGGCTAGCCACACGGCGGGCGGGGGCGCAGTGTCGGGGTCGTAGATGAACATGCAGTGCTGCTATCCGACCGCGCGGCGACTGTCCGTGGCGGCTACTCTGCGGCCGGAGGTGACGATGCGTTGGCTGTTGTTGGTGGGGCTCGTGGCGTGTGGTGGCGAGTCAGCCTCGGATGACCCCCGGGTAGATGACATCCTGTCGCTGACGGCCGACGAGGCCAACGGGGCCATCCTGTTCGGCGACAACTGCTCGACCTGTCATGGGCAGGATGGATCGGGCGGTTCCTTCCCCGACATCCGCGGTCAGTCCGCCGACGTGATCGTGGACAGGATGCTCACCGGGCCGGGGTCGATGCCCGACTTCAGCGACTGGCCCGACCAGGACGTGGCGGATGTGGTGGCGCACGTGGAGACGTTGTAGCTACGCCTCCAGCACCGCCCGGCACAGCACCTGGTCGTCGCGGAGCAGCGCGAACCCGCGCTGCTCCTCGGCGACCGGCCACGACCGGATCTGCACGGTGTCGCCAGCGACCGCCTGACCGCGGTACTCGATGTCGGCCCGGCGTGCCCTGCCGAACTGATCCTCGAAGAATCGTAGGTAGTTCGACGCGTTCACGTGGCCGAACATGTCGCAGTCGGACGGCCGCACGGTGAGGTTCGTGCGCTCGGTGTTCGCCGGCACTGCGCGGGTGACGCGCCGCTCGAGCACCACGGGGTGACTGCGCTCGGGCGGGGTGAGGAACGAGTCCTCCAGGCCCTCGATGTCTGGGGCGGTGGTGGAGTCGAGGGACTCCTTCGTCAGCGCGCCGACGGTGTTCCGCGGCAGGCGCGCCATGCGGCCGGTGGGCCCGATCCAGATCGCGGTGACGTCAGCCCGCGCGAGCAACACGCCGTCGTCGCGCACCAGGTCGTGCTCCACATGGCCCTGCACCCGGCCCACGTCGCGCAGCACTGCCCGGGCCCGAGCCCGGGTGCCGATGCCGAAGTCCCGCGCGAGGCAGACGGTCTGTCGGTGCACGACGAAGAAGTGCCCGCTGTGCAGCCCGTCGAGCAGTCCGAGAGAAGCCTCCTGGATCCAGTTCCACCGGCAGTGCTCGAAGTAGGAGAGCACCACCGGGAGCGGCACTGTGCGGTCGACTGAGCACTCGTAGCCCCGCACGGTGAGTGGAACCTGGAACAGCATGGCGGGCGACTCCCGGGGCCAATGGCGCCGGCCTGCATAGCCCGACCAGGACCGATGGCCGACACTCAGCGATTCCGAGTGTTGCAGTCACACCACAACACAAACGCTGCGATTACACCGGATGTGTTGATTCCCGGGACTCTCCATGCGCACCGTCTGGCTTCCGCTCCTCCTCGCTGGCTGTTGGCCGCTGATCTCCATCCCCGAGGCGGCCGACACCGATCCGCCGGCACTCGGAACCACGGCGCCCACCAACCCGGGCGGCGGCGGAACCGGAGGTGGCAGCACGGGTGGCGGCGGCACTGGCGGCGGGACCGGCACGGCGGCGGGACCGCCACCGGCGGCGGAACGGGGACTGGTGGCACGGGCGGCGGCACCGGGACGGGCACTGGCGGCGGAACGGCCACTGGCGGCACGGGCACGGGTACTGGTGGCACCACGCCGACGGACTGCGTCTTCCCCGACTCGCGGGTGTTCGACGTCGCCCCCGCGGGGTTCATGGAAGACCCCACCTACCTGCAGGTCAGCCTCATCGGCATTCCGGTCGATGGCGAGCTCGTGGACTACGATCTCGGCGAGGTGGGGCCGGCCTACCTGGCCTTCGAGTTCCTGAACGCGAGCCAGACGCCCCTGTGCGTGGTGTTGTGGGACGCCGAGGAGCTGGTGTCGGTGCCGCCGGGCACCTGGAACAGTGACGGCGCGGAGCTGTACAATGCGTGGGAGCTGCGGCCCGTGGGGCGGGGATTCACGGACTGCGGCGGAGTGGACGCCTCCCTCTGGGGCACTGACGACCTGCGGGAGTGGATCGCGCTGTCCGCGGTGTGGAGCGTGGGCGTCGGTGAGATCACGCCTGAGACGCGGTCGGTGTTCGAGGACGCCTTCGGTGCCGACTGGCCGTCGCTGGAGCCGGTGACGTTCTCCACCTGGGTGTCGGCCGACGGCGAGGCCTTCGAACTGGGCTACGCCTTCCAGTATGAGCAGGACTGCGGCGTGGTCGATCCGTACTCCGAGCCCCTGCTGGCACCTCGTGGGCCAGTCGACCGGACGATGCTCAGCGGCCGGCCACTGTTCCTGCTGCCGCTCCGATAGAGCCTGCGACCGACGCGGCGCGTCGCCGATCTGAGGCGGTCGCCGGCTGGCGGATCTGGCGGCGTCCCATACGGGGGCTCGACCTGGGAGCGAGATGGGACACCTGGAGCACGGTCGCTGGATTCTGGACGACGTGGCGGCCCCCGGTGCGGATGGGCGGTGGCGCCGCACTCCCACGGTCGTGCGCGGCTGGATCCGGGCGGATGGCTCCACCCCGTTTCCGGGCGAGGCGGGCCGGTACCACCTGTGGCTGGCCTGGAACTGCACCTGGTCGCAACGCACGCTGATCGTGCGCAACCTGCTCGGGCTGGGCGAGGCCATCTCCCACACGATGGCGCACTGGCATCGCAACGACGGCGGGTGGTGGTTCCGGGAGGGCATCGACGCGCTCCAGGCACATGCCGACCAGTCGTGGGAGACCTGGAACCGCACTGCTGGGTTCCAGCCCGCCCCGTCGGCTCGCGGGCGCTCATTGTGGACGATCTACGCCGCCGGCGACCCGGACTACACCGGTCGGGCCACGGTTCCGCTGCTGTGGGACCGGCGCGCCGAGCGCCTGGTGAGCAACGAGTCGTCCGAGATCCTCCGGATGGTCGAGACCGAGCTCCACGCGCTGTCCAACGGGGTGGACCTGCTGCCGGCTGACCTCCTGGCAGACATTGATGCGACCAATGCCTGGGTGTACGACGGCATCAACAACGGCGTGTACACGGCGGGATTCGCCGGCACCCAGGGGGCGTACGAGGAGGCGGTGGCGGCCGTGTTCGCGGCGCTGGACCGCGCCGAGGTGCTCTTGGCCCGGCATCGGTACTTGTGCGGCGACCGACTCACCGAGGCCGATGTGCGGCTGTTCCCCACGCTGGTGCGGTTCGACGCGGTCTACTACCACCACTTCCGGTGCAACCTGCGCCTGCTCTCCAGCTACCCGAACCTGGGCCCCTACCTCCGCGATCTGTACCAGACCCCTGGCTTCGCCGAGACCGTGGATCTACAGGCGTACAAGCTCGGGTATATGGGGCGGAGCGAGCGCCTGAACCCGAGCCGCATCCTCGCTGCGGGCCCGGTGGTGGACCTGGACGCGCCCCACGACCGCGACCGCTTGGGGCCGCGTCGGCTGGCCACCCGATGAGGTGGGCGGCGCCGGCACGGCTGATCGTGCGTCCCCCATCAGCGGCGTTTTCCCGCGCGCTCACCGTCGGCCCCAACCGTCCCGACCCGGTCGCGGCGGCGTCACAGCACCAGGCCTATGTGGCAGCACTCGAGCGCGCCGGGCTCACCGTGCACGCCCTGCCCGCGAGCGACCATCCGGATGGGTGCTTCGTGGAGGACCCGGTGGTGGTGCTCGGCCCGGCCGTGGTGCGCACCCGCTCGGCGGTGGCCTCTCGGCGGGGCGAGGCGCCGGCCATCCTCACGGCCCTGGACCTGCCCGTGTGGGAGCTGCCGCCGGAGGCCACCCTGGACGGCGGCGACGTGCTCCGCGTGGCGGACCGGCTGTTCGTCGGCCAGTCCGCCCGAACGAACGCTGCGGGTGTGGCGGCCCTGTCGGCCCTCGCGGCGCGGGTGGGCCTGTCGGTCACCCGTCTCGATGTGCCCGCTGGACTGCACTTGAAGAGCGCATGCAGCCTCGCTGGCCCCGACTGGCTCGTGTACGATCCGCGGGTGCTCTCGGCCGACGTCCTCGCCCCGATCCCGGTGGAGCGGTTGGCCGTACCGGAGCCGTTCGGGGCGAACGTGCTCGCGCTGGGTGCGCGCACCCTGGTCTCCGCGGCCGCCCCGCGCACGGCCGACCTGCTCTCGCGCCGGCGGGAGGTGGAGGTGGTGGACGTGTCGGCGCTCCATGCGGCGGATGGCGCGCTCACCTGCCTCTCGGTGCGGGTGCCTGCCGAGGGCGCCTGGGCTACCTGAGACCTCAGGCGAGGGCGTCCAGCGCTTGGTACCGCCCATAGATCCTTCGGTACGACCCCTCGGAGGCGATCAGGTCGGCGTGTCGCCCCCGCTGCACCACCGCCCCCCCCTCGAGCACCACCACCTGGTCGGCCCGCTCCAGGGTGGCCCGCCGGTGGGTGACCACCACGGCGGCCACGTCGGGGAGCACGCGCTCCAGCTCGGCCCAGAACGCGGCCTCTGTGTCCGCATCCAAGGCGGCGGTGGCGTCGTCGAGCAACAGCACGCTGGGCCGGCCCACGAGCGCCCGTGCCAGCGCCACCCGCTGCTGTTGTCCGCCGGACAGGGTCACGCCCCGCTCGCCGACGGCGGTGTCGAGCCCGTGTGAGAGCGTGGGCAGGTCCTGCGCGAGGCGGCTGACCTCGAGGGCCATGGCGAGGGCGTCGTCGGAGACCTCGCGGCCGAGCAGGATGTTCTCGCGCAGGGTGGTGGACAGCAGCAGCGGGTCCTGCGCCACATGCCCCACATCGTGCCGGGGCGGCCGAGACAGGTCGCCGGCGCTCAGTGGACGGGCGCCCGCGAGCAGCTCGAGCAGCAGGGTCTTGCCCGCCCCCACCTCACCCACGACCGCCACCAGCTCACCCGGGCGCACATCGAGGTGCACGTCAGTGAGCAATACTGCACCCGTGTCGTCCGCGGTCCCGGCGTCGGCGATGTGCACCGCCCCGGGCGGCCCTTCGCCGTTCGGCACGGCCACTGAGCGGGGCGCGCCCACAACGTCCTGCAGTCGCCCGAGCACC
>JBLFXJ010000442.1:0-5947 GCA_047609825.1 Myxococcota bacterium
GACGGGGACGCCGACAGCCTGGCGAGCCTGGGCTGCGCCGACGGCCAGCGACCGGGCTGGGATGCCGCGCGGGAAGTCTGGACCTGCGCCGACGATCTGGTGCTCGATGCCGTCGAGGTGCGGACCATCGTCGAAGCCCTCCCCCTCGACCTCGCCCCGGGAACCACGATCGGCGGCGCCGTGCCGGTGAGCGGAGCGGTCGCGTGGGCCGATCTTTTGGGCGTTCCCGCCGGCCTCCTCGACGGAGACGACGACGCGCTCGCCAGCCTGGTCTGCCTGCCCGGTCAGGTGCTCGCCTACGACGCCGAGGGCTTTGGCTGCGCCGATCCCGCGGTCGCCTCGGATACCCTGGCCGATCTCGGCTTCTTCTGCGACGATGCCGAGATTCCCGTGTGGGACGCCGCCGACCGGCAGTGGGTCTGCGGGCCAGACCGTACGCTCGAGGCGGATGACCTCGTGCTCGTGCTCGGCGGCGCCGATCTCGACCTCGGTGCGGGCACGACCATCGGCGGCGAACCGATCGTCACCGGGGCGCCGTTCACCGCCGAAGACGCCATCGACGCCGTACGCGGTGCTGGCGGGGTGGACGAGGGGCTGCTCCCCTTCAACGGCCTGGACGAGGTGAGCAACGGCCTCCTCACCAACCAGTTCATCGATGGGTTCAGCGCGGGCCCGATCCCGATCCCCGACAACAACCCGCTCGGCGCCAGCCAGGTGCTCGCGGTGCCCGACATCGGTATTGCCGAGTGGCTCACGGTCACGGTCGAGCTCGAGAACAGCGACACCACGGGAGTGCGCCTGGAGCTCGAGGCGCCGGACGGTGCCGTGATCGTGTTGTTCGACGGCGAAGAGCCGGGCGTCGGCTTCACGAAGACCTGGCCAGACCCCGACCCCACCGTCTCGGGCGATCTGACCGCATGGGTGGGACGCAACCCCGTGGGCGACTGGACCCTGACGGCCATCGACACGCTGTACCTGGACAACGAGATCGACGGGGCCGTGGTGCGGTGGTCGGTCGACCTGCAGACCGTCTCCACCGAGCGCCTCGCCCTCGGTGGCGCCCTGTCCATCTCAGATGGTCTGTCGGTGGATGCCGACTTGCTCGTCGGCGGCGACCTCACGGTCCGCGGCTCGAGCACGCTCGAAGGTGCCACGGACGTTCGCGCCGCGCTTGACGTCGCAGGGCGGGTCAGCGCGAACATCGGCGTGATGTTCGGCGACACCGAGGATCCGTGCGACGAGTCCACCGAGGGCCTCGTCCGCTACGCCGGCGGCTACCTCCGTGTGTGCGATGGCATCGTGTGGCGGTCGATCAGCATGGATGCGGATGGCAGCGTGCGCGGCCTCGCGGCGCGCAACTGCACCACCTTGCACGATCTGTCGCCAACCCTGCCCAGCGGTGCCTACTGGATCGACCCCAACGGCGGGCTGAAGGAAGACGCGTTCCAGACCTGGTGCGACATGGAGCGCGACGGCGGTGGCTGGACCCTCGCACTGCAGAACGTCGGCACGGTCCCGACCACCGACCCAGCGCCCCTGTGGGATGCGACCGTGAACCAGACCGTGGTCCGAGGCGGCGCGCTGGCCGGGACCCTCGACGGGTTCGACATCCTGGTCGGCCTCTCGTTCTGGGAAGGGCTCGGCACCGAGGCGCGGATCGAGGTGGGTGCCACCCCGGGCGTGCCCGTGAAGCAGGCGATGTACGTCAACCTCAGCCTGGACGCGACCGACGAGTACCGGCTGTCCATGGCCGGCGAGACCATCACGCTCGGTCCCGACAGCCCCGGGATCTATGCCGCGCACAACGGCCAGCGATGGACCACGACCGACAACGACAACGACGATTATCCGACCAACTGCGCCGATCTGTACCTGCAGCCGTGGTGGTACACGAGCTGCTGGTCGGGCAACCTGTGGGGCTCGGAGATCGGCTACACCACCAACGCCTACTGGGCGGGATCGGGGCCAGACCACCACAACTGGGGCGCCCTGTGGCTCCGCGAATAGGTACCTGGTCGAGGGAGGACTCATGGGCCGCGTAGACGACTTCATCGCTGTCGCCGCAGACGGAGGACTGCTGTCGGGCAGCCACCTCCAGGATGGCTTGTTGCGGAGCCTGGTCGTGCACATCGCCGTGCGTGACGGTGTGATCAAGACCGAGGAAGCCGAGCTCCTCACCCGGGTCTTCCCAGGGTGCGATCAGGCCACCCTCGACGCACGGGTCGCCGCAGTGACAGACGCCGGGCTCGACATGCAGCAGCTCGTGTCGTCCTTCGACCCGGAGGACCGCCCAAAGCTCCTCACCCTCGCCCAGGCGGTGGCACGGGTGGACTCCCAGCTCGTCAGTAAAGAGCTCGGAGCGCTGCTGCTGCTGCGGAACGCCGTCTACGGCTGATCTCGGGCGCGGCTGATCTCGGGCGCCCCGCCTACTCGACGGTGATCCGGGGCTCGACCGGAGGCGCATCGTCGATGGTGATCACCCGCGGGCCAGCCGGCTCTGGCGCCGCGGCGGCTGGCGTCACGGGCACGGGCACGGTGGCGGCAGGTGCAGGCGCGACCATGGTGGGATCGAGGGGTGCCGAGGATGGCAGGGCGCAGGCACGGGCCTGGGTGTACTTGATGGTCTGCGCACCGGAGAACCGGAACCCCAGCACGCCGATGTCGAACGACACCGCCTCGGCCTCGGGGAAGGTCTGCCCATTGTGGGCTTTGCCGGTGAGCTGTGCAGTGGCGTTCATGATCCGGACACCTGGGAAGGTGCCGCGCTTGAACGACTCCGGGAAGGTCACGACCATCCGCGTGGCAACGGCGCCGCCGCCGGGGAACGACGTGGCCACCTCGGTATCGGGGGCATTGTTGCGCTCGTTCAGCGGAACCACGCGCAGGTACACCACATCCCCGCGACTCGAATCCCACTGAGCGTAGGCGGTCTCCACATCGGTAGACAGCTCATCGAGCGCCTCCCGGAGCAGGTTGCCCGGGGTGTTGTCCTTGGTGCGGTCACCTCGGACCCGCCCACCGTCCTGAGACGACACCGTGATCGAGCCGCCCTTCAGCTTGCCGAACATCGGCGCGAACCGCGGCTCGTCGTTGTACACCCGCAGCTCGGTCGTGCGGCCCTCGCGGGTGATCTCCCCCAGCGGTTCGATGTGGAATCCCTTCCACACGCCGTTGTCGAACCGGCCGACGAAGGCGGCATCTCCACGAGACATGCCGAAGCGTCCGAAGTCCCACGCCCAGGTGGCCTTGCCGACGATCTCCCAACAGCCCGCCGGCCCATCGAGCAGCGCCTCGGCGCCTGCATCCCACCGGTCCAGATCCTCCAGGTCGACCCCTTCGGGAACCTGGGCGAAAGCCAGCGTCGCGAGCAGTGCGAGCATGCCACCTCCGAGTTCCGCGCCTGTATCCGCTGCGGCCCTCGCACGCGCTACGTTGCGGCATGGCTGACTGGCAGGACATCCCCGGAGTCACCGCGGTCGACGGGCGCGCGCAGCTTCCGCGCGATCCCTCGGTGGCCGTGCACGTACTGGCAGAAGCCTTGCGCGCCGACGCCGAGGGCGAGGTCACCTGGGCGCGACTGGTCGACCGGGCCCAGCGCATCACCCGCGCCGACCGCGCGCGGCTGGATGGCGTCGCTGGCTGGCTGCCGCTGTCGCACGTCGCGAGCTGGCACCCCACCACCGGCGTGCTCGCCCTCGACCCGAACACGGGCTTGGATGACCTGGCCTGGCGCTTCGCGGCGTGGACCAGCACCCGTGAGGTGCCGAGCACCTTTGCCCAGGCCAGCCAGGACTACGCCCGAGGCATCATCGACACCGCCTCGGCCCTCGTGCGCAGCGGCGAGGTGCCCGCTCCCTCCCGTCGCCCCGCGCCCGCTCATACGCCACCCATCCCCTCCCCCGCCGACTCAGCGCCATCGACCGTCGACCCGGAGCTCACCCGTCGCCTGCGCGCCACCCTCAGCGCACTCGACAGCAGCTTCCTCGAGCGCCGCCAGCATGTGCGCTCCGCACTCCTGGCGCTGCTCGCCGGCCGCCACGTGCTCCTGCTCGGGCCGCCCGGCACCGCGAAGAGCATGCTCGCCCGCGCCCTGTGCGCCTGTTTGAGCGACGCCACCTACTTCGAGTACCTCCTGTCGCGGTTCACCCACCCGGACGAGCTGTTCGGCCCAGTGTCGATCCCTGGATTGAAAGAGGAGGATTACCGGCGCATAACGGAAGGTTTTCTCCCGCACGCCCACGTCGGCTTCCTCGACGAGATCTTCAAGGCGAACAGCGCGATCCTGAACAGCCTGCTCACGCTGATCAACGAGCGCGTGTTCCACCACGGGCGGCACCGCGACGACGTGCCCTTGCTCGGACTGATCGGCGCCTCGAATGAGCTGCCCGATCCAGAGGGCGGGCTGGGCGCGCTGTACGACCGGTTCCTCGTGCGGATGGCCGTGCCCCCGCTCGCCGGCGCCGATGCGTTCCTCCAGGTCGCGACCGGCAACACGCGGCCGCCCAAGCTCGACGACACCACCCGCCTCTCACTCGACGACGTGGCCCAGCTGCGGCGAGCGGCCGCACAGGTGAGTGTGCCCGACCCGGTCAGTGCCGCCATCGTGTCGCTGTGGCGCACCGGTCGGCGGCAGGAGTGGGAGGTGAGCGACCGGAGGTGGCGGCAGGCCGTGGACCTGCTCCGCGTGGCGGCCGCGAGCGAGGGCCGCCGGGCGCTGACCGTGCTCGATCTCCTGCTGCTCGAGCCCGTGCTCGCACCCACGCCGGACCGCGCGCCGGAGATCCGCGACGCGATCCAGGAGCAGCTCGGCACCGGTGCCGTGCCCACCCACGACCTGCGCGCCCAGTGGTTCCTGCTGGGTGTCGACCGTGTGGCGCCCGCACCCGGTGCCCAACTGCCGCCCCCGGGACCGCGTGCGCGCCCGTGGCAAGAGCGGCTTGCGCGTCGGCGCGAAGAGCTCGACCGGTTCCTCGCCCACCACGCGGCCGCGGTGGAGGCCCTCGCCGGCGATCGGGAGCGCCTGGAGGATGTGGCGGATCAGCACCTGTGGCTCGCTCGGCTGCCGGCGCAGGTGCTCGCGGCACACATCGAGGCCAGCCGCGAGCTCACCGGCATGCTCCGCACTGCCGAGACCTACCGCCGATCCCTCGCCTCGCCCGCAGCCGCCGCCAAGGCGAACCTGTTCGCGCTCCCCCAGCCCTCGCACCGCAGGTTCGGGGCGGATCCCAAGGTCACGCTGGAGATCGGGGAGCTGGTGGTCGCGCTCACCGCGGAGGGGGGACGGGTGGACCCGCCGAGCCGGCGCAGCGGCAGCATGATCCAGCCCGATGCGCCCCCCATCACCGTCACCCCAGAGACGGTCCTCGACTGGCTCGATGGCGTTCAGCCCTCCGATGTGCTGTGCGCCGAGCTGCCCGCCTGGGCGCGGGTGGAGGCGGTCGGGGCCCTGCGCACGGCACGCAAGCTGCTCGGCAACGCGGTACCGACGCCGCCCCCGCTCACGTGACCGAGGCCGTCGACGCGGTCACCCGACACCCGCGCATCGCGGGTCTCGGTGAGACGGCGACGGAGCAGGGGCGGGTCGAGGCCTTCGCCCGCGACCTGGCCCGCTGGCTCGTCGGCCGCCCTCGAGACGGGCTCGGGCCGCTGGCCAGGGTGATCACGCTGGTGCTGCGACGACCGCTCCGCGACACGCGACGGATGTGTCGTGGGCGTCCATTACTCGCCGTGGAGGCCGCAGCTCGGATGGTCGAGGCCCTCTGGCCGTTACTCCGCATGCCGCCGCAGGCCGAGGCCCCTCCTCCGGCAGACGAAGACGAAGAAGGCGAAGGCGAAGGCGAAGGCGAAGGCGAAGGCGAAGGCGAAGGCGAAGGCGAAGGCGAAGGCGAAGGCGAAGGCGAAGGCGAAGGCGAAGGCGAAGGCGAAGGCGAAGGCGAAGGCGAAGGCG
>JBLFXJ010000443.1:0-5923 GCA_047609825.1 Myxococcota bacterium
ACCGACCCCACCGACCCATGCGATCCCAACGCCTGCGACAGCGCCGACACCGCCGTTCCGGTAGATACGGAGCCCCCAATGGGTGACTCGGGCGACTCGGGCACGGGCGACTCCGGCGGCATGTGGGAGGGTCCCGTGGACTCGGGCGCCCCCACCAGCGACTCCGGCATGTGATCCGGAGCGGCAGCTCGCGCGTACCCCGGATGGGGGTGCGGATGACCGTCGACCAACTCACCCGTCAGGCCGACATTCAGGCGGCGGGGATCGTGGCCCAGGAGACCCGGGCGTCGACGCGGCCCCGGGCGCCCTCAGTCGATCGGATCCAGTGCGGCGACCGACAGGTGTGGCTGGATGACGGCCGCATCGAATCGCCGGTCGGGGTGCACCAACTGCGGCCGCTGGAGGCCCGGCTCGTGCGGTATCTCGCCCAGGCCGGGGGCCAGGTGGTGGACCGCGACGAGCTGTTCCGCGCCGTGTGGGGCTACCGACCCGGAGTGCGGTCGCGCACCCTCGACACCACCGTGAAGACCGTGCGGCAGAAGCTGGAGCGCGACCCCGCGCGGCCGCGCCACCTGGTGACCTGCCGCGGCCAGGGGTACCGACTGGACGCCGAGACCGCCGAGCCGGATCCGCTGTTCGGGCGCGGTGAGGACCTGGCCGCCATCAGCGCATTGCGGGCTGCCCGGCCGGGCCTGCTCACGCTCGTCGGCACCGCCGGGGTGGGCAAGTCCCGCCTCGCCGCCCACCTGGCCGGCCGCGGGGCGGCGGTGGTCGCCCTGCACCTCGCCAGCACCACCGGAGAACTGGTGGCCGCGGTGGGCCAGACCTTGCTCCGCGACAGCCACGCGTCCTCCGCGGCCGTCGCCGCTGCCCTGAGCTGCGGCGCCTTGCCGGTGCTGGTGCTCGACGACGCCGACCGCCTCGACGCCCGCGCCCGCGCCCACCTCGCCGACTGGATGGCCCGGGGCCCGCTCCTGCTCGCCACCAGCCGGATGCCCCTGCGGGTGCGCGGCGAGCACGTGCACCGGGTGCGCCCGCTGGACGCCGAGCCCGCCGCTGCGCTGTTCCTCGATCGGGTCCGCAGGCGGGTGCGCCAGTGGCCTGGGACCCACGACGACGCCACGGTCGCCGCCGTGGTGCGCCGGCTGGACGGGGTTCCGCTGGCCCTCGAGCTCGCCGCGGCCCTCGCCCCCAGCCTGTCCCCCGATGGCCTGCTGGCCGCCCTCGACCACCGGCTCGCCGTGCTCACCAATGGCCCCGCAGACGGCCCCGCACGCCACGCCAGCCTCGACCACGCCCTCGACTGGTCCTGGCAGCGACTGTCGCCGCCCCACCGCGCCGCCCTCGCCGCGTTGTCGGTGTTCGAGGGCCGGTTCGGGCTGTCCGAAGCCGCTGCCGTTGCCGCCACACCGCCGCGGGTGGTGCTCGACCTGGTGGAGGCCAGCCTGGTGAGCGCAGACGACGGCGAGCTGCGACTGCTCCACTCCGTGCGGGAGTGGGCAGCCGCCCACCTCGACGCGTCCACCGCCGGACACGAGGTCCGCCGCCGTCGGGCGCACACGCTGGCCGCGCTGTGCCGGACCGCCTCGTTCGACCCCGCCGCCGCCCTCGGCCACCGGCTCCCCGAGCTGGAGTCCGCCCTCGACTGGTCCCTGGAGCATGCCGACGCCGAGGCCGCCGGCCCGTTGGCCCACGCCGTGCTCGGGTCGCTGTACCTCTCTGGGAGCGCGGCCGAGACCGCCCGATGGCTCGCTCGGGTGGACGCCGGTGCCCCGCTGGAGCCCCGCTGGGCCGTGCGCTGCGCCCTGTGGCACCTGACCGCCGCGTGTGGCGCGTCGGACGCGGACCGGGTGCTCCGCGAGGCCCCGGCGCTGGTAGACGCCGCCCGCGCCCAACACGACACCGAGGCTGAGCGACTGCTGTGCGCCCTGCTGGGACACGCCGCCATGATCGCAGGCGACCTCGACGCCGCCGAGGCGTGGTACGCCGGCGAGATGTCCGCCTCCATCCAGCATCCCGACCCGCGGGCCGTGGCCCGGAGCACCCTGAATCACGCGAAGATGCGCGGCCTCCGGGGCGACGACGACGGCCGTCGACGCGGCCTCCGCCAGGCGCTCCACCTGCTCCGGGCGGCCGAAGACTCCGTGCACGCCGCCCGAGCCGCCGGCATGCTCGCGGCCAGCGAGATCCAGCGCGGACGCGCCGCTGTCGCCCGCACCCTCCTGGGCCCCGCCATCGCCGCCGCCACTGCCGACCGGGTGCGCCTCGTGGGCATGCTCGAGACCGTGCTCGGCCGGGCCCTGCACGCACTCGGCGACCGCCCCGGAGCCATCGCCGCCCTCGAGCGAGCCCTCCGCCACGCCCACACCACGGGGGACCGGAACGTGGCCACCGCCGCGTCCACCACGCTGGCCGAGCTCAGCGACAGCTGACCCTGCGCGAGGCGGTCCGACCAGTCCTCCGGTCGACGCCCGCCGGGCACCCACCCCAGAAGGCACTCCAGACACCCTGAATCACAGAGGTCGCGGTGCGTCAATGTCCACAGAGACGTGGCACCGCCACACTCGGCCCCCTCAGGGAGTGCGGATGGTGGCGGCGTGGTTGTGGATGGCGTCGGCGTGGGCGACGCCCATGGTCACCTGCTTCGGCAGCGGCCTCCAGGTGGCGGTGGAGGAGCGCCCCGGACGCCCGGTGCTGGGCGTCGCGATGATCGTCGCCGGCGGTGCGGCCGCGGAGGAGGAGGGCCAGGGCTCCTCGTCCTCTGTCCTCGACGGTGAAATGGCCTCAGACCCGTTCATCCAGTACACTGGCCCTACTGTGGACGACGCGGGGAGGCCGGATGCTCCCGCTGCTCACTCTCGGCGCTATCGCGGCGCCCATCGCCGACGATGCCGTACCAGCTTTGGTCGAGTCGCTCACCCAGGTGCGCCCGCCGGTCGTGGCGGCCCAGGGGTACACGAACCACCAGCGGCTGCGAGCGCTGCTCGACGGCGTGGCCAAGGTGATGCTCGTGCCCGACGACCGCGACCCGTTCAAGCGGCTCGCGGCCCGGCGCTCCATCGTCGGCGCCGACTGCGGCGTCTACTTCGAGTCCGTCGACGGCGGCTGGGAAGTGCATAGCCAAGGGTGGTGCGGCGCGCCGGCCGAGGCGGAAGCCGACGCGGACGTACCCGACGAGAACGACGCTCCGGCGTGCCGCGAAGAAACGCACGGCGACGCTCTCCGTGGACACCGGGGTCGGTGCCGCCACACTGGTCGGAGCGGGGGTCGTGCTCGGAGCTGCCTTGGAAGCCACCGTCAACGACCCGCTCACGGGCTCAGCGCGGATCGGGACCGGCCTGATGCTCATCCCGGTGGGCGTCGGCATCTTGGTGGGGGGAGGGCTCGGCCTGGCGATGAACAACCAGGCACACCAACGGGCCAGGTTGTTCGAGTGAATCGAGGTGCGGAGGCCAGCCCAACGCTCCCGGCCCTGGGAGCATCAACCCCCACGCAGCACCAGCAGGCCCTCGAGCACCTCCGTCGCTGCCTCCACCAGCGCCTCACTACACGCCGCCTTCCGCGCCAGACCGATGGCCCGCGCCAGGTCCCCGCCCCCGCCCGCCTCGCGAAGTGACAGCGTGGCCCGGGCCACCGCCAGCCCGGCCTCCGGCGCTGGGTTTCCCAGAGGATTGGGGTGACGGACGTCGGTCGGTGACGGGCGCCGACGGTCGTCGGTCCGGTCAGCGCCAACGCGCGAAGCCGGACTGTGGGTGTGCATGCGCGGTGCATCCGCGCCGTCGTGTCCGTGCCCTTCGCGATGTCCGACCTTCGGTCGGTGCTCGAGTCCCACGCCGACGCCGCCTGGTCGGCGGCGGCCGAGGCCGATGTGCCGGTCCCTGGGTGGCGGCGGCGGGTGGTGGAGCGCATGAGCCGGTGCGGTGACCCGTACACCGGCTTCGTGTGGTGGCGGTGCGACCCGTGCGGGGTGGACCGATTGGTGGCGTCGTCGTGCAAGGTGTCAGGCGTGTGCCCTCGGTGTGGCGGCCGGCGGATGGGGAGCGTAGCGGCTCACCTGGCGGAGCGGGTGCTCCCAGCGGTGCTCGACACGGTCGCCATGTCCAGCATGTTGAACACGCTGGCAGCCACGGTCGCCGAGGACCCCAAGCAGTACGCCGAGTGAGCCACCACTGCGCTGGGATCGGGCAGACCGCCGCAGCGAGGAGGCCTCGCTGAGCGATTACGCAAGTATTACGGCCCAGCCGATCATCCATCGGACAGGACCGAGAGCAGCCTTCATTCCATCACCCACGCGAGGGCCTCACTCTTTGAGCGGGGCGTCGTGCTGCGGTAGGCGCGCGAAGTGCTATGCCCACCCGAGCTGCTGGAGGCAGAACCCGTCGTTCCAGATCTTCGTCATGTGGCGGATCCGACCGTCCTCGAACTGCATGCAATAGACGTAGTCCGTGGCGGCGCTCTTGCCAGTCGCCGGCATCGGCCCGCCTTCGCCGGTATGTGTCCCGTGGAACACCGCAAACGCGGTCACATTGTTCCTCTCGTCGTCAACCGCGAACGACTTCAGATCGTAGCGGGCGCCAGAGACGAACGTGTAGAGCCCCACCAGCCAGTCTGTGTAGCCCTCGATGGTGGTGATCTCCGCGAGGGCCGGAGCCTGGGCCGAGAAGGTCGCCTCTGGGTGACAGAACTTCTTGCAGGCGTCCCATCCCTTGCCCGTCTCACAGGCAACGAAGAACTGCTCGGCCAGCTCCTTGATAGTGCTCATCTTTCTCTCCAGATGTACGTGGGGTGGCTGTCGAACCGGGTGTCTCTCGCGCGATGCCAGGCCCCTCGGGAGAGGCCATGGGTTTCCCTCGCCGACCTACCCCCGTGTCCACACTTTAGCATTGTGCCATGAAGGGCAAAGAAACATTACCACCCTCAAGAACGAGCTCTGGGTCGCCGCCGGCGGCTACCACGAGGGCGCCTTCCCTGCCAAGACGATCGCGATCCCCGACGGCGTCGGCCTCTACGGCGGCTTCCTCGGCAACGAGGTCCTGCGGGACGCGCGCAACCCCAGCGCCCACCCGACCGTCATCGAGGGGGACCTCCCGAACGACCTGGGCAACGCCTGTCACGTCGTCACCCTCGCGGGTAACGTGACCCTGTCGGGCTTCGTCATCGCGAACGGCGACGCCCGCGGGCAGATCGAGGCCGACGGCGGTGGCATCGTCGTCACCGGTGGCGCCCCGACAATCGACCACTGCGTCTTCCGGGGGCACCGCGCCGACTACGGCGCAGCCGTGGCCGTGCTCGGCGGCACCCCCAGCTTCAGCGACAACCACTACGACGCCGACAACCGCGCGGCGGCCCTCGGCTCCTGCACCTACGTGGCCACCGGGGCCAGCGTCGAGGCCACCGGCGACGTCCTGAATCTACCGTTCAGTCGACGCTTGGTCGGCTCGGTCGGCCGAGATTTTAGCCCAGGAGACCTGGGCTCTGACTCGGCCTCTGTCGCCTCCCGTCGGTCGAATCGGCCCCACGGCCTCGCGTGACCGTCGCCTGGCGGTGCTCGCGGTACAGCCGCAGCGCGAACCGGCCCGCGGCGTGCCCGCGCCAGCGCGCGTGTTCCGCGGCTGCCACGTCGGACAGATCCGCCGCCGTGGGCAGCGGCACGCCATACTCACGCGGGAACACCACAGCTGCGGGCATGCTCGCGAACGCTAGGTCTGCCGACGTTAATCGGTCGCCGCATAGGTACAGCCGCCCGTCCGACAGGGTGGACAAGAAGGACAAGGCCCCTCGGCCTCCCATCCGGTCCTTCCCGCGGTCTCGGAGGCTGCTCTCGAGGTCGGGTAGACCGGGTCATCGCTGACCCGGCCCCCCTCAGATCCGAGCGTGCGGAACTCCCGCACTCGGCTCCTCGAACTCAAAGTTTCGCCCATGG
>JBLFXJ010000444.1:0-5921 GCA_047609825.1 Myxococcota bacterium
GCCGTCGGTCACCACTACCCAGGTCTCCACCCCGTCGAGCACCACCGGCACGTCGAAGGTGCCGAACGGCACGTCGGTGGTCACCTCGCCGATGAACCGGCCGCCCTCCATCCGCCAGGTGAGCTCCACCGCCTCGGGGATGAACCCGCCGTAGACCCAGAAGTCGAAGAACGCGCTGAGATCGCTGTTCGTGGCGCGGGAGAAGTAGTCCTCCAGGTGCTCGGTGGTCACCGGGGCGTGGGCGTGGTCCTGCATCAGCACGTCGAGGGCCGCGTGGTAGCCCAGGTGGCCGATCCGCGGGCGGAGCATCTGCTGGAACACGTACGGCCCGTAGTCGTACACGATGGCGGGCTGCACAGCGGACGAGTAGGCGTCGGTGAGCGAGGCGCGGGGCATGCGCACGCTGGCCTCGTACTCCTCCCAGGTGTCGCGCTTGAGCGACATCAGCCGGTCGCACGCCCCGAATGCGGCCTCCATGTACATGCAGGCGAAGCTCTCGGCGAAGGTCTCGGCGATCCAGAAGTCATCGGCGTGGGCCGGGCGCACGAGGTGCCCCCACCACTGGTGGGCGATCTCGTGGGCGAACACGCGGTTCGCCACGTTGCCGCCGCGCCCGAGGGAGGCCGACCCCATCATCCCGGTGGTGAGCGCGGTCATCACCTTGGTCAGCTCGTGGGATGCCACCCAGACGAAGCCATTGATCTGCGACGGCGCCTGGAAGATCTCGTGCTCGGGCCATGGATAGGTGGGCAGATAGCCCTCGTAGAACCCGATCAGTCGGCGGGTCTCGGAGGCGAACGCGGCGCCGCCGTCGCTGAGAAGACGGGTGCGCACGCCGGGCAGGTCGGCAGCCGGAGGCTCATCATGCACCGTGAACCGGGACAGGGCGACGGTGGCCCAGGGCACAGCGTGCTCCGTGTTCCCGGCCTCGACGAGGGTCCACTCGCCCTCGGTCCACTCGCGGGTCGTGGTGCCGGACAGCGCGGCCCGCAGGCGGGACCGGGTGGGCGTGCGCACCCGCATGCGGAACTTCGACGGGTTGCCCACAGGAGACCCGGCCAGGCGCGGCACGACATCCTGCTGTCCACTGCCCTCACCGGCGCTCATCAGGCCGCCGAGCAGCACATTCGCCCACGGCCACACGTCGCGCCACACCACGTCGAGCACCACCGACTCGCCGGCCTTCAGCGGCTCAGGCAGGGTGATGGTGACCCGCGATTCCGGCCGCTCGAGGTACGGGTCGGCCGGCTTGTGCTTGGGCCCGGGGTCGTCACCGGGGTTGCGGTCGTCCTGGTCGTCCGACGGATCGTCGCCCTCATCGGGGTCGGGCTCACCGCGGCTCACCAGCACCGGGTCGTGCCGGATGAGGGGCGTCTCCGCCAGCAGCGTCACCCCATCCAGCCGCTCGACGGAGTGCACCTCGAACGCCTTCGGGTTGCCGGCGCGCGGGATGTTCAGGTCGAACCACTGCTGCGGGCCGCCCACCGCTGTGAGGCGCAGCCGAGCGTGGACCTCGACCTCGATGTCGGCGGCGCGGGGCACTGCGAGGAGGTCGATGAACGCGTCGCGGGATTCCATGCGAACCGGTGCGACCGGCGCGGAGAACGGGTCGTCGGGGTTCGCGGGGGGGAACGGCACGCCGACGATCAGATCGGAGATCAGTCGACCCCGGGCGTCGCGGTCGAGCGCGCTCACCCGGATCCGGCGGCGACTGTCGGTGCTCCCGGTCTCGTCCCGGAGCACGGTGAGCCAGTCAACGCCCGAGGGCTGGGTGCGGGCGGCGTCGGCCAGGCTGCCCAGGTTGGTGTCGACGTGCAGGTCGAGCACGGCGTGATCGCCCGTGGGAGCCCCCAGACCGCGCGCGGCCGCCACCCGGTCCGAGGCGACCCAGCGGCCGGCGCTCAATCCACCCTTCGCCATCAGCTCGGCCCGCTGGCGCACGAGCTCGGATGCGCGGGCGCGAGCCCCCACCTTGGGCTTGTCCGCGTACACCACGACCTCGAACGGATCGCTGTCCTGGTCGGGGCCCAGGAACAGCTTCAGCACGGCGGGATCGATGGACAGCACCATGCCCTCGCTGGCGGTCGTGGTCCACGGCTCGCCCTTCGCGACCGCCGCCAGCGCCTCCCGCGGCTCGCCCAGGTTCCGCACCCGGTGGTTCGCGAAGACCAGGTTGTCGGAGCGCTCCACCCAGCTGACCGACACGTCGGCCACCGCGTCGGCGAACGCGAACCCGACGAACTGCTTGGTGCCGGTGTCGCCGGGAACGGGCACGTCCTGGTCGTCCTTCCACGCCTGGAGCTTCGCCGCCCGCTTGCCCGCCCGATCCTGCGGCGAGTACCCGCTGAACACAGGCACGAGCACGCCCTCGCGCACGGTGACCGTGACCGGCCCCTCGCGGATCACGAACGGGTCCTCCACAATCCGGTAGCGGGAGGGGTCGGGCTGGAGCAGCTGGAGCGACCGCCACTCCCCCTCGAGGGCGTCTGCCGATCCCTTCGCAGCGAGCGCGGTGGTGAGCAGCAGAGCGGCGAGCAGCACGGGCGTCCTCCGGCGGGGAGCGTAGCCCATGGCGGTCCGGGCAGGCGTGCACCCGCGGGCTCAGCCGGCGGGCCGCTGTGCGATCAGGCGGTTGCGGGTGCGCTTGGGCGTCGCCCACCCGGCGGCCTGTACACGCTCCACGACCGGCAGCAGACCCTTCGGTCCCTCGGCCACGAGCAGGTGCCCGCCAGAAGCGGTGGCATCGAGGGCCACCTCGAGCACCCCGAGCCGGTCCGGCGAGGCCAGCATGTGCAGTACGCGGTCCAGGATCACGACGTCGAAGGTGCGATCGATGGTGAACGCCACGATGTCCGCCACCTGCACCTCGACCGCCAGCTGCTCCCGGTCCGCCACCGCGCGGAGCTGGGCGATGCCCACGGTGGACACGTCGACGGCGAGCACCTGGTGCCCCCGGCGCGCGAACGTGCGCCCGGCCTTCCACTCCTGGTTCATGGCCAACAACACATGATACCAGCCTCCATGGACAGACTCCGCTCCGTTGGGATTGGGAGCCTCGCTGCCGCGGTCATCACTGCCGCTGTGGTCGTGTGTGCCGCCCGAGCGCTCGTCGGGGCCGCCCGGGTCACCTCCGAGTTCATGGAACTCTCAGAGGCGGCTCTCGCATACGCAGACCAACGACGCCCGAGAACTCCGGCGGACGCAGAGCCAGGTAGTACCGTAGGAGGCGTACGGGTTCCGCATCCCGACGACCCGCCTGCCCTGCCGCTTCCGACGGCAGCGGAGCTGACAATGTGGCGCTCCCGGTTGTTGAGCGCCTTGGAGGAAGCCAGCACGCTCTGCGGGCGCCAGGTCGAACTTCAGTGCTCTCACGCGGCGTGTGTAGTCACTGGCGAGGTCGGTAGTTCGATCGCGTTGCTGCCCCTTGTGCGGCGACCCGCCATTGGTTTCGAGAGGCTCGGCGGTTTCATTGGTCTGCCAACCGAGTGGGATCGGTGCCATCGGGCGGCCCAGGCACTCCACACCGACTTCCATCCGCTCTTGGAGGCACCGAGGGTCGCCACCGGTGGGCGCTGCCATGCCTTCGTTCCCACGCCGACCGCGACTACGACTCTCCACGCCGTCGCACTTTGTGCCCAGATCCACTCCCTCGACTGACGCCGCTGTCCGGACCACCAGCAACCACACCCATGATTCCCCTCCGCCGGACACGTCCGTTCCGGTGGCGGGTGGCGGGCCCCGGCCGGTGGCGGGCAGCGGGTGCCCCAGGTACCCTCGGGTGTGCAGCATCGGGGTGTTCATGCATGGGTCTTCGCTGCTCGCTCTCGCCGCCTCCCTGCTCATGAGTGGGTGCGGCGGGCAGGAGCCGAAGGGCGGAGCCGACCCCGACACCGGGGCCGAGCCCGCGACCACGAGCACGGGCACACCCGCTGGCACCCCGTCGACGCCCACCACGCCCACGACCGCGTGGGACTGCGCCATCGATCCGGCGGAAGCCCCCGACTTCAGCCCCGTGCTCGGCTGCCGCGACGACTTCGACGTCCTCGCGTCCGACCCCCTCGACGCCTCCATCCCTGGCGCCCAGTCGGTGAAGACCGTCGTCGACCGTCTGCAGGACGACCGGCTCTACGTCCAGCACAGCGGGCGCTACCCGATCCACTGGGAGTTCTGCTTCGAGCACTTGTCCGGCGGCGGCTTGCCCATCGTGCCGGACCTGTCGTCGTTCAACCGCAGCGAGTACTACAGCCCCGACCGCCGGTTCCTGTTGGGCGCCATCACCTGGTACGAAGAGCCGTCCGTCTGGGTGTACGAGATCGCGCCGTACGACACGGCCGACGCCGACATGGTCACCACCGCCTTTCGGCAGATCCGCGATGCGGTCTACTTCGGCGACGCGCTCATGTTCCACCCGAGCTCGTCGGCGGTCGAGGAGGTGGCGGAGGATCTGCCGCCCGACATCCCGGTGATCACCACGGACGAGCTGTTCGCCGACATCACCTACCAGCCGCTGAACCTCGCCACGACCCTGGGCAAGCTCACGTTCTACGACGACCTGGACGGCGAGCTCCCCTGGTACCGGGAGCTGCTGGTGCTCGACGCCGTGCCGAATGACGTGTCGGTCGTCGCCGGGATCGTCACCTCGGAGTTCCAGACGCCGCTGTCGCACATCAACGTGCTGTCCCAGAACCGGGGCACGCCGAACATGGCCTTGAAGGGAGCGTTCGAAGATCCGGTCCTGCGGGGCCTCGAGGGTCTGTGGGTGGAGCTGACCGTCGAGGCGATGGACTGGAGCATTCGGGAGGTGAGCCAGGAAGAGGCTGACGCCTGGTGGGAAGCGAACCGGCCCGACCCGCTCGATGTCGGCCCGATGGACCTGTCGGTGACCGACCTGGTGGATGCGGAGGACGTGCTCGATCTCTCGCTCCCGCTGGCAGATGCGCTCAGCGCCGCGACGCCGGCGTTCGGGGGCAAGGCCAGCCACTTCGGCGGGCTGACGCACATCGGCGACGCGGTCCCCGTGCCGGATGCATTCGTGGTGCCGGTCTACTTCTACGACCAGTTCATGACCGACAACGGCCTGTGGCCCCGCGTGGAGGCCATGCTGGCAGACCCTGCGTTCCAGGGCGACCCTGCCGTGCGAGATGCAGAGCTCGCGTCCCTGCGGGACACCATCGAAGCCGGCGTGCTCGCCCCCGGCCTCGAGCGGCGGGTGCTCGACAAGCTGGAGGCGGACTACCCGGGCCTGCGGATGCGGTTCCGCTCGTCGACCAACGCGGAGGACCTGCAGGGCTTCAACGGCGCGGGGCTGTACTCCTCGAAGAGCGGTGACCCCGGCGACCCGTCCGACCCGGTGTCCGAGGCCATCCTCTCGGTGTGGGCGAGCGTGTGGAACTTCCGCGCGTTCGAAGAGCGGGCGTACTTCGGCATCGACCACCGCAGGATCGGCATGGCGCTGCTCGTGCACCCGTCGTTCCCGGACGAGGAGGCCAACGGCGTCGCGATCACGGCGAACATCTACGATGTCGCCGGCCTGGAGCCCGGCTTCTACATCAACGTGCAGCAGGGCGAAGCGTCCGTGGTGTTCCCCGAGGAGGGCGTGACCACCGACCAGCTCGTGTACTACTTCTACGCGCCGGGCCACTCCACGGTGTTCCTCGAGCACAGCAACCTCGTGCCCGAGGGCGAGGACGTGCTCTCGCCCACCGAGACCTTCGAACTGGGCGTCGCGCTGGACGCGATCCACAACTACTTCTACGAGGTCTACGGCGTAGAAGGCGGGTTCTACGGCATGGATGTCGAGTTCAAGTTCGACGACCGCGACGGTGGCGGCCCGCCCACGATCTGGGTGAAGCAAGCCCGCCCCTACCCAGGGTGGGGCGGCTGACGCCCGCGCGGCGAGCCGGCCTCATCGAACTCCACCA
>JBLFXJ010000445.1:0-5887 GCA_047609825.1 Myxococcota bacterium
GCCCCCGGTGGCAGCACCGGTGTCACCCGCATCCTTGCCGGGTCCCCCGCCACCACAGGCCACTGAGGCGACGAACAACCAACGCATACCGACTCCTGCCTGTAAGGCGCCAGACTACCTGGTTTGCGCGGCGATCACATGCCCGAATCGCAGGCGCTGGCCGAGCCCGCCTCCGCTGGCATACACGAGCCCATGCTCTGCCTCCTCCTGCTCGCCTGCGCTGCTGACACCGCGCCCAAGCCCGCTGATTCCGGGTCCGCAGGATCCACTGCACCGGCAGAGCCCGCCCCTGCGTGGTCCGCGCCCGATGCCCTCGGCCCGTACGCCGTGGGCACCCACACCGACACGGTGGATTCGCCGGACGGGCCGCTCACGGTCGAGGTCTGGTACCCAGCCTCCCCCGCCGCGGATGCCGTGCCTTCCGCCTATGGAGACCTGTCGGTGGCCCAGTCGGCCTTCCGTGATGCGCCGCCGGACCGTCGCGGCGCGCCCTATCCAGTAGTGGCGTTCTCCCACGGCTTTGGTGGGGTGCGCTACCAGTCTGCGTTCCTCACCGAGTACCTGGCGAGCCATGGGTTGGTGGTGGTGGCGGTGGACCACCCCGGACACACCCTGTTCGACCTGGACCCGGACCGCACCGCCGAGATCGCAGTGCAACGGCCTGGGCAGGTGGCGGCGGCGGTGAGCGGGCTGGATGGACTCGCGGAGCCGTACGACGGCCTTGGCGACACCGCCCGGTATGCGGTGGTGGGGCACAGCTTCGGGGCGTTCACGGCCCTGGTCGTTGGCGGCGGCCGGCTCGACCCCGCCCGCGCGGCGGACCACTGCGCCACCACCCCGACCCCGGGCTGCGGTTTCATCGACGGGCTCGCGCTGGCAGGGGCCGACCAGGCTGCGCCGGACCCGCGAGCTGTGGTGACGGTGGCGCTGGCTCCGGGCGGACACTTCGCGTTCGTCGATGGGCCGGAGGGCCTGGCTGCGGTGCGGCGGCCCTTGTTGATCGCCGGCAGCGCGGATGCCGACCTGCCGTATGACAGCGAAGCCCGCCCGGTGTTCGACGAGCTCGGTCCGGAGGGGCGGCTGGCCACCCTGGTGGACGGTGGCCACTGGGCGTTCACCGACCTGTGCCTCGTCACCACGGGACTGCTCGACTGCATCGGTCCGCCCGACTGGATGGACCCGGAGCGGGTGCGGGCGCTCACCCAGGGCATGGTCACAGCACAGGTGCGCGCTTTCCTCATCGACTCCGAGGCAGACCTGCCGTGGACTGAGGGGGCGGCGTGGGCGGGGGATGACGTGACGTGGGAGCCATGAGCCCGCAACGCCGGCGCGGCGAGCGCATCCCAGGGAGGGCGTCGTGAAGGTTTGGATGCGGCGGATCACGGCTGCCGTGGCGGGTCTTGGACTGCTCGTGGTCGCGCTGGCCACAGGGCTCGGCGCCTATCTCTCCGAGCCCGGGCATCAGGGCCCGATCACCGACCACTTCGACGGCACCACGTTCGAGAACACGCTCCCGACGGCCCTTCCGAGCGTTCCCCGCGGCGTCCGGTATGCGCTCACCCGCGAGCGCGGTCACTGGGACGACTGGGTGGAGGTGGCGCCTCAGCCCGACCCTCCTCTGCGGGTGCAGGACCTGCGGGTCACCTTCGTCAACCACGCCACCACGCTCGTCCAGATCGCGGGGATGAACCTCCTGCTCGACCCGATCTGGTCGGACCGCTGCAGCGCTGTGCAGTGGGCCGGTCCCGCGCGACACCACGCGCCTGGGCTCCGCCTCGACCAGCTGCCACCGATCGACGCCATCCTGATCAGCCACAACCACTATGACCACCTCGACCTCGACACCCTCGAGGCGCTGAAGTCGCATGGGGCCCCGATCCTCACGGGCCTCGGCAACGGCGACATCCTCCGGCGCAGCGGCCATATGGACGTGGTGGAGCTGGACTGGGGCGGTGAACACATACTCGGGCCGCTCACGGTGATCGGGCAGGAAGTCCGACACTTCTCGAGCCGTGGCCTGCTCGACCGCAACCAGACCCTGTGGCTCGGGTTCGTGATCGACAGTCCGGTGGGCGCGGTCTACTTCGCGGGCGACACCGGAGATGGGCCGCACTTCGCGGAGTCCGGCGCGCGACAGGGTCCGTTCCGGCTGGCCATCCTGCCCATCGGCGCCTTCGCGCCCCGCTGGTTCATGGCGCCGGTGCATATCGACCCGCGGGCGGCGGTGGCGGCCCACCAGGCGCTGGGCGCCCAGCACAGCGTCGGGGTGCACTTCGGCACCTTCCGCCTGTCCGACGAGGCCCGGGACGACCCGCCGCGACTGGTGGCCGAGGCCGCCGCAGAGGCAGGTCTGGGGCCGGATGCGTTCTGGGTGCTGGCGCCGGGGGAGGGCCGGGACGTGCCTGCGCTGCGATGACCGCCCACGCTCGCACGCCAGGTCTCGGGCAACGGGATACTCGTGGCGCCCACCGGATCCCCGAGGCGCGTCATGTCCGAGACCACCACCAACACTGCCAAGTACGACGCCATCGAAGCCCTGCTCTCCAAGGCCCACGGCGGAGAGATCCACAGCCTCGAGAGCATTCTACGCAAGCTGCCCGAGGCCGATCAGCGCGAGGCGTGGCGCATCCTGTACGGCGATATGCCGGAGCCGCTCGATATCCCGGCCGAGGTGCAGGCCCTCGCCGAGGCGGGCAACTTCGACGTGGCGCTGCACAAGTTCCACGCCGCCCCCGAGCAGCGCCGCAAGCCGCGCATCGTTCGCGTGGGTGTGATCCAGAACCAGATCGTCGCCTCGACCTCCGACTCGGTGGAAGACCAATACCAGGCGCTCGCCGACCGGGTGGGCGAGATGATCGAGGCCGCCGGCCAGCTCGGCGTGAACGTGCTCTGCCTGCAGGAAGCGTGGACGATGCCGTTCGCGTTCTGCACCCGCGAGAAGCAGCCGTGGCTCGAGTTCGCCGAGCCGGTGGACGGCCCGTCCACCCAGTTCCTCGCAGCGCTGGCCAAAGAGCACAACATGGTCATCGTCTCGCCGATCCTGGAGCGCGACGAGGCCCATGGCGGCACCATCCACAACACCGCCGTGGTCATCGGCAACCGCGGCAACGTGATCGGCTCGCACCGGAAGAACCACATCCCCCGGGTCGGCGACTTCAACGAGTCCACCTACTACATGGAGGGCGATAACGGTCACCCGGTGTTCGCCACCGAGTTCGGCAACGTGGCGATCAACATCTGCTACGGCCGGCACCACCCGCTGAACTGGCTGATGTTCGGGCTGAACGGGGCGGAGATCGTGTTCAACCCGTCCGCCACCGTGGGCGCTCTGTCCGAGCCGCTGTGGCCCATCGAGGCCCGGTGCGCGGCCATCGCGAACAACTACTTCACGGCCAACATCAATCGCATCGGCACCGAGACCTTCCCGAACAAGTTCACCTCCGGCAACGGCAAGGAGGCGCACAACGACTTCGGGCACTTCTACGGGTCGAGCTACGTCGGCGCGCCGAATGGCGCCCGCACGCCGGGCCTGTCGCGGATCAAGGATGGCCTGTTGGTGGCCGAGATCGATCTGAACCACTGCCGCCAGGTGAAGGACGTGTGGGGGTTCCAGATGACCATGCGCCTCGAGGAGTACGCGAAGCGCCTCGCCGAGGCCGCGCGGCCCGACTTCGTGCCGCAGATCATCCGCGACCCCGGCGCATAGGCTGCTACGGTGCGAGCGCAGGTCGTAGATGCTGCGCACGTCGCTTCTGTCCCTGGTGCTGCTCGCGTCGGTGCCTGCCCAGGCCAGCACCAAGGGCGGTGCGGCGGTGCGGGGCGCCATCTCGGCGGTGCTCGGCAACGCCGTGGGTGCTGCGGGCGGCTACGCGACGGGGCTGGCCATCTGCTCCAGCGGCTGCAAGCGGCGGCCGGACACCCCGATGGTGATCGGCGCCCCCGCCGGCGCCACCCTGGTCGGGCCCCTGTTTCCAGTGATCGCCCACGCCGCCTGGGGTGACCCACAGGTGGGCTACGTCGGCTACATCAGCGAGACCACCGCGCTCACCAGCGGCGCCATCGCGCTCACCCCGATGCTGGTGGCGCCCGACAGCCCGGTCACCACGCCGATGTACATCACCGGGCTCGTCGGCCTCGGAATCGGCACGCCGCTCGCCGCCGCGCTGGCGAGCATGAAGGCCGTGGGGCCAGAGGCGTCGCTCCGGGTGGGCCCCCTGGGCGGCCGCACGCCTGGATTGCGGATCTCCGGCCGGCTGTAGCCGTCAGTCGCCCACGGTGGCGTCGTGCACGTTGTTCGTCAGCCAGGTCGCCATCGGGCCGTCGAGGTTGGTCAGCTTGCCGCCCGGCGCATCTCCGTCGTAGTACGCCGCATATGCCTCGGCGAACCACTCGCCGGGCGTCTTGAACTGGTAGTCCGACACCTTCCGCTTCCGGGCGTCTGCGTCGTACCGCTGCCAGCTCCCGTCGGGCAACCGCGAGTACACGTGGTCGCCGACCTCGGTGGTGGGCGTGCTGCCCACCCAGGCACCGGCGCCCAGTTCCACCGCCTTCGCCGCTGCGGTCACCACGCCATCGGAGCCCAGCGCCTTCACGTCGGCGGTCTTGCCGGAGGCCAGGGCGGTGCCCAGGGCTGCCGCCGACACGGTGGTGGTCGCGCCGGTCTCCGAGGTCAGCGCCGTGGCGGCCTCCGTGTCGCCCGAGAACAGCTCCCACCCGCCAAATGCTGCCTGGCCCCGTCGCGCGGCCATCACCCCGAGGCCTTCGTCCACCGAGTGGCCGATCTCGTGGCGCACCATGTGGTCCAGCGCATTCACCGGCCGCATCGACGGCGCCGCCCCGAGGTTCGGGATCACACCGAGCTGCTGGGAGTCCACCTTTTCGGCCGGATATTCGAGGTAGGACGTGCCGCCTTCCTTCGATGAGTATCCGCCGCCCGCGTAGCTTGAGCTGCCCATCTTCCGCACGGTCCGCATGAAGTCGTTCTCGGCCACGTGGCCGGGCGGGAGGGCTGCGAACACCGCCCACACCCGCTGCAGCGCGCCGATGTCGGTCTCTCCCATCTTGTCGAGGGACAGATCGAACCGCAGGTCGTACAGGCGGGAGAACTCCGGCATCCGGGTCTCGACCTTGACCTTGGCGTCGAGCCAGGCCTGGATCGGGGGCGCTTGCAGCACGACGTCGGTGGACAGCGCTGCGAGGAGCCTGCCCTGGGCGGTGGCGGACAGTCCGGCGAGGGTGTCGCTCGAGGTACGCGCGGTCCACGCCCTCAGCCCAGCGGGGGACAGCTTGCCCGCGTCCCGCGACACCACGGCGTCGGCGAGGAGCTGAAACACCGGGTCGGAGGGGCTCACGTCCGCGATGGCCACGTCGAGCACGGCGGTGTTCTTCGCGAGCGCTGCGCGCAGCTTGGGTGTGCGGAGCACCATGTCCAGCGCCTCGGGGCGCAGGTGGGCGGGCAGCGTCTCGTACACCTCACCCTTCAGGATCTGGTCCGGGTTGATCCCGTAGAGGAACTCGCACCACAGCGGGTCGCCGAGCCGGCCGGCGGCCCTGGCCACCTCCGACACCGACTTGTACACCGTGGGCCAGGCGAACACCGTGAATTGGTCGAGCCCGAGGGCGCCGCCGGCGCAGGCGTAGAGGGTGTCGCTGCTGGCGACGACCAGGGCCAGGGCGGTGGCGTCGGTCGGGGCGCACTCGGCCCAGGTGGCGGCGTATAGGGCCTCGAATGCGAGGTGGTAGGCGTCTTCCAGCGGACCGGGGGGCTCGCCCTCGGCACCTTCCGCGACGTCCGCCCCTTCCGCGGTCTGGCGTGCGGATTCCAGCGCCGCCGCACCCGCCTCGGAGTCGGGTCGCGCGGTGATCGCGGCCTCCAGCTTGCCCCGGA
>JBLFXJ010000446.1:0-5833 GCA_047609825.1 Myxococcota bacterium
CGAAGGCGTCGAAGGCGTCGAAGGCGTCGAAGGCGTCGAAGGCGTCGAAGGCGTCGAAGGCGTCGAAGGCGTCGACGCTACACGCTCACGGACAGCCAGCACTCGCACTTGCGGAGACCAGGGCGTGAAGGTCACCCGGAAAATCCGCATAGACGCGCGGTGCCGAGCCTTCTTCATAGTCTCGCCACGCTGGATGGCGCATGCGGACCCCGGCCAGCTGGTGGCTCGGGACGACCACCAGGTACTGCCCGAGCCAACCTCTTGCAGCGTATCCCCAGACATCCTCTGTCCGACCTTCGCGCCACCAGAGCAGGCCATGTTCCGGCACGAATCGTTGTGACGGGGCCAGGCTGGCTTCGACCCAACCTTCGGAGATGAGCCGCTTTCCTTCCCACATGCCGCCAGCCAGAATGAGCTCGCCAATCTTGAGCAGGTCTGTCGGGCGGATGACCAGCTCTCCTGCCGCACGCGGTGCCCCGAGACGGTCGACACGCCAGTATGCACGGACTCCCATCGGATCGAAGAGGCGCTGCTGAAGCAGCTCGTCCATGGGTAGCTTCGCAGCTCGCCCCACGACGACGCCCACGAGATCTACAGCGTTGTTGTTGTACTTGTACAGCGAACCGGGCTTCGCTACGACGGGAGACCCAATGGCATGACTGGCGATATCACTGACAGCGAAGTCCGTCCTCGAGTCGTCGAGTCCGGATGTGTGGCTGAAGAGGTGCCGCACCGTGATCGCAGCGTGCGGACCTCTGCGCCACTCCGGAATCCAGGTGGAGGCCGGCATGTCGAGTGCCAGCACACCATCATCCACGAGGAGGCCGACCGCGAGCGAGGCCACCGACTTGGAAGCGGACATGGCAACTACCGGCTCGTCATGTCCCCCGAATGCGATCAGCGACCCACAGGCAGAGACGGCGACAGCCGACGACTGCTCAGCCTCTGCGCGTTCCATGAGTCGGCGTAGAGCATCCTGGTCGACCCACCGTGGAGGCGGCTCGGGCGAAGGCTCGCTCACATCGACCGATGTGGTGACACCGATCGCTATCGCTCCAGCCGCGGCGACACCGCCCCACACCCAGAACTGGGCACGGAGCCAGTTGCCCTCGACGCGTGAATTGGAGGGCCGTGGCGTAAAGTCGAGGGCCTCGCTGCCCGGCAGTCAAGTTGATGTCGTTGCGACTGTCGATGCGCTCGGCCTGCGGCCGCCGTGTACGAGCGATAGCCACTTGATGCTAGGCAGCCCACCGCAACCGCATGGGCCGCACCCGAGGACCGATGCGCGCTGGCGCAATGGTCAAGGCTGGAGGCGGCGGTGCCGCGGCGGTCGTCTAGCAGCCGCGCCTGATCCCACGACCGTTCACGCATTGTGACCGGTTTACGGGCCGAGTCCGCCCTCGACCGACAGCGGATGGCGTATCCCTGTCGTCAGGAGGCGCTGTGCCCGAGCCCACCGAACGCGACACCCTGGTCGCGTTCATCGACGCCGTGAAGCGGTTGGCGCCGCCGGAGTCGCCCCGCCGCACCACCGTGCGCGATGTTCTTCGAAGTCCTGTCGTGGTCACTGCGGTCATCGGCGGCGTGTTCGGCCTGGTCGCCACCATCGCCACCGTGCTCGACGGGGTGCAAGCGCGCGATCTCGCCGAGGCGCGGTTCAAGTACGAGCAGCGCATGGCGAAGGTCTCCACCGACCACGACTTCGGCATGGACTGGCTGGAGTTCGCTACCGCCGAGGGTCGGGACGCGGAAGAGGCTGAGCTGTGGCTGCGCACCATCGCCGATGTGGCACGCCCGAATGGGGCCGTAGCGGCTGCCGCGAATCGGTTCCTGGAGCAGCGTTCCGTGGTGCAGCGGCGGATGACCAACCAAAGGGACGCGCTGACGCAGATGGCCAAGGCCTATGAGGACATTCAGGCAGACCTGGCCGAGGCGAGACAGATCATCATCGACGCAGGGGAGGGTGAGCGAGCGCTGCGCTGGCGGGTCGGTCAGCAGCGGAAGGACCTCTCGTCCAAGGACGCGCGCATTGCTGCCCTGGAGGCGGAGTCCCTGCTGCTCCGAGAGGCCCGGACCCGCGCGGAATCTGCGCGCGATGCTGCCACTGTGGCAGGTACCGACGCCTTCACGCGGCTGGAGGCCGTGCGCATATCCAGAGACGCCGCGGAGACCAGGGAAGCCACCGTTCGAGCCGAGTTGGACAACACCAATGGCACCATCGCCGACCTCACTCGGCGGCTCGATGACTGCGGCCCAGACGTGGTCGAAGCGGCCACGCCGGCCGATGGAGACCAACCCGCGGGCACTGGGTCGTAGGCCCATCGTTCGGCGCCAGACCCTCGAGCCCGGCGTCCACCGCGAGCCCTCAGGCCGGCTTCTGAAACAGCGCCACCCGGTAGCTGTCGGTGCCGTCGGTCATCTTCTCGTACAGCCGGGTGCCCGGGTGCCGGTAGAAGTTCTTCAGCGCCAGCTCGGCCTGGCGACGCCGCTTCTTGCCCAGCACCGGAATCTTGAAGCCGTGGAACCGGGCCAGGCACTGCTCGACGTACACGTCGACCCGCGCTTCATCGAGCTGGCGAGCGCGCACGGCCTCCTCGGTCACGTCGTGCACCTCCACCTGCCGCATGCCCACGGTCTCGAGGTAGTCGAAGCACGGCTGCCAGGTGCGCGCGGGGATGGCGTTGCCCCAGACCAGGAAGCCACCGGGCTTCAGCGTGTCGAACACCTTCTGGAAGAACGCGCGGTCCTCGTCGGTGACCTGCCCATCGTATTCGGCCACGTGGGTCTCGCAGATAACCACGAAGTCCGCCGACGCGGGCTCGATGTGCACCTTCGTCACATCCCCGTGCACCGCCGTGAGACGCCCGCCGAGCTCGGGCACGTGCCGGCGCTCGCAGGTCTGAATGGCCGCCCCCTGCATGTCGATGGCGATGTAGGTGCAGTCGGGCCAGACCTGCCCGCAGATGTGGTGGGCGCCCGCACCCGTGCCGCAGCCCAGCTCCACGATGTGCAGCTTGCCCTCGCGGGCGGCGGCGTACTCCTTGACCGCCTGAAACTCGAACAGCCCGGTGTAGGCGTTCTGACCGAAGCGTTGCGGCTCGCGCTCGGAGTGGGGCGGGGCCCCCCAGCGCTCGGGCCAGTCATAGCCCCAGGTGTTGAACGTGAACTCGTACGGCGCGCCGTGCTCATCGGTGACGGTGCCGATCTCCCGGTACACCGAGTACAGCAGCGCGTAGATGGACTGCTTCGCGTAGTCGTCTTCGGACACATCCCCGTCATCCGCGGAGATGGTCGCGCTGCGATCGAAGAGCCCGCTGGCCACCCACGCCCCGAAGATGAGCTGGAGCTTGCGCTGGGAGTACGGGGTCTCGGCGTTCAGCGCAGTGAGGATATTCAAGTATATTCCGCCATTTTTCGAGTTCAGGCCGACGGATCCCGCACATCGAGGCGCCGTTCGGTCCAGCACCATACAGGAGCGATCCCCTGGTCCGCCGCGACGGTCTCCCCCTCACAGGACCGACAGCGCGACCCCGAACGCCCAGATCACCAGGACCACCGCCCCGACCAGCAACCCGACCCGCACCACCGGGCGCCGCGCCGACCATGCCCCGGCCGGCGCTTCCCCGGGGGGCGTCGACCACCACGCGCGCACCGCCGCCACGGCCTCCGCCAGCCGAGCGGGCGTCACCCAGGCCGCGGCCGCACCGAGGCTCACGGCCACCACCACCGCGCCGGCACCGACCACCGTCCAGGCCGCTCCGCCCGCGGCGAGCACCACCAGCCCGGCGGCCATGCGCCGAGACCCGCCGAGCCGCAGCCCCAGGCCGGCAGCGGCCGCGGCCAGCGCTAGCAGGAACAGCACCAGCGGGTCGCGCAGGCTGCGCCACAGGTAGAACACCGACAGCTCGATGGGCGCATCGGCCGCCACCCAGTACCGAACGTCCGAGATCTCGTGCCCGGTGCGCGGGAGCTCGATTCGAACCGGCAGCGAGGCGGTATCGGCCGGGGTGAGCGCCACCTCGCCGCCACGGACCGTGGCCTCCCCCGTGGCCTCCAACCAGCGCCCATTACCGGCGTAGCGCTGGCCCCGGGGCCCGCCCTCCTGGCCGGCATAGGTCATCGCAGACGGCAGCCACACCGACCACGCGACGGAGGCCACGGGCAGCTCCAGGGTCGGCAGCGCCAGCGTGCGCCGGCCCAGCACACCCCACGCCGCCGGCGCGCCCTCCAGCACGATCTGCAGCGTGAACGGGCGGTCGCCCACCGAGCGCTGGAGTGGCAGCAACAGCGCGCCATCCTCGCGCACGCTGGGTCGCACCGGCGCGCCATCGATCAGGGTGGACCGCACCTCGGCCCCCTCGGGCAGCACAAGCGCCAGGCTGTGCCGCACCCGGTTGCGCAGCGTGATCTGCACATCGGTCAGCGTGCGCCCCTCCGCACTCACCACCGTGGTCGCCTCCACCCGGTCGATGGTCGCCCCCGACGGCTCCTCCTCCGGCAGCCGCTCCGCCGACAGCGTGAGCCTGGCCGAGGCGTCGTGGTAGCGGTAGGCCCGCAGGATCGGGCTGACCGCGCTCTGGAGCACCTCAGCGGGGAGCTGGCGCACGTCCACCGGCAGCACCTCCCGACGTGACACCTCGTCCAGCTTCAGGTTGCTGGTCACCTCCACGGCGAGCCACCCGATGGCCCGCTCCACGCCGAGGCTGCGGGGGAGTTCCAGGTCGAACTGGGCCTCGGTGTCACGGCGGAGGCGCAGCGAGATCTCGTACGCGTTCCGGATCGGGAACGCCGTCTCTCCCTTCACAATCGTGGCCTCACCGTCCGGCTCCAGCACATACCGGAATGCCCCCTCTCCGTCCGCACTCACCACCGTCCAGCCGGCCGGCACCCGCACATCGAACCGCTTCGCACCGGCGTACAGGATGTTGTACCGGATGACGGTGAACAGCTCAAGCGTGCCCTCGTCGACGCTCAACAGATCCAGACTCTCGGCGTACAGCCTCGCATCCCGAGCGCCGTCATCCCCGAGGTCTCGAAACCCGACCAAGTGGATCCGGCTCTGGGGCTCGAGCCAGGATGCGAGCCGAGTGGCCCCCGGGAGCGCGTCGACCGTGGCGTTCACCGCGCCTCGTAGCCGAGGCTCCAGGCCCGCCGTGGGAAAGGTGCAGTCGAACCGGGTGGCCGGGGTCTTCGCGATCAGGAAGTCGTACTCCAGCGAGCCGCGACGCCCTCGCGACGGCACCAGCACGTCCAGCTCCAGCGTCACCTCGCCGGTCTGCTGGGTGATCCACACGTGGTAGCCGTTGCGGCTCGACAGGCCGATGGGCTGACCCGCAGCGCGGGCACGCACAACCACCGCCTGCTCCCCCACGAGCGGCACGGTCTTGTACACCCCCTCGCCCGACAGGGTGACCCGCTGGGTCAGGGTGAGCGACAGCGCACCATCGAGGGCCTCACCCACGAACGACGACGCCCCGAGCACCACCGCCGGCGCGCCGCTGCCCGCCTGGGCCGACCGCACCGCCTGGAGCTCCGACCGGGCCGCCTGCCAGGTGTCGAGGGGCACGCGAGCGGTCGCCAAGGGCTCGCCGGGCTGGGCTGGGGGCGGCACCGCGACCTTCGGGGCCCGGGCCGCCGCAGGCGCATTCATCTGCATGATCTGGTTGAAGTTGCCCTCTGCGAAGTCATCGCGCTGCGACTGGTAGGCGTCGTCCTCGGTGCTCGCGAGGGCCGAGAACAGCAGGAGGAACAGGAGGACCGCGCTCATGCCTGCCTCCGGAGCAGGGCGACCATGCTCACCACGCCGAGCCCCTGGAGCAGGACTGGGTTGGAG
>JBLFXJ010000447.1:0-5816 GCA_047609825.1 Myxococcota bacterium
GCCAGCGGGTGGCTTCCTCTGGTGGCGTGAACGGGTTGTTCACCGGCTCGTAGCCCGCGGCGCCATTGTCACCGTAGATGATGCAGTTGGCCGTGCAGACCTCGCCGGTGCTGTTCAGTCGGCCGTCGAAGTTCCACCCATCGTTCCGCATCGCCTCCAGCATCTCAGCTGCGAGGAAGTGGCCGACGGTCTTGGGCGTCTGGCTCGCTTCGACGGCCGTGAGCGCCATCGCGTCACTGGGCACATCGATATCGAGCCCGACTGCCGTCATCTTGGCCTGGAACGGCGCGACGGCATCCGGAACGAGGCCACCGACCAGCAGCTTGTTCACGGCGTGCAACACGCACAGTGCCCGCGCCTCGGAATCGTGGTGCTCCGATGGACCGACGTAGAGCGGACGCTCGAACGTCAGGGACGACACTGCTTCTTCGTCGAAGGCGGCGACGCAGTTCCACATGACCTGATCAAGGCGCATGGTCTGGTACACCGCGATCGGCGTCTCGTAGCCCTGGACCTTGTCGCCGTGCAGTACGGACGCTACGAACTCGATCCAGATCTGCGGCGGGCGTACCAGATCGTCGGGGTAGTCGAAATCGCTTGCCATGGCGGTCGAGATTGGCATAAGGACTGCGGTCGAAATAAGCAGCAAAGCAATTTTACTTTTCACGAAACTCTCTTTTTGGTTCTAGTGGGATCCCTGCGCTGAGCGCGACCAGGTGGTAGCTCAGGTCACACAAATGTCATGTAAAGATGGAGTCTCGGGCTCTGGTGGACGACTGGGCCAGCGGCACCAGACACCACACACCAGATCCCCTGAAGCTTGGATGGCCCTTTGTGATCGGGTGATCTGACCCACCCTTGTGACGACGATGCCCTGGGCCGAGGAGGTCCAGGCAGTCGAGCGCCAGCACGCTGCGTCGCCTCTGGTCGGCGGGCGACCGCGGCGCGCCACACGCACAACGCTTCATGATTTTGTACATGAGGACCCAGGGGAGCAAAGGGGGGGGGCGCGGAACCTCAGAGGTGGTCCCTGCACAGGGGTTCCGCCGCACCGAAGTACCTCTCGTGGCCGCGAGAAACGTATTCCGCGCGGACAATGTCGCGATACAGAACAAGTCCGGCGCGTTGCGGGACATGTGGGAGGACAGGCAACACAAGGCCACGAAGGCCGGCAGCAGCAGGCTGGCCAGCCGGAGGACGAACACCTCGGGCCGCAGCCGCACCCCGGTTCGCCCGGAGCGCCAGGGCTGCTTGAACCGGATGCACACCCGGCCGTCCTCGTCGACGGACAGGCGCTGGAGCGACACCGGCACTTGATCCAGTACAAGCATCCCCGCCCAGCAGGCGCTGCTCCAATTCGCCTACTTGAGCTCGCTCTGGGACGGGGAGCGGCTCACGGATCAGTGGCGTCAACCCCCCGACATCATTTCGGAATCACCGAAGGGGCCGCCAACGAAAGCGGGCCCCAGGGGTAAACCCGAGGCCCGTTTTGGTGACAGGATCCCCGGTGTACGCGGTACGCAGAACGTGGGTGGTTGAGGCCGGGGAGCGGCTTGTGGAGCGGGTCGAGAGGGAGTAGGGCACTGGGAGGACGGCCGGGCCGAAGTGGATGGCTCGCTGGCGGCGGACACGCGACAGCGGAGAGCATGGCTCGAGGGCGGAACGGGCCTGAGCCGAGGGTGTGTCTCGCGCGGCGGTCACGGACGTGGGGCCCGCGTTCGAGGCGCCCCTCTACCTCCAGTCCCACGGCACCGACCCCTTCGAATCCCGCGCAGTACAGAAATGACACTGGTCCAGCTCGGGGCGTTTGCTGTAGCTTGCCTCCAGCAAGGGTTCGTGGCGGACCCGAGCACTCGAGGAGACCGGCGGTGTTCGACCATGAGGCCACTGCACGTGAGGTCGAGGCGCGCTTCGGGCGCTTCTTCCGGGAGAAGATCAACCCGACTGCCGCCGAGCGGGATCAAACGGGGCAGACCTTCTCGGTCGAGCTGCTCCGGGAGATGGCCGACCTGGGGCTGATCGGATTCACCGCCCCGGTGGAGATCGGGGGGGCTGGACGCTCGTGGCAGGAGTGGGGCCACACCCTCGAAGAGATCGGCTACCGATGCGATGACGCGGGGTTGCCGATGCTGCTCTCCTATCGAGAGACCGCGACGAACCTTATCTACGAGTCAGGCAAGGAGGGCCGGGAGCATCTCGTCGAGCGGTACGCCGAGCCTGCCGTGAGGGGCGAGGCCTTCATCGGCTGGTTGTTGACCGAAGAGACCGGTCCGTGGTCCCTGCAGACGAAGCTGGTCAGACGCGGAGATCGTCTCATCTTGAATGGGAACAAGGCCGCTTCGACGGGGGGGATGAGCTGTACATCGTGGATCGTCTACGCCGCCACCGAGGACGGGCAGGACACGGTCGCGGTGATGGTCGATCGGGACGATCCCGGCGTGGTGGTGACGCCGCTGCCCACCTTGGGGTTGAGGTCCATCGGGCTCGCGGAGGTCAGCTTCACCGATGTCGAGCTCGACCCCTCTCGCGTGCTGGCGCCAAACGATGGCCTGACCCACAGCCAACGCTTCATCAACGAACGCAGGGTCACGGGTGCCTCTTGGCTGCCGGGTCGTATGCGGGCCTTGATCGAGCGGGTCATCGACGACGCGGCGCCAAAGGAGCGTTTTGGGCGCGAGATCATCGATCTCGACACCTTTCATGCCGCCATCGGGCGCATGTACATCGCCATGCAGACGGTTCGCTCCACCACCTACCGGACCCTCGAGCACACCGAAGCGGGACGACATGATCGGTCCTTTGTGCACGATCCCATGCTCTCGGTGGGGAAGTACGTGGCCGTGGAGTGCGCCCTGGAGCTGGCAGGCCTCGCCCAGAAGCTCACGGGCGGGCATGGCTACTTCGACAAGCACGACATCCATCGCACCCTGCGTGACTTCTATGGGCTCTCACCCATTCTCGGCGGCCAGCTCGCCATCGAGAGCACCCTGGGAAGCAGCGTCATCTTCCAACACCAGCGCCGCCGAGCAGCGAGCGCAGACACCGCAAGGCACAAGGAGGATTGCTCATGAAGATCGTGCTCTCCGGCAACCTGAAACGCTTCACCGACTTCGAGTCCGAGGTGGAGCTCGACGCCGACACAATACTCTCGGCTCTCGACCAGCTCGTGGAGCGCTTCCCCTCGATCAAGGCGGTCATCTACGATGGCCAACACAAGCTACGGGGCGTGCATCGTCTGTACATCAATGGCGAGGTCTTGTCGGCGTCCGAGATCGCCACTCGGCAGCTGGAGCCCGGCGACGAGGTGGGCGTCCTGACTGCCCTCGCGGGCGGCTAGGCGTGTCTCTCGCCATCGAATTCGAGGTCCCCGTCGACACGAGCACCTTCTCGGCGGTCCAGCTCCAGCCCGGGGTGGCGGCTTCACTGAGCTGGAGTGCGCTTGCCCGGTGGCTCCGAGCGCACCTGGTGCCCTTTCCCAGGCTCATCAAGGAGGAGTCCACCGGCTTCGTCGTGATGGGCTTCCATCTCCAGTACCTGGACGAGGTCTCGTTCTTCGATTGCGAGGCCTTCCGGGTCCGCGCCGCGTTGCGGGTGATGCGTCGTGCCGAGCGCTGCCAGCTGGACCTGAGGTTCTTCAGTGAGAGCCAGGAGCTGGCCACCGCACGCTTGATCCTGTGCCCCGTCACCATCGAGGACCCCCTTGCTCTGGGGGCGAGCCCTGCGCCCCTGTCGCAGAGACTGCTCGACCGAATCCCCCGCGGCGAGGTCGAGTCGGCCAGCCCAGCTCGGCTCGTCCCGGCCCGCCTGAGCGCCGTGGAGACCACAGGCGAGTTCATCGCAGAGGGCTCGAAGGACTTCATGATTCACCGTCACGGGACCGAGGTCGCCGAGCAGTGGGCGTGGACCCACCTGCCCCACATCGTGGAGGGAGCGCGTGAGACGCTCGCACTGGGAGACCGCTCCGAGCGACGGCACCAGCTCCGCCGCTGTCTGCGCTCACCCTTGGTGCGCTTCGATGCCGAGTACAGCAAGCCCTTCTTCTCCTTCGAGAGGGGCACGGTTGTGACGCGTGCGTTTGCCCTGGGAGATCGCCTGGGGCTGGTTCATCGCCTCACCTCGGGTGCGGGATCGAGTCTTCACTCCACCGTGGTCGAGGTGTTCTGATGAGTGGTGATCCCGTCGTAGATCTCTTCGAGACGCTGCAAGTGGATAGCCCCGCCCTGCGTGGCGACTCGCCTGGCCTCGTGGTCGACCCATCGACCGAGGTCGTCGATGAGCGAGGGGAGCGCTGGGACCTGTGTGGCGCGGTGGAGTCCTACGGCCGCTGGTGCGCCAAGCTCGACCCCCAGGCCAAGCGTGTGCGCCAGGACGTGCTCGACATCGTGCAAGACACCTGGATGCCGGTGGCAGCCAAGATGTACATGGAGGGTCGCTTTCCCGACGAGGTCTTCGAGGCGCTCGGTCGAGTGGGTGCCATCGGGGCCAGCGTGGTGGGCCCCGACGGAGTGCCCATGTCGAAGATGGCCACCTGCGCCATCATGCACGCGCTCGAGTACGGTGATGGCGGACTGCGCTGCTCCTTGACCATCCAGGACTCCGTCATCCAGGCGTTGGTCCGCTTCGGGGACGATCGCCAGCGCGCTCGGTGGATCGCACCCTTGCTCAGCGGCAAGACCATCGCGTCCTTCGCACTCACCGAGCCCAACGCGGGCTCCGACGTCCGGGCGGTGAGCACAGAGGCCAGGCGCAGCGGAGGCGACTGGGTGATCACCGGCGAGAAGGGGTGGATCACCAACTCTCCGCGGGCCGATGTGTTGTTGATCTGGGCCCGCACGAGCGAGCGAAACGACGCCATGCGGGGCTTCCTGGTCGAACGGGACACTCCGGGCCTTCACATCGAACGCATCGAGGCCGCTGCGTCCATGCGGTCAGGGGCCGTGGGAAGGATCCGCCTCGATGGGGTGCGCGTCCCGCACAGCGCCATGCTGCCTCACGCCTGGGGTCTGGTCGACATCAGTGCGTGTCTGGACTACAACCGCCTGACCGTGATCTTCGGCGTGATGGGGGCCGCACGCTTCTGTCTGGACGCCACGGTCCGCTACGCCAAGTCCCGTCGACAGTTCGGTGCTCCGATCGCATCCAAGCAGCTCGTGCAGGACCACATCGCGGACATGGCCACATCGGTCGTCCTCGGTGAGATGCTGTCCTTGCACCTCGCCGCTCGCTGGGAAAGTACGCCTCCGAGCCGCTTCGAGGTGAGCCTGGCCAAGCGTCACAACTGTGCGGCAGCCCTGGACGTGGCGCGCCGCGCGAGGGCAGTGATGGGCGCCCACGGCATCGACGTGAACAACCACGTCATCCGCCAGATGCTGAACCTGGAGGCCTCGTTGACCTACGGTGGCACACACGAGATCCACAGCCTGGTGTTGGGCAAGACCTTGACGCAAGAGAGCGCGTTCTGAGCGGCCCAGGCGGTCCAGGCGGTCCAGGCGGGTACCCTGCACGCAGGCACTTGTGTGGAGCTGAGCTCATGACGAAGAAACGCTACGGTCAGTACTGCTCCATCTCCCTGGCGCTCGATGTGCTCGGGGAGCGCTAGACCTTGCTGGTCTTGCGCGAGCTGCTGTGTGGCAGTCACCGCTTCAATGACCTGCGACGCGGCGTCCCGAAGATGTCGGCAACCCTGCTCACCACGCGCCTGAGGATGCTGCAGGAGGCTGGCGTCATCGACAAGATCGAGGTCGACGGCAGGCCGAGCTATCGAGGCCCCCCCCCCCCCCCGCCCGGCCGGGCCCCCCCCCCCCCCCCCCCCCCCC
>JBLFXJ010000448.1:0-5810 GCA_047609825.1 Myxococcota bacterium
CCACGTAGTCGGCGAGCACGTTGCCCAGCCCGACGCCGTCGGCGAAGCCGGAATCACTGAAGAACAGCACGGCGTCGTAGGCGCGCAGATCGTCGAGCGAGGGCGTGGACGCGCCACAGTCGATCCCGGTGACCGACGTGATGGCGGGGTCGGCCCGGAGCTTCGTGAGGGTGTCGTCGACATAGCTGGACGCGCTGCACACACCCACGTCGATGGCGAGCGCGGGGGACGGTGCAAGGAACGAGAGCAGGGCGAACATGTGCATCTGGGCCTCCGATGGGGCGTGTGCCGGCGGAGCGGCGGTGGGACCGGAGCTCAGTGTATCCCCAGGATGGTGGAGATCGGGGGGGATGGGCGCGGTCGTGGGCGTGGGGCCGGGGTGGCGCTGGGGGCTCGATCGGGTGCCTGACCCCGCCCGGACCTGGGTCGGCCCGGGTGCCTGACCCCGCCCGGACCCGGGTCCGTGCGACCTACTCGACGTAGCCGATGAAGCAGCCCTGGGACGACGACCGCGCGCCATAGCCGTAGTTGTTGTGGACGATGCTGCCGCCCGGGTTCATCGCCGCGTACACGTTGCAGCCGTGCACCGACTTGATCCAGTAGTCGCCGCTCTGGGGCAGCCCCAGCGCCGCCGGCGGGATCATCGTGGCACCGGCGTTGCCCGCCGCGGTGGCGCACTCGTCATAGAACCGGTCGCCCAGATCGGCGGTGAGCCAGGTGAGCCCGTCGTACTCCACGGGAATCGCCAGCGCGTCGGTGCGCCGGTCGGCGAACGGGTCCCGCCCCACCACGCACCGCTGGTCGGAGCCCAGGGCGGCGGTCAGCACCGACGGCCAGCCCTCGATCATGCCCACTGCGCCGTCGCGCCAGCCGAACCAGCCATTGCCCGCGCTGTAGCTGTCATCACCGGCGTGCATCGCGCCCCGCATCGACGCCTCGATCGCGCAGTCCCGCCATGGCATCGCGCCCAGGTCGAGGAACTCGTAGGCGTTCTGCCCGATGGGGAAAGAGCAGTCTGCCGGTGCGGAGTTGATGGCGTCGAAGGTCCACGGCAGCGTGTTGTGGATGCCGCAGTTGTCGCGGCCATCGCAGTCCTGGTCGATGCCGTCGCCGCACGGGTCGTCGGCACCCGGGTACACGGTGGGATCACCGTCGTCGCAGTCCAGGCCGCCCTTGTCGAGCGGCGGCACGCCGTCGCCATCGGCATCGCAGTCCGGGTCGTCGAGGTCGATCAGCTCGTCCCCGTCGTTGTCCCGGCCGTCGTTGCACCGCTCGGGGCAGAACCCGTCACAGTCCAGGTCGTCGCAGTCCACGTCAAGATCGCCGTCGTTGTCCACTCCGTCGTCGCACTGCTCGGGGCACGCGATCGGGTCGATGCACTCGGGATCGGCACAGTCGGCGGCGCCGTCGCCGTCGTTGTCGCGCCCGTCGTCGCACACCTCGACGCAGCCCATGCCGTCGCAGTCCGGGTCGTCGCAGTCCACCGCGCCGTCGCCGTCGTTGTCGCGCTCGTCGGTGCACGCCTCCGGGCACTCGCCGTCGCACGCGTCATCCGCGCAGTCGGCCAGGCCGTCGCCGTCGTTGTCCAGCCCGTCGCCGCAGATCTCCGGGCACTCGCCGAAGCAGTCCGGGTCGGCGCAGTCGATGTTGCCGTCGGCGTCGTTGTCCAGGCCGTCATCGCACAGCTCTGGGCACAGGCCGAAGCAGTCGGTGTCGGCGCAGTCGAGCGCTCCATCGCCGTCGTTGTCGCGCCCGTCCTGGCAGTCCTCGGCGCACTGGCCGTCACAGTCCGGGTCGACGCAGTCCTTCAGGCCGTCCTCGTCGTTGTCGATGCCGTCGGTGCACACCTCGGCGATCACCGGAGCCGCGGCGTCGTCCGCCTTGTCCTCCAGCGCAGAGGAAACACACGCGGCGAGCAGCAGCAGAAACATGCGGGACATCCGACCTCCGGCGGGCCGTCAGCCCTCGAACACATCATCGGTGATCGCGAGCCCGCGGTCGATGATGTCGAAGCCTTCGAGCAGCTGCTCTTGCGTGATGCACAGCGGCGGGTTGCACATGATGCCGCTCCACCGGATGAACGTGAACAGCCCGTTGTCGCGGAAGAAGGAGGCGAGCTTACCCATCGCCGGGTGGCTGCCGTTGTAGGGCACGAGCAGGTCGCCGGCGCTGTTCTTCTGGATGTCGATCATCCCGAACAGGCCGATGGCGCGCCCGCCGCGCACCGACGGGTGCTTCGCGGCCAGGCGGTCCATCTCGGAGCGGGAGACCGCCTCGAGCCGGGCCGCGTTCTCGACCATGCCTTCGTCCAGCAAGACCTCGATGCACGCCGAGGCCGTGGCCAGGGCGAGGGCGTGGCTGTTGTAGGTCAGGCCGCCCCAGAACACATTCTCGCGGAAGTACTCGGCGATGGGGTCGCTGAGCGCCATCACGCCGAGGGGCAGGTAGCCGCTGGTGAGGCCCTTCGCGGTGGTGACGATGTCGGGCTGGATGTCGCCGTGCTGGAACGCGAACAGCTTGCCCGTGCGCCCCCACCCGGCCATCACCTCGTCGCACACCAGCAGGATGCCGTACTTGGAGAGCAGGGCGCGCAGGCCCTTGAGGTAGCCCTTCGGCGGCGGCAGGATGCCGTTGGTGCCCGTGACCGGCTCGATGAACATGGCCGCGATGTGGTCCGGCCCCTCGTACTGGATGACCTCTTCGAGGTAGCGCAGGTTGTTCGCCGTGATCTCCTCCTCGGTGTCGCCGAAGGAGTAGCTGTATGGCCACGGGTCCATCACGTGCACGAAACCCGGGCTTCCAGGCTCGTTGTGCAGCCGGCGGGGGTCTCCCGTGAGCTGCATCGCGGCGTTGGTGGCGCCGTGGTAGCTGCGGTACCGGCTCAGGATCTTGAACTTGCCGGTGTACTGCCGCACCGCCTTGATGGCGTTCTCGTTCGCCTCTGCGCCACCGAGAGTGAAGAAGAACGTGTTCAGATCACCGGGGAAGAGCTCGGAGAGCCGCTTGGCAAGCCGAGCGCGCGGCTCGGTGGCCGTGCCCGGGTACACATAGGTGAGCTTTTGCGCCTGCTCGGTGATGGCCTGGAGCACCTTGGGATGGCCGTGCCCGATGTTCACGCACATCAGCTGAGCGTTGAAGTCGAGCCACTTCTGCCCCTCTGGACCGTACATGTACACGCCCTGAGCGTGGGACACGGGCAACGGGTCGACCTTGCCCGTCGCAGTCCATGTGTACAGCGAATGCTTCAGGCACAGGTCGATCATGGTCTGCTGGTCCACAGGGGTCTCCGAGGGCAGGGCGGGAGTGGCGGGCGAGAGCGGCTCAGCTCATCCAGGTCTGGTCCTTCTGCACGGCCCACTTGCTGGTGATCTTGCGCGAGCGGGTCCAGAACCGAAAGCCATCCCAGCCGGTGATGTCGCCGTGGCCGAACTTGCTGTCATTCCACCCGGCAAACCCGAACGGCTCGCGAGGGACCGGCACACCGACGTTCACGCCACACATGCCGGCGCTCACGCCGCCCATCACCCGACGCGCGACCTCACCGCTGGTGGTGTAGACCGAGCTGGCGTTGCCATACGGGTTGGCGTTCTCGATGGCGATGGCCTCGTCCAGCGTGTCGACCCTCACGATGGACAGAACCGGCCCGAAGATCTCCTCGGAGCCAGCGGGCATGTCGGGCGTGACCCGGTCGAGCAGGGTGGGGCCGACCCAGTAGCCGCCGCCATCGGCCGTCTGGCCGCGGCCATCCACGAGGACCGTTGCGCCGCGGGACTCGGCATCATCGATGTACTTGCGGATTCGGTCCACGCTCGCCGCGTTGGTGACCGGGCCGAGGCCCTCGCCCAGCACGATGGTGCGGCTGCGGGCGGCGATGGCATCGACGATGTGGTCTACCGCGCCCACGCCGACCAGCACCGAGGCGGCCATGCACCGCTGCCCGGCGCAGCCCGTGTAGGAGGCGACGACGTTCTCCGCGGTGAGCTGCACATCGGCATCCGGCACCACGATGAGGTGGTTCTTGGCACCGCCGAGGCACAGCGCGCGCTTGCCGGCGGCGCAGGCCCGGGCGTACACGAGCTTGGCCACCCGGGTGCTGCCGACGAACGCCAGCGCGCCGATGCCGGGGTGGTCGCACAGGGCCTCGACCGCCTCGCGGCCGCCCTGCACGAGGCTGAGCAGCCCGGCCGGCAGGCCCGCCTCGGCGAAGATCTCGGCGAGCTTGAGCGCGGACAGGGGCACCTGCTCGCTGGGCTTGAGGATGAACGCGTTGCCGCCGACCAGGGCCTGCGGGAGCATCCACAGCGGGACCATGGACGGGAAGTTGAACGGCGTGATGCCGGCAACGATGCCGACGCCCTCATACACGATCTCGCAGGTGACCCCTCGGCTCACCTGCAGGCTGTTGCCGGCCGCCAGGTTGGGCAGCGAGCAGCCGAACTCGATGCACTCGACGCCCTTGAGCACCTCGGCCTTGGCCTCGCCATAGGTCTTGCCGTTCTCGTGGGAGACGAGCCAGGTGAGCTCTTCGAGGTCGCGCAGCATGAGCTCGCGGGCCTTGTACAGCACCTGGGCGCGCTCCCGCAGGGGCCACTCGCGCCATGCCGGCAGGGCTGCGGCGGCTGCGGTGACCGCGGCGTCGATGTCGGCCGCGGTGGAGTGGCGCACGTGGCTCATCGGCCGGCCGTGCCGCGGGTTGAGCACCTCATCGACCTGGCTGCCGGAGGCATCGACCCACTGGCCGCCGATGTAGTTCCGGGCCTCGGGGTAGGTGGCGAAGTCGTAGCTGCTGGCCGTGAACCGCACCATGGTGTCTCCAGAGCGATGAAGGGGCGCCCGGATAACCCGTCCACGACCGTGGCGACACGGCGCATCGCCCACTGTCCTCCCAGGCGCTCGACGGCCGGGCGGTCAGCCCTCGGTGTCCCGCCGGGAGCGGCCCACCAGCTCCCGGAGCGCGGGCGGCGGCTCGGGCGGCGGCGGCGGTGGATCGGCGCTGGCGGCCGCGCTGCTGAGCTCCGCGTAGAGCCAGGCCACGTCGCCGGGGTCGTGCCCGCCCGCGAGCACGGTGGCCGTGCCCGTGGGGTGGTCGAGCACGAGGGTGGCCGAGCCGTCCCATCCGCGGCGGTGCACGACGCGCAGACCGAACAGCGGCAGCACGCGACGCGACTCGCCGACCCCCACCTCGACCTGGCCGCCCCGCACCCGCACCGTCGAGGTCTGGGCGGGCCGGAGGAGCAGCCAGCCCGCGCCGAGCAGGCCCCCGCCGAGCAGGGGCCACGGGAGGAGCGTGGCGAACACGCCGAGGACGAGGCCGGGGAGCTCCGACCGGTGCGTGATCGCGACGGTCCAGCCGGCGTGGTCCTGTTGCAGGTGCGCGGGCTCCCGGGCGGGCCCACCCACGAACGGGCCGAGCGCCAGCCACGCGACAGCGGTCGTGGACGCGAAGAACCACAGGCGGAACAGACCGAACCCACCCGTGACCAGCAGGCCGAACGCCACCGCGGCCGCGAGGCGACGCCAGTGGGCCCGGAGCCACGGGCCCACCGCGGGCAACTGCGCGCCTGTGACCAGGCCGAGGAGGAGCACGGCGACGCCCACCGCCAGCACCAGCCACGCCATCGCATGCCCCTCACCTGGGCTAACCGTCCGCGCGCACCGCGGAGGTGCCGGGTAGGCCGCGGGCGAGGTGACGATGCGCGCACTGACGCTGGGCCTCGCCCTCGTGGTCGGCTTGCCGGCGATGGCCGGACCCGGGCCGCCCTGTTGGATAGGAGCGCAGCCGGAGGCCGAGATGCGACTCGTGGTGTTCG
>JBLFXJ010000449.1:0-5786 GCA_047609825.1 Myxococcota bacterium
ACCAGCGCCACCACCAGCACCATCAGGAACCACGCCGCCTTGCCGCGTCGGCTCATGCCAGCGCCCGAACAGCGTCGGCGAGCGCCGAGATGTAGGGGTCCGCCAAGCCTCGACTCGCCAGGCCCGCCTCCACGCCGAACAAGTACTCGGCGCCCTTTGCGCGACTCTCGGGCACGGCTGGCGTGGCCCGCCGTAGCACCGCCGCTTCTTGGTGCAGGGCCAGGCCCTCGATGTGCCAGTCCCCGCCGGGGTTCGAGATCCACGACGTGGCCTGAACCGTTCGGCCGGAGGCCACCACCGCCAGCTCTTCACACCGGTAGTGGTCGCGAGGGGAGGGTGCCGTAGGGTGCCGCACACCTTCCCGTCGGTGCATCCGCGCCAGCACATCATCGGCCGCGTGGTCGGCGTACACCAGAACCTCACCGTCCATGGAGCCTCCTCTGCAGGTACCCAGCGCCAACGAGAGGTAGTGCTGGTCGGTTGCGAACGCATCCTCCGGCAGGCCGGGGAGCGATCCGTGCCAGCTGGCGTCGCAGCGTCGGATGCCGCGGGGTTGGCTGGGCTTGTTGAACCGGCGTGACAGGCCGTCGAGCCGCGCGGAGAACCGGTCGATGATGGCGTCGGGGCGCTCGGGCTCGTAGAGCAGCGAGCCGTAGCCGAACAGGAGCAGGGGCATCTGTGCTGCTATCCTGCCGCCCGATGGACTCCGACCGACTGCTCACCCTCACCACCGTGCCCGTGTTCGCCGGAACGGTGGCCGGGCTGTACTTCGCCACCGTCGAGACGCTCGCCAACGGCTGGGTGGCGGACGGCTACTGGCGCAACATCGGGGTCACCCTGGCCGCCGACACGGCGTGGGGCGTGCTGGTCGGCTTGGTCGGTCTCGCCACCATCGCCGGGCCTGGCTGGTGGCTGCTCCGTCGTCCCGGGCCGTGGCTCGCGGAGCTCGCAGCCCCTGGAGCGCGCGCCACCACGCTGCTCATCGTGCTCCTCGGGTGGACCGTCTGGGCCGAGGCGCTCCACCTCCCACGCCTGCCTCTCACGCTCCCGGTGTTCGCCGCCATCGGCTGGCTGGTGCTCGCCGTGCTGCACCGCGCCCATGCCCGCGCCCCGCTCCGCGCCGAGGCCGTCGCCGCAGCCTTCATCGCCGTGTCGGGCCTGCTCCTGGTGAGCCACGGCCCCTGGGCGCACGAGGCGCTCACCCTCGGCTCAGCGTCCACGTCGCTGCTGTATGACGAGTCGGTGCGGGACCTGCCGCCGTCCACCATGCGGTCGCTGCTCCTCGCCGCCATGACCGCGGTCGCGGCACAGGCGATCTGGGCTGTCGGGGCCCGCTCCGAGGCGGCCGCCAGGGTCGTGCGTTGGAGCGCGGTCGGGGTCGTGGCCTCGGCCTCCCTGGCTGGGCGGATACTCGCAATGTTCGGCGGCGGGGTCACTGCGGCCGATCCCGTTCCGGTCGTGATCATCGCCGTCGACACGCTCCGAGCGGACCATGTGCGCCTCGGTCTGGCAGGAGAGACGCCGAATCCCACAACGCCGAACATCGCCGCGCTCGCAGATGGCGCTACGGTCTATGGCGCGGCATTCTCGGCCTCGTCATGGACCCTGCCATCGTTCGGCTCCGTGGTCACCGGGCGCTACCCGCACGAGCACGGCGCCGTGTCCTTCGCCTCGTGGCTCGCCCGCGGCGAGCTCACCCTCGCCGAGGTGCTCCGGGAGGCCGGCTACACGACCGCGGCCGTCGTTAGCCACATCTTCGTGGACTCAGAACACGGCTTCGACCAGGGCTTCGACAGCTTCGACGACAGTCTGGCCGACCCGTCGGACGCCATGCATCGCCGAATCACCGGAGGGGAGGTCACGGATCGTGCATTGGCTTGGTTGGACGGTCGGCCGGTCGAGCGCCCGTTCATGCTTTGGGTCCACTACTTCGATCCCCACTACGACTACATGGACCACCCCGAGTGGGACTGGGCGACGTCGGAGGGCTGGCTCGCGCAGGAAGACCTGGGACTCGAGGACCTCCGCCTGAAGACACGGTTCGTGGGTCCGCAGGACCTGCGGGAGCTGCGAGCACGGTACGACGAGGAAGTCGCCTACACCGACGCGCAGATCGGGCGTTTGCTGGAGCATCCCGCGCTGGCGGGGGCCGTGGTGGTCGTGGTGGCAGACCACGGCGAGGAGTTCATGGAGCGTGGCTGGCTCGGTCACACCGTGTCGCTGCACCCCGAGGTCGCCCGGGTCCCGCTGCTGGTTCGTCGACCGGGCGAGAGTCGGGTCGATGTGTCGTCGGTGGTCGAGACACGTGGGGTGTTCGGAGCCGTCCTCGAGGCGGTCGGCGTGCCGACCGACGCCCCAACCCTGCCGCGAACCAACACTCGGGGCTACGCGCTGTCCACCGTGTGGCTGGACGAGCCCGCGGGCAAGCGCTCACACCTGGCCGCGTGGCGGACCGACGACGCCACCCTCATCGTGGACGCGTCACGGGGCGAGGAGTGGACCTACGACCGCACCCTCGACCCGACGGAGCAACGCTCTGGCGCAGCCGTCCCGGCGGAGCATCGATCGGCGCTGACGCCCGTGCTCGAAGCCCTCGGTGCCGCCGATGCGGGCGAGCGAGCGATGTCGGCGGCCGAGATCGAGCAGCTCCGGGCGCTGGGCTACCTCTGAGCTACGGGCACACATCAGCGGCGTGGCTCACACAGGGGCCGTCGCAGTGCTGGTTCACGACGCCGGTGAACAAGAAGTCCACCACCTGGGCCTGGGCCGCCGGCTCACGACGGACGCACTCGTGCGGGTCGATCCCGCCGCTGGGGGGCACGTTCACCACCGGCTCCACCGGCCCGTCATCGTACTGCCACTCGACCAGAGCTGACCCGGTGAATCCAGGTTCCAGCTCCTCGAGCCCCCAGATTGCGCGGGTCTGAGGCGCGACGGTCGGTGCGTTCCACATCCGGGCGCCGATGTGGGCCCCCAGCGTCGTGACCTGGCGGTCACCGATGGCCACCTGCAACAGCACATCCTTCGGCGGGGTGCCGGGCAGTGGCTCCTCGTTCAGCACGTGGGCGTACCCGGCCGACTCGGCGGGGTCCCACAGGGTCTGGAACATCGACAGGATGAGCATGATGTCGCGCCCGTCGGTGTACTTCTCCTGAAAGACGAGGAAGAATGGGTCGAAGTCGGCCGAGCGTGACAACAGGATGCTGTAGGGCATGCCACCGACGCCCAACACGCCTCGCTCGTGGGTGGGGCTGAGGCCGAGGTAGGCGCCGCCCATGATCGCGCCCTGGCTGATGCCGTAGTAGCCGAACCGCTCGGTGTCGATCACCGGCACCTCGGAGCCGGGCGCGCCGAACGCGAGCGCGGGGTCGCTCACCAGATCGCCCAGCGCGAGGTCGAGCCCGCCCACGACCTCCACCAGCCCCTGCATGCTCCGCTCGGGGATGGTGTTGAAGTCCGACACGTCGAACGCGAGCATCAGGGTGATGAACCCCACGTCGTTCTCCGACATGCCCTTCCAGTCCTGGGCGAACACCACCATCCGGTTCTCATCGATGAACTCGCTGAGCCAGCCGGTGCGGGCCTCGTAGCGGCTGCCGAGCAACCCGTGACCGTACTGGAGCAGGAACGCTCCTTCCTCCGGGTTTTCCGCCACTGAGCACGGCACCCGGACCAGGAAGGGCGAGCTGGCGCTGCCGTTGTGGAACGGCAGGCCGTCCTCGCCGCGGGTGAGGACCGCTCCGGCGGCGTCGGTGTCGGTGTACAGCGGCACGGTCATCGTGCCCTCGATGGTGCGCGCGATGTGCTCGCCATCGGCCTTGCAGTCGTGGTCTTCGACCGAGTCGATCACGTACTCCGGCCCGCCGTCTCCCCAGCGCGAGCGGGCATCGTCGCGCATATGCAGCACCCTGCCGAAGCTCGAGTCGCGGCTAACCGTGGTGAAGTCCCACGCGAGCTGGAGGTCGCTCCGCGCGAAGCCTTCGGCCTCGAGGGCGGGGAAGACCTCGGCGTCGAACCGGTCGCGCCGGGCTTCGATCCCCGGGTCGTCCGACGCGGTGCCGTCGCGCAGGGCCGTGAACCCATCCGACACCTTCACCGCGCCCCCAGACTCGAGGGTGAGGCCCCGGATTCCGATCACGTGGCGGCGGCCATGGGCCAGCGCGCGCACGGGGCGCAGGATGAGCACCCGCTTGCCCGGCTCGGCGGTCATGTCGAGCTCGACGAAGTGCGGCACCCGCTCACCGGTCTCGGCGTCGATGAGAACCGTCTTTGCGTCGGCGGCGAGGTAGTCGCCGAGGTTCTGATGACCGATCACGCCGTCGAGGGACACGTCGCCCAGATGGGCCAGCATCGGGGTGAGCGTCGAGAACCCGTCGAGCTCATTGAGGGTGTCGGGGCGCACGGGCACCGCGTCGCGGTTCACCGGCATGGCCTCCGCCGGCACCGCGTTCTGCACGCCGGAGCCGGTCTCGGCAGGCTGCTGGTAGAAGCTGGACGGGAACGGCAGCATGCACAGCCCCGGGTCCAGACCGTCGCACGCCGGGCTTGGGCCGGCGTCGGCCGCGGCAGTGTCGACATCCTTTCCGCTGCCGCCACCGCAGGCGAGGAGGGCGAGGAGTGGCCAAGTACGCATTCCAGATGCTCCGCTGGTTCTGACCGGTCTAACCGTTCCTTCGTGCGGGCGCCCAGCCACGATACGGGGGGCGCGATGAGCCCGACCCCGCCCACTGTGCTGCGACGCGCCGTGTACCTCCGCGGCCTCGCCGCGGTGCACCTGGTCGCGGTGGCCTCGCTCTGGCCGCAGCTCGCGGGCCTGGTGGGCGAGCGCGGCATCCTCCCCGCGCATCGGCACCTGGAGCGGTTGTGGGAAGCGCTGGGCATCGAGGCCGTGTGGAAGGTCCCAACTCTGCTCTGGGCGCTCCCTGGTGACGCGGGCCTGAATGCCGTGTGCGCGCTGTGGGCCGCGCTCGCCGCACTCCTCCTCGCGGGCGCGACGCTCGAGGGGCCGCTGCTGCTCGGCCTGTGGGCGTGCTCGCTGTCGATCTCCGTGGCAGGGCAGCTGTGGCTGGGATTTCAGTGGGACGCGCTGCTGGTGGAGGCGACCTTCGCCGCGATGCTCGTCGCGCGGTGGCGACCCGGGCAGCACGATGCGCCCCGGTATGGGTGGATAGTGCAGCATTGGCTGCTGTTTCGGCTGATGTTCTTCGGTGGGCTGGTCAAGCTCACCAGCGGCGACCCGACCTGGGCGGATGGCTCGGCCCTCACGTTCCACTACCTCACGCAGCCGCTGCCCAACCCGGTGTCGTGGTTCGCGCACCAGCTGCCGCCGTGGGTCCACGCCGTGTCTGTGCTGGGTGCGCTGGGCATCGAGCTGCTGCTCCCACTCGCCATCCCGCTGGGCGTGTGGGGTCGGCGCGCTGCATTCACCGGGTTCGTCCTGTTGATGGGGCTCCTGTTCATCTCCGGAAACTTTGGCTGGTTCCAGATCCTCACCGTCGTGCTCTGCTTCACGCTGCTCGACGATGCTGATCTGAAGCGGGTGGTGCCGGAGCGCGCCTGGCCCCGGACTCCCCACGGGACCTCGTGGCCGGTGCTCGCACCGTTGGCGGTGGCGCTCGCTGTGCTGTCGATGCTGCGGGTGCCCGACCTGCCGGCGTTGCCCGGACCGGCTCAGGCCATCGTCCGGTCCACCTACCCGTACCGGATCGTGAATCGGTACGGGCTGTTCGCCGTGATGACTGCGGAGCGTCGCGAGGTGGTGTTCGAAGGCAGCTTGGATGGCGAGA
>JBLFXJ010000450.1:0-5742 GCA_047609825.1 Myxococcota bacterium
CGCTGGTCGCAACCGGAGGCACTGATGGACCGCGTGTTCCTGATCCTGGCGCTGTGCGCATGCGCTGGCGGCGCGAAGTCAGACAGCAACCCCGCCGGCGGCGCGGGCCGCACGGACCCGGCCTGTGCCGGCGAAATCGCCCACGACGGCATCGATCAGGACTGCGACGGTGCGGATCTGCTGGACGCTGATGGCGATGGCGCCGACGCAGACTTCGCCGGTGGCCATGACTGCGACGACACCGACCCCACGGTGTACCCGGGCGCGCCGGATGCCTGCTATGACGGCATCGACACCGACTGTGATCTCGCCGACGACTTCGACTGCGACGGCGATGGCGCTCGCCTCGGCGACGACTGCGACGACACGGATCCCGCGGTGTTCCCCGGCGCGGTCGAGATCTGGTACGACGGCGTGGACCAGGACTGCGCGCTGGACGACGACTACGACGCCGACGGGGATGGCTTCCGCGGTGCGGAGGGCGACGGGGACGACTGCGACGACGCCGACCCCTCGGTGAACCCCGGCGCAGATGAGCGGTGGTACGACGGCATCGATCAGGACTGCGCGCTGGACGACGACTACGACGCCGACGGGGACGGCGACCGGTCCGACGCCTGGGACGGCACCGACTGCGACGACGCGGACGCCGCTCTGCACGCCCTGGATCTGGACGGCGACGGCATCACCTCGTGCGACGGCGACTGCCAGGACGCCGACGCGGCCGTCTTCCCCGGCGCTGTGGACGCGTGCGGCGATGGGGTCGACAACGACTGCAGCGGCCGCGCCGACGAGGACTGCCCGGTGATGGGACTCGACCACCGGGCGTTCGTGCTCGACGCCGACGATCTCACGATCTCAGAGCCCGAGCTGCTCGCCGACCTCGCCTCAGAGGTGCTCGATGCCGTGCTGCTACAGATCGACGAGCAGACGGCGGATGCCCTGTACGTGTACGGCGTGCAGGGGGTCGACCTGGGCGGCAGCTACGAGCCGAACTGTGGCGCGCTGGTGGACGTGGGGTGGATCGAGTTCGAGGACAACCCGCGGGTGGTGGTGGGCCCGACCGACCTGGTGCTCGAGTACGACGGGCTCGAGTTCGTGGCGTGGGGGTTCACGCTGACGGGAGAGTTCACGGGCGATGGAACGCAGATCCTCGACCTCGACGTAGACGCGCTGATCGACATCTCCGAGATCGATCTGTACCTCGGCCTGGACGTCTGCGACCTGTCGGAGGTGCTCGGCCTGCCGGGTTGTGTGCCGTGCCCCGACGGGCGGGTGTCGTGCATGCGCCTGGTGGCCGAGGCCGACTATGCCTCGTGGGACCCGACGCTGGACGTGCTCGGGGTGTGTCGGTGAGCCATCCGGTGGTGGTGTTCCCCGGGCCCTATGATGTGCTCGATCTGACCGTCGCCGCCGCGTTCCCCCGCACCTCGGAGTGGAGCGTGGGCCGGTATGACGAGGATCGGGCGATCTACACCCAGGCGCTGTTCGCTGGGGCCCGCACCGTGCACATGGGCATCGATCTCGGCGGCCCGGCCGGCACTCCGGTGCATGCGTGGACGGATGGTGTGGTGATCCATGCTGGGTACAACGCCGCTGACGGCGACTATGGCCATGTGCTGGTGCTCGAGCACGACGCACCAGCTGGTCTCGCCCGGTTCGCGCTGTATGGCCATCTATCCGCGGCAACCCTGGCACATGCGCCGGTGGGCCGACGGTTCGCGGAGGGCGACGCCATCGGCTGGCTGGGAGCCCCATCGGAGAACGGGGGGTGGCCGCCCCATGTACACCTCCAGCTCGCCCGCGACCGCCCGGCCACCCATGATCTGCCCGGTGCTGTGTCCCTCGCCGACCGGGCGTGGGCCCTGCAGGCGTTCCCCGATCCGCGCACGGTGCTCGGGCCGGTGTACTGATCAGCGCGCATGCGCTAATGAGGCATCCGGAGGCTCCATGCACATCGTCGCCCTCGCCCTGCTCGCCCTCGTCGGCTGCGACAGCATCCCGTTCTTCGCCACAGCACCCAGCCTCGCCGAGACCGACTGGGCGCCCATCGTCGGCAAGCTGGGGATCTACACCTGCGACGACTGGTCCGACCGGTTCGAGCTGCGCGAAGACGGCACGTTCACCTGGAAGCGCGACCGCAGCACCGACGACTACGACTACACCGAGGTCGAGGGCACCTGGACCGTCGCTGAGGTGAAGGACAAGCATGTCAGCCTCTCCCTCAGCGGTGAGGAGCGGAGCCTGCGCCAGGCCCCGGACCGCCCCGCGGAAGAGCCTGAGGTTTCGTCGTTCTCGGGTGATATCGACCTCGCATGGATCGATGATGTGCCGGCGAAGGGCTTCAGCCAGGTGTACAAAAAGGGCGGCAAGGCCGGATCCCAGGGCCCCCTCACGTGTGAGAAGCGGGGCGAGACCCCAGCGATGATCCACAAGCGCGGCAGCAAGGCCGGTGGCTGGGTGATCAAGGGCGATCTCGTCGGATTCTACCTGGCCAAAGGCACCCCGATGCCCGGCCGGAAGTGATGCGGGTCGAGTGCTTCACGGTCGGCGCGTTCCAGGTCAACACCTACCTGCTCACCGACGAGGCCACCGGGCACAGCGCCATCGTCGACACCGGTGAGACCCGGGAGCTCGTGGACCTCCTGTCGGGCCGCGACCTGGACGTGCAGATGATCCTGCTCACCCACGCGCACCTCGACCACGCCGGCGCGCTCACCATGCTCCAGGAGCAGTGGGAGGCGCCCACCTACATGCCGCGGGCGGAGGAGCCGCTGTTCCGCGCGCTGCCGATGCAGGGCACGATGTTCGGCATGCCGCACCTGAACCGGCCGTGTGGGCGCATCGACCATCACGTCGATGATGGATTCTCCGTCGCGCTGGGCGAGACCACGCTGCGGTTCTTCGCCACCCCCGGCCACACGCCCGGCCAGGGCTGCTGGCACGACGACCACGACATCATCGTGGGCGACACCCTGTTCGCGGGGTCCATCGGCCGCACCGACTTCCCGATGAGCGACCCGGTGCTGGCCGTGGAGAGCCTCCGCCGCCTGCTCCAGCTGCCCGGTCACCTGCGAGTGCACAGCGGCCATGGGCCGATGACCACGCTGGACCGCGAGCTGCGCACCAACCCGTTCCTCGGGTACATCCGACGTGAGCGGGGAGTGGCCGGTCCGCCTGGCCTGCGGTGGGCGCCGGGCACCTGAGACGCGCCACGTGCGCCACCTCGCCGAAAGTGAAGCAAGCTCCGTAGATCGGCCCGTGCGGAGTGTTCGCGGTCGATTGTTGATCGGTTCTGCGGTTCTTGGCGTACAGTCTGACGTATCGAGCCCCCACTCGTGGAGGAGGTATGGCTGCCTGGCAGATGGAGGCCCGGGGCGTGTACTCGCGCAGCTACCGCTTCGTCGGCCCGTCCGAGATCGGCCGGCGCGTGGTGATGTACCGGCTGCGCCCCATCGACCAACGCGGCGTCTTCGGCTGGGAGGTGTGGGATGGGCCCCGCAAGGTGACGGACGGCAAGTCGCTGGCGCTGGCCAAGGCCCATGCCGAGGCGAGCGGACGGCCCGGCGTGCTCGACCGCAGGAGTGAGCGCGCGACGGCCGCACCGGCAGCCTTCGCCTCCGCGCCCCCGCGCAGTCCGGTGACCCCGCTCGCGGTGGCGAAGACGCTGGTGGTTGCGGTCGTGGCGCTGAACGCCGTGTACCAGACCTGGGCCTTCGTCGCGGGCGAGGGCGGCCGAGGTGCGATGCTCGCCAGCGTGGCGGTGTTCTGCGGCCTGCTCGTGCTCAACGTGTTCGGGAACCAGAACCGTGACTGAGCGCCGAGTCCCTCGACCGCTCTGGCGTTCCCTTGGCGCGTCCTGCATACTCCCGGCGGGAAACCCGATGAACCGGGGGCCCGGTTTGCCGTTGTGGGGGCCTCGTGGAGCTCGACATTGCAGTTGTGGGTGGAGGGGTGTCTGGCGCGTACAGCGCGTGGCGTCTCCAGCAGGCGGTGGGCGCCGAGCAGCGCATCGCCCTGTTCGAATACAGCGACCGCATCGGCGGGCGCCTGTACACGGTGACGATGCCCGGCCTGCCGAACGTGAAGGCCGAGGTCGGGGGCATGCGGTACATCCCCGACGAGCACATCATGGTGGCGAGCCTGGTCACGAAGCTGGGCCTGCAGACCCAGGACTTCCCGATGGGGGCGCCGGCGCCGGTGGGGGCCCAGTGCAACCTGTTCTACCTGCGCGGCAAGCACTTCCGGCTCAAGGATCTGTCCGATCCCGAGGTGGTGCCGTACAACCTCGCCTGGTCGGAGCGGGGTCTCGGCCCCACCAACCTCCAGGTCCAGGTGATGAACGCGATCTACCCGGGCATGGCCGACCTGTCGGTGTGCGACCAGATGCGCATCGAGGCGTTCGGCAAGCCGCTGTGGCAGTACGGGTTCTGGGACCTGATGTACAAGACGCTGTCCAACGAGGGCTACAGCTTCATGCGCGACGCTGGTGGCTACGACGCCAACGTCGCCAATGCCAACGCCGTCACCTAGCTGCCGGCCACCGAGTACAGCGACGACACCGAGTTCCTCACGCTCACCGACGGCTACGACCAGCTCCCGATCACGCTGGCCGAGCAGTTCGACGGCAGCTTCCCGGGTGCGCTGCAGCGCGGCCGTAGGGTGCACATGAACCGCCGGCTGGCGTCGATCGAGATCGACCCCGACGAGTCCGCGGAACATCGGTACATCCTGTAGTTCGAGACGACCGTGACCAAGGACGGGAAGACCCGGGTGAACAAGCGGGTGGCCCGGAACAAGGTGCTCGCGAAGACCCTGATCCTCGCCATGCCGCGCCGGTCGCTCGAGCTGATCGACAGCGACTTCTTCGAGCATCCGTGGCTGAAGAAGAACATCAAGTCGGTGCTCATCCAGCAGGCGTTCAAGCTCTTCCTCGCCTACGAGCGGCCGTGGTGGCGCGCGCTAGGACTGGTGGCGGGCCGCTCGGTGACCGACCTGCCCATCCGCCAGGTGTACTACTTCGGCACCGAGGGCGAGCAGCCGAACGGGGCGGACAACCTGAACTCGTTGCTGATGGCGTCGTACAACGACATCAGCACCGTGCCGTTCTGGAAGGGCCTCGAGGCGGGCGACCCCTTCGTGGGGCGTGCGCCCGCGTGCACGGGCGGGGTGGAGACCGGTCCCGAGATGGAGACGCCGGCCACCGCCGAGATGGTCGCCATCGCGAACAAGCAGGTGGGGGAGGTACACGCCATGCCGCAGGTGCCCGAGCCATACGCGGCGGTGTACCACGACTGGAGCGGCAACCCCTATGGCGGCGGGTGGCACGAGTGGAAGGCGAACTTCCGGCTCGATGAGGTGATGTGCCGGATGCGCAAGCAGGTGCCCGAGCACGACATCCACATCGTGGGTGAGGCCTACTCCTACTCCTACTCCTACTCCTACGGCCAGGGCTGGGTCGAGGGCGCGCTGACCACGGCGGAATCCACCCTGCAGGACTTCTTCGGGCTGAGCACGCCCGAGTGGCTCACCGACCAGGACTATGCATTGCTGCCCATTCCGTGTCCGGGTGGCTGTGGCACGCTCGGCGGGTGCATCGAGACCGGTGGTGCGGATGCCGTCGCGGCCACGCTGGCGGCTGCGACGCCGAACTGCTGCGCGCCGGTGGAGGCGGGATGACCGTGGGGACCTGTACGGTGGCGGAGTACCTGGTGGACCGCCTGGCCCAGATCGGCGTGCACC
>JBLFXJ010000451.1:0-5730 GCA_047609825.1 Myxococcota bacterium
ATGGCTCGCACGCTTCGGTCCTCGGACATGCCACCTCCACGGGGGACGCCGCTCTAACACGCCCTCGCGCCATTGCCCTCTCCCAAAACATACTGACGGGTCGGTATTGTTGTGTAATGGTGGTGGTGGGGGGGAGGCCTGATGGCGATCACGCGCCGAGCGATGCTCGCGATCACAGGAGCCGGACTTGCGGGAAGTGTGGCGGTCTTGGTGCCACTGCGCGGGCCCGAGGACGGAATGCGCGTGCTCAGCCACGAGGAGCGCCTGACGGTGGCCGCTGCGGCGCTCACGTGGTTTCCGGGAGACCCGTTTCCGATCCGAGGCGACGACCCGGCTGTGGTCGACGAGATCGATCGCATCGTCGCAGATGTGCTGTCCGGGCCGCAGCAAGTGGCGTTCCGGTACATCGTGCGCACGCTGCAGCTGGGAACGATCGCCACCGAGTGGCGTACCTTCGCCGCCCTCCAGCCGGCCGACCGGGTGCGGGTGCTCTCCACCTGGGGAGATCCCGACGTGATGGCGCGGCGGGTGGCGCTGGATTCTCTCAAAGCGGTGGTTGGCATGGCGTACTTCAAGCAGCCGGATGTGCTCGCACACATCGGTGTGCGTCGCACCTGTGGCGCCCCGGTCGGTCGTGCCCGATCCCAGGCCGATGAGCCGCCGATCGCGCCACAACCAGCCGGCCCGCAGCACGCAATCCACGCTCGGCAGGGGTAGAGATGTTCAAACCAGGTCGTCATGGCTTTGGGGATTACGCCGCGCCATTGTCGCTCGAAGCGGACGTGTGCATCGTGGGAGCCGGCGCAGGGGGCTGCGCTGCCGCCGCCGCGCTGGCCGAGTCCGGGCTGCGGGTGGTCCTGTTGGAGGAGGGGAGCCACTGGGAGCCGGCCGACTTCAAGCAGGACACCGCGTTCGCGCTGAAGAACCTGTACCAGGACCGTGGTGCGCGCACATTGCGAGGCAACACCATCATCCCGATGCCCGGTGGCCGTGGCGTCGGAGGGTCCACCTTGATCAACTCCGGCATCTGTTTTCGGTGCCCGGAGCCGGTCCTCGAGTCGTGGCGCGACACGCACGGCTGCGACACAGTCACGAGCGAGCGGTTCGGCGAGTACTTTGATCGGATCTGGGCGACGCTCGGCGTGTCCGTGAACCCTGTCTCAGTTCAGCGAAACAACAACCTCATCTTTCGTCAGGGCGCCGAAGCCCTGGGGCTAGGCGGGGAGTTCATGGCGCGCTCGGCGCCAGGCTGTGTCGGATGCGGCATCTGTCAGTATGGCTGCCCAACGGGGGGCAAAGCGAGCGCCGACCGCACCTTCCTCCGCCAGGCGCTCGCTACGGGCAACGTGGCGGTGTACGCAGACTGTCGCGCGGTCCGGTGCGACACCGCAGGGGACCGGATCGTCCGCGTCGAGGGCCACACGGTCGACCCCCGCACCCACGAGGCCGGCGTCGGCGTCACGGTTCGGGCCGACACCTACTTGCTGAGTGGCGGTCCGGTCGGAACGCCGCTGTTCTTGCTGCGAAACGGGCTCGCCGACTCCCAGCACTGCGGCGCGCACTTGGTGGTCCATCCCGCTGTAGGCGCGTTGGCCACGTTCGAGCAGGAGATCCGCCCATGGACGGGGGTCACTCAGGGGTACTACGTGGACCGGTGGGCGGAGGGATTCCTCCTGCAGACCTACACCGTGTCGCCCGATCAGTACTTCCTGTTGCTTCAGACGCCGCCCGGTCCGGAGACGCTCGCGCTCATGGCGAACCTCGCCCATGTGGCCAGCGCAGGGGTCCTCGTGCACGACGAGGACAGCGAAGGGCGTGTCCGATGGACGCCTGCCGGACCGGACCTGAGCTACTTCCTCGGTGACGTGGATCGCAGCCGGCTGATCGCGGGTCTGAAGCTGTGCGCCGAGGTGTTCTTCGCGGCTGGGGCGCGCCAGGTCTCGCCCGGCCGGCTCGGTGCATCGCCGGTGTCCACGATGGACGAGGTGCGAGCGCTCCTGCCGGGTGAGCTGCCGGCACACCTGATGCCGATCTATGCGTCGCATCCCATGGGTACCTGCCGAATGGGGGCTGACCCTGAGCTATCGGTGGTCGACCCCCATGGTCGGGTGTGGGGGTGGGCCAACCTTCGCGTCGCGGACGCCAGCGTGTTTCCTTCGAGTCTGGGCGTGAATCCCCAGGTGACCACGATGGCCATGGGGCTGCTCGTCGGCCACTCCATCGCCGGGCGCGTGTAGCCGGAGCGTCTGGCGAGGGGCGCCAAGACGACACGCGCCGCCGAAGCGTCCCAGCACGGGGCCTCAGCGGCGGGTGCGGAAATGGAAGCAGATCAGCCCAGGAAGCCGTTCGCCCGCAGGTAGTCGAGGATCTGATCGGCGGACTCGTCGATGGTCTGGCCGGTGGTGTCTACCGAGATCTCCGGGTTCTCCGGGGCCTCGTAGGGGGCCGAGATTCCCGTGAAGCTCGGGATGACGCCGGAGCGCGCTTTCTTGTACAGACCCTTCGGGTCGCGATCCTCGCAGAGACCGAGCGGCGTGGCCACGTGGACCTCGATGAACCGGCCCTCGGGGAGCAGGGCGCGCGCGTCGTTGCGGTCAGCAGCGTACGGCGAGATGAAGGCCGTGAGCGTGATGCTGCCGGCGTCGGCGAACAGCTGAGCGACGCATCCGACGCGACGGATGTTCTCGGTGCGATCGGCGGGCGCGAAGCCGAGGTCCTTGTTCAGCGTGTGGCGGACGTTGTCGCCATCGAGCGCGTAGGCGAACTTTCCGAGCTCGAGGAGCTTCTGCTCGACGCGACGTGCGATCGTGGACTTGCCGGAGCCTGAGAGGCCGGTGCACCACACGACGCAGCCCTTCTGGCCGATCGCCTGCTCGCGCTGGTCCTGGGTGACCTCGGCGCCGTGCCAGGTGATGTTCTTGGACTTGGGCTCGCTCATGGCTTCTCCGGTTGCAGTAAGCGGAGCCGGCGCCTATCCGTTGAACTGGACTCTGCCAAACGCGCTGGCGTCGCCGGTCCGGGTATGGTGGGCCTCGGGAGGCGTCCGATGGTCACTGTGGCGCTCGACGCGCTTGGAGGCGACCACGGTGTCGCCGCGACGGTTGCTGGAGCGGCTCAGGCCTCGCTCGACACGTCGGGCGTGCGGGTCCTGCTCGTCGGCGACACGCGGCTCGTCGCGCCGGAGCTGGACAGGCTGGAATACGATCCGGCGAGGTTGGTCCTGGTCGACGCGCGGGGCAGCGTTTCGATGCACTCCGATCCCCGCGAGGCGCTGGATCGCGCGCCTGACTGCAGTGTGCTCACGGCCGCTCGTCTGGTCGCAGCAGGGGAGGCCGCGGCGCTGGTCTCGGCGGGCCATACAGGCGCAACGATCCTGGCCGCCGCACGCCACTTCAATCGCCTGCCCGGCGTGCGCCGCGCTGCGCTCGCGTCGGTCTACCCCACGGAATCGCGCCACGGCCCACATCGGGACCCGTTCGCGCTGATGTTGGACGTTGGCGCCACCCTCTCAGCCTCGGCAGACGACCTTGTCAGCTTCGCAGTGATGGGCAGCGCATACTCCACGGTGGTGTCGTCGATTCAGTCTCCCAGAGTGGCGCTGTTGTCCAATGGCGCAGAACCGAGCAAGGGCACCGAGGCCATCAGAGAGGCGCACCTTCGGCTGGCACGGAGCGGCCTCAACTTCTCCGGAAATGTCGAGGGGCTGGACATCCCGCGTGGCGCGGTCGATGTCGTCGTGTGCGACGGATTCCTGGGCAACGTGGTGCTGAAGATGCTCGAAGGTGTCGGAGACGTGTTCCGCGACATCGCCCGCGACGCATCTGGCCGTCGACTCCAGTGGCGGATCGGGCTGTCGATGCTGGGCGGAGGACTGCGCGAGCTGAAGCGCATGACGGACTGGAAGACCTACGGCGGGGCCCCGCTCCTGGGGCTGGACCAAGTCGTGATCAAGGCTCATGGCCGGTCCGAGGCGCGAGCGCTGCGGAACGCCGTGAAGGTGGCCGCAAAGGCCGTTCGCGGCGACCTCATCGGGCAGATTCGTCATGGCATGGCAGACCTGGGCGGTGACGATTGAGCGCGGAGCGGCCGTGGACATCCACCACACGCGACCGGTGGTTCTACGCATTCCTCGCCGCCACTACGGTGGCGCTGGCGTGGTTGTTCTCGCCGTGGGCTGACGTTCTGCTGTTCGCGGGCACCACCGTCGTGGTTACGTGGCCCGCGTACGCGTGGGTGTTGCGCCGCGTGGGCGGGAACCGGGCAGCCGCGGCAGTCGTCACTACGCTCTCGCTGGCGCTTCTGGTGTTCGGGCCGGTGAGCCTGCTGCTGTACTTGTTTGCTGTCGAGGCCGTCGTGGTCGGCCAACAGGGCATCGACCTGGTCACGAGTGGAGCGGTGGAGGCATGGGCGCAGCGGGTCGTGTACTCACTGCCGACAGCCGAGTTCGAGACCTATATCGGCGAGTATCTACCGGAGGAGTTCGATCCGGTGGGGGCGGTGGTGGGGCCGATCCGAGAAGGCATTCTTGCGGTCCTGAACGGCCTGGGCGGCGCGGTACCCGTCGTGGTCAACCTCATCGTGTCGGGCAGCATCGACTTCGTGATCTTCGTACTCGCAGTGGTGACCTTCTACATGGAAGGCCCCACGGTGCTGCGGGCCGCCGCTCGCCTCTCGCCGATGGACGATCGGTACGAGGAGCGCCTGTTCTTCGTGTTTCGGGAGTTTGCGAACAACCTGGTGATCGGTTCGATTGCCACCGCAGCGGTGCAGGGCGGGGTCGCAGCCCTCGGCTATGCCATTGCCGGCGTCGACCGTGTGTTGTTCGCCAGCATACTCACCGGGGTGTTCTCGTTCTTCCCGTTGGTGGGTACTGCCGTCGTGTGGGTGCCCATCGCCCTGTATGTGGGTGCGACCCATGGTGCGGGATGGGCAGCGTTCGTGGTCATGTGGAGCTTGGTGTTCACCGGAACCGTGGACAACGTGCTCAAGCCCTTGTTCCTGCGCGGCAGCAGCAACATCCACCCACTGTTGATCTTCCTCGCTGTGTTCGGCGGACTCACCTGGCTGGGGCTGCCAGGTGTGCTCGTGGGGCCGGTCCTGGTTGCCTGCTTCCTCGCGCTGTACACGATCTACTGCGAGGACTTCCTCGGCATTCCCCCTGAGGTCGAGGTTCCTCGCCCATCAGGTTCGTGGATTCAGCGACTTCGCGGGATGGGTTCGAACCCAGCGCCCCCCTCTGCGACGAGCGCGGAGGGGGGCGAGGGGTAGTTAGCAAAGCAGTCTCGCGGTCGACTCAGAACTCCCAGTCTTCATCGCCGCCACCGCCACCGCCACCGCCACCGCCACCGCCACCGCCACCGCCACCGTCGTCGGTGTTGTAGTCGCGCCATGTCCGGCCGGACTGACGCTTCTCCTTCCTCGAGGCCGGCTTGGCTCTGAACGCCGCCTCTTCGCGAGGCAACGCCTTCTTCTTCGTGGCGATCTTCCTGCGAGCCTCGCGGTCGTCACCCCAGCCGCCGTCTCCGTCCGCTCCTGGCGCCGCGTCGCCGCTGGCACCGCCACCGGGGCCGCCACGGTATCCGCCGCCGCCGCCGCCGCCGCCGCCACCGCCGGGGCGATAGCCGCCGCCGCCGCCGCCGGGACGGTATCCACCGCCAGCGCCGCCGCCACCGCCGGGACGGTATCCACCGCCGCCGCCGCCGCCGCCGCCGCCGCTACCGCCGCCCGGTC
>JBLFXJ010000452.1:0-5710 GCA_047609825.1 Myxococcota bacterium
CGGCTCGACGGCCTCGGGGAGCGGGCGCTCGTAGGGTTTCGATACGGGACCGAGCGGGGGACCGATCTGCTCGAGACTTGGCTTCGGTTGCTCGCCTGGCGTGCCACCCATCCCAGCTGCCCCGGGCGAGCGCTGCTCGTCTTCGGCAGGATCGACAGCTTGGGTCAACCGGCGGTCGACCACGTGGGGCTCGAGATCGACGAGGATGCGGGGCTGCTCACGGGGTTGGTGAGGCTGTGGCGAGAGGGCCACGAGCGCCCGCTGCCCTTCCTGCCGCGCACCAGTCACGCGCTCGCGAAGTCGCTTTGTTCGGGTCGCAATGCGCTGCCGGGCGACTGGCTGGATCCGGACCGGCTGGAAGCAGGAGCGTTCGACGGGCCGGTGGTCGAGGCGCTCGCTACCGCCCTGGCCTCGGCGCAGAGCAAGTGGGTGGGCGGCTTCTCCAAAGGCGAGGCAGAAGACCGCTACAACCAACACGCATTCGGGTCCACCCTCCCGTTCCTGGGCCCCGAGGGTGCGGTGCGGCCTGAGTTTGTGTCGCTGGCAGTGCGGGTCTGGCGGCCGGTGCTCGCGGCCCGTCGCACGCCGGCCAAGCTGCGCGGTTGGGGTGCCCCGTGATGCCGTCTCAGACCTGGTCTGCCATCGCACCCCTCGAGCGGGGTACCGCCCTGATCGAGGCGAGCGCGGGCACCGGTAAGACCTACAACATCACCAGCCTCGTCCTCCGTCTGGTGGCCGAAGAGGGCACGCCGATCGAGCGGATCCTGGTGGTCACCTACACCCGGGCCGCGACCGCGGAGCTGTGCGAGCGCATCCGGACGCGCCTCGTGGAGGCTGTCGACGCGCTGGCGCAGGGCGAGTCGCCCGACGACCCGGTGCTCGAACACGTGTGGTCGGTCGCTCCAGCCGCCCGATCCGTCCGACTGCGCCGGCTCCGGGTGGCGCTGGAGTCTTTCGATCAGGCGTTGATCAGTACGATCCACGGCTTCTGCCAGCGGATGCTCCAGCAGAACGCCTTCGAGAGCGGCGTCGCCTTCGATCTCGAGCTCGTCCCAGACACAGCCGCCATCGTCGAAGAGATCGTCGACGACTTCCTGGCCAACACCTTCTACGAGGCCGACGCCGCTCAGATCGCGTTCTCGAGGGAGTTCTGTGGCTTCGACCGGCCCACGCTGCTGCGGCTGGCGGCGGACGCCCTGGCAGACCCGGACGCAGCCGTGGTTCCCGGCCCCGACTCGGCCGACCCCGCCGCCTGGCCTGAGCACGTGCGAGCGCTGGCCCTAGACTGGTCTGGGCTCGCCGAGAGCTTCGTGCAGCGCGTCGCCGACGAGGTTGCGGCGGCCAAGTCCGGTCAGCCGAGCGTGTTCACGAAGCGTCAGCGTAAGCAGAGCGAGAAGGCAGCTCGGGAGTGGGTGGATGGGGTGGCGCAGTGGCTGGCGAGTGACCCTCCATTCGGGGCGATTCCGCCGGAGCCGGAGCGGTTCAGTCCGGCCAAGACGAAGGCCCAGCTCGCGGATGCCGACGTCCCCCTCCAACATGCCTGCCTGGACCGGCTGGGTGCCCTGTGCGCCTTTCCACGCGAGGTTGCTGGGGCCCGGCGCGCCGCCTTCGTGGCCCACCTCCGCACCGCCTTCGATCTCAGAAAAGACAGCCGGCGGATCCAGACCTATCAGGACCTGTTGCGGGGACTCGCCAGTCGGCTCGGGGAAGATGCGGATCCCGGGAGCCGCGAGGGGCTCGCCGCCGCGATCGGTGGGATGTTCGATGCAGCGCTGATCGACGAGTTCCAGGACACCGATCACCACCAGTGGACCATCTTTCGAGAGGTGTTCGGGCGCGGCGCGCATCATCTGTACCTGATCGGCGACCCGAAGCAGGCGATCTACGGGTTTCGAGGCGCGAATGTGCACGTGTACAGCGAGGCGACGCAGCACGCGGGAGAGCGGCGCTACACCATGGCGACCAATTGGCGTTCGGATCGGCGCCTGCTGGACGGGCTGAACCACCTGCTCGACCAGCCAGGCGCGTTCGGGCCGTCGGTGTCCTTCGGGTATGTGGCGGTCGGGCCCCCTCCCGGTCGCGGCGAAGACGGCCTGCGTCCGGTTCAGGGCTGGGGCAACGCCGAGGCGGTGCCGCTGCAGCTGCGCTGGTTCGACGGAGCGCTGATCAGCGCGTCAGACCCCACGGCCCGGGTGACCAAGGGCAAGCTGGAGGGGTGCCTCGAAGCTCGGGTGGCAGACGACATCGTGGCGCTGCTCCGCTCGGGGACCACGATCCGCGCGGGTGAGGATTGGCGCCCGGTGCGTCCCGCAGACGTAGCAGTCCTGGTGCGAAAGGGGCGGCAGGCGGTCGCGCTCCAGGAGGCGCTTCGCAGGGTGGGGGTGCCGGCGGTGCTTACCGGTGCGGCGAGCGTGCTCGCGTCTGACGAGGCCCGTCAAGTGCAGCACTGGCTCGAAGCGCTCGCCGAGCGCCCGGGTGGCTCGGCCTCGCGCGTGGCGGCGTCCACGGTGCTGTTCGGCTGGAGCGCCGCGGCGCTGCTGCAGGTGGAGTCCGAGGTTCCGGCCATGGTCGCCCGGTGGGACCGCTGGCTGGGACGTGTCTCCGACTGGGCGGTCACGCTCCGCAGGCAGGGCTTCATGGCGGCGTTTCGGCGCGCGCTCCGGGACCAGGGCGTGCTTGCCCGCCTGCTGACCCTCGAAGACGGCGAGCGGCGGGTGACGAATCTGCTGCACGTGGCCGAGCTCGTGCATGCGGCCGAGACCCGGGAGCGCCTGCACCTGTCCGCGCTGCTGGCCTGGTTCGCGGCCCGTCGGAGCGCGGATGACCTCGACAGCGACGATGCGGAGCTGCGGCTGGACCGCGACGCTGAGGCGGTGCACCTGTTGACGGTGCACAAGTCCAAGGGGCTCGAGTTTCCGGTGTGCTTCGTCCCGTACTTGTGGGACGGCGGGCTCACAAAGCCGCGGGCCGGAGCGGCGCTCGTGGTGCCCGATCCCGGGCGGCGCACTCGGCGGCTGCTGGACGTGGGCGTGCCCACCGAGGCAGCGCACCAGGACCTGGCGGAGAGAGAGGCCAAGGAGGAGGCGTTGCGGCTCGCCTATGTGGCGCTCACGCGAGCGCGCCACCGGTGCGTGGTGTATGCCGGCCTGGCCACGGACTACGAGCACAGCCCATTATCGGCGATCCTCCATGGGAGTGGCGCGGACCGGATCCGCACCGGCACCGACCGGGTGGAGCAGGCCGAGGGCGCGCTGCGGGAGGACATTCAGGCGCTGGCCGACCGCTCGGTGGCCGAGGACGGTGCCGCTCGGGTGGGGGTCTTGGATTGTGAGGCTCCGGTGAGAGAGGGTTGGACAGCCCCTCCGGGTGTGGAGCCGGTCCTCAGCAGCCGGGTGTTCCAGCGCCCCGATCTCGATCCGGGCTGGCGTCGGCACAGCTACACCTCGGTCACGCGCGCGGCAGGCCATCCCACGCTCGTGGAAGAGGGTCGCGAAGGCTTCGACCCCGACGCCATCGAGGCCCCCGTGGTCACCTCCGCTCCCGGGGCGGTGGTCGAGGAGGTTCCGCTCGCGCCTTTCCACGGGGGCGCCGAGGCCGGTACGCTGTTGCACCACATCTTCGAGAAGGCCGACTTCCAGGACGGTGATTCGGCGTCGAAAGACCGCTTCCGGGCGGTGGTCACGGACGCGTTGCGCACCCACGGATTCGAGGTGGAGCGCCACGCCGACGTGCTGGTGCCTGGCCTCCGCAGCGTGCTCCACACCCCGCTCGGTTCCGTGCTGGGCGAGCTTCGGCTCGCCGATCTACCCCGGCAGCTGCGGCTGGATGAGCTGCGCTTCGACCTTCCGATCCTCGGCGGCACCCAGTACCGCGGCGGATCGGATCGAAGCGCGCCCGCGCGGGGCCTGGTCGCGGCCCTGCGGTCCCGCCGAGACGGGATCCTCCCCGACGACTGGCTCGCCAGCCTGAACAGGCTCGATGGGCTGGAGCTCGCCGGCTTCCTCACGGGCAGCATCGACCTGGTGTTTCGCGTGCCCACGCCCGGATCGCAGTGGTTCGTGGTGGACTACAAGAGCAACCGGATCGATCCCGGCGGGACCGGTCGGTGCGTGCCCGAGGCCTTTGATGTGCCGAGCATGACCGCCGAGATGGCGCGGCACGACTACTTCTTGCAATACCACCTGTACGTGGTGGCCCTGCATCGGATCCTGCGCTGGCGCATCCCGGACTACGACTACGACCGGCACATCGGCGGGGTGTACTACCTGTTCTTCCGGGGGATGGTCGGGCCCGAGACCGAGCGCGACGGAGACGCGGTGCGAGGCTGCTGGTTCGATCGGCCCCCTCGGGCGGTGATCGAGGCGCTGGACCGGGCGCTCGCGTCCGACGACGCCGAGGGGGCGCGATGAGCGTGGCACAACTCTGGACGGCGGCCCGTCTCGCCGGTCTGTCGGGGCCGGAGTCGCTGCGGTGGCTGCAGCCGTTGCTTCTGGCGCAGGTGCTCGAGCCGGTCGACCTGCACGTCACTGCCATGCTTGCGGCGCGCTTCGGGGAGTCCGACCCCGCTGTGTTGCTTGCGGCATCCCTGGCGATTCGCGCGCCGCGGCACGGGCATGTCTGCGTCGATCTGCTCCAGCTCGAGAGCGCGACGCTGCGCCCAGAGGCGGTCCGCGACGTGCCACAGGAAGACGTAGAGCTCCCCGAGGCACGCCAGGACTGGCTCGACCGGGTGGCACGCAGCGCCCTGGTGCGGGCCCCCGGACCCGGCTCCACGCCGCTGGTGTTGCGCGGTTCGCTGCTGTACACCGACCGGTACTTCACCTACGAGGCCAGCCTGGAGCAGGCGCTGCGCGGACGGTTCGGGGAGCGCCGCGCAGTCGCGCATCCGAAGCTGCTCACCCGCGGTCTGGACGCGCTGTTCGGGCCGGAGCTGGGCGAGGGGGAAGACCGTCAGCGCCTGGCCGCCCAGGTGGCGATCAGCCGCGGGGTGACGGTGATCTCGGGGGGACCGGGCACGGGCAAGACCTGGACCGTCCGCAACCTGCTCACGCTCGTCTATGCCCAGGCGGTCGGCACCGGCGACGGCACACTCCCACGGATCGCGCTTGCGGCGCCCACGGGCAAGGCTGCGGCTCGCGTGGTCAGCTCGATCCGAGACGGCCTCGACAATCACCTGGCGCGTGCGGCAGGGGCGCTGCCGGAGGGGGCAGAGGTCGCCGGGCTTCGGGCCTTCCTCGAGGCCGCCGCCCCCTCTACCCTGCACCGTCTGCTCGGCTGGCGCCCCGACGCGCCCACGCGCTTCCGGCACGACCGCTCTCGGCCGCTGCCCCTCGATCTGCTGGTGGTCGACGAGGCGTCGATGGTCGACCTGGCGCTGATGGCCAAGCTGTTCGACGCGGTGCCAGCCACGGCCAGGGTCGTGCTCCTCGGGGACCGTCATCAGCTGGCGAGCGTCGAGGCGGGCAGTGTGCTGGGCGATGTCTGCGGCAGCGGCGAGCAGGGGGTCGGGCCGTCTGAAGCCGTGGTGTTCCTCACCCACAGCCGGCGCTTTCGGCCCGACAGCGGCATCGGGCAGTTCGCGGCGGCGGCGGTCTCGTCGAGGATCGACGACGCGATCGCCGCGCTCCCGCTCTGGGGAGCTGGCGAGCCTGGGCTCCTTACACCGGATGCCGAGGGCCAGAGCGGCGGCACCCTGGGCCGGCTGGAGTCC
>JBLFXJ010000453.1:0-5666 GCA_047609825.1 Myxococcota bacterium
CCCGAGAGCGTACAGCTGTTCGCCCGGGTGCTCGCCCGCATCGTCCAACGGGACGGGCTGCCCCCGCTGACGGCCGGCGCCGTGGCGCGCCTCATCGAGCACAGCTCCCGCATCGCGGCGCGGCCCGACCGGCTCACCGCCCGGTTCGGCAGGGTCGTGGACCTCGCACGCGAGGCCGTGTGGCTCGCCCGCCGTCGGTCCGCCGACACGGTGTCGGGCGACGACGTGGTTCAGGCCATCGCCCGCACCAAGTTCCGGGCCGGTCAGGCCGGCCGCTCGTTCCGGGACCGGGTGCTCCGCGGCGTGCTCCGCATCCAGACCACCGGTCGGGTCGTGGGCCAGATCAACGGCCTCGCCGTCACCCAGGCGGGGCAGCTCACCTATGGCTTCCCCACCCGCATCACCGCCACCGTCGCGCCCGGCACCGACGGCACGCTGGACGTGGAGAGCGCCGCCCAGCTGTCCGGCCAGATCCACACCAAGGGCTTCCACATCCTCACGGGACTGCTCCGCACCCTGCTCCGGCCCGACCACCCGCTCGCGTTCGCCGCATCCATCGCGTTCGAGCAGAGCTATGGCGGCATCGACGGCGACAGCGCATCCGGCGCCGAGGCCTGCTGCCTGCTCTCGGCCATCGCCCGGGTGCCCATCGACCAGTCCATCGCGATGACCGGCGCCGTGGACCAGCACGGCCATGTGCAGGCGGTCGGGGCCGTAAACGAGAAGATCGAAGGCTTCTTCGACACCTGCGTCGCCACCGGCCTGAGCGGCACCCAGGGGTGCATCCTCCCCCTGGCCAACGCCGGCGACCTGAACCTGCGCCAGGACGTGGTGGATGCTGCGCGCGCGGGACAGTTCCGGATCTGGGCCGTGGACGAGCTCCAGGATGCGCTGGCGCTGCTCACCGGACGTGACCCCGACGACGTGCTCCAGACCGCGCGGGAGGGGGCCAAGCGCCTGTACCACCTCGGTCGCCCGCGGGACTGACGCCCGGGGCTCGGCGCGGCGCCCCCGAGAAGTTCACGCTCCTGCAGTACGACATCGAGTAGCCCATCGTCCCGTCCCGGCTCCCGCCCGCTCGACCCACGCCACCACGGCCTGCTGGTGGTTACCCAGGCCCCTCGGAGGCCTGCATGTCCGACCGGTTCACCCTCGACGCCATCCGCTCGCTCATCTCCCACCAGAGCGTGAGCGGCCGCTACTTGATGGTCACCTACCGCTGTCCCACCAGCGGCACCCAGGTGCAGTCCAAGTGGCAGGGCCCACAGTCCAGCGGGATCGCCGCTTCCGTGGGTTCCGCCGCCCAGACCACCCTGTGGTACGAGGTGCGCAAGCAGGCCAACCTGTTCGTGCGCAGCCTGCTCGGCACGGGTGCCATGGGCCGGGTGGCGCAGCAGGCGGTGAACACGGCACTCGCCTCCGCCCCCACCAGCTCCTCCACCGGGCGCCACACCCTGACCGCCGCCGAGGTCGAGCAAGGGCTGGTCGAGGCGTTCCAGGGCGTGTCGTCGCAGTTCGCCTGGGCGGGCGGCAAGTGGGTGCACGGCTCGGCGGCCGCCGAGTCTCTCGGACCGCTCGACCGCCTGCTCCACGACAACCCGCTGACCGACCGCTACGACACCCTGCTCGTCGCCCGCATGCTCGTTCAGGTGGCGGCCGCGGACGGCCAGCTGGTCGAGGCCGAGACCGACTACCTGGCCGACGTGCTCGACCCGGAGCTGGGCTCGCTGGAGTCCCTCCGCAGTCGCCCGCCGCTCACCACCGCCGAGCTGGCCGAGGCCTCACCGGGGGGCACGCGCTCCTCGATGCTCGCCATCGTGCACGTGCTCGCCCTCGCCGATGAGGAGCTCCACGCCGCCGAGCGCGCCTTGCTCGATTCCTTCGCCGCGGGACTGGGACTGTCGGCGAGCGTCGCTGGCGAGGCCCGCACCGCCGCCCAGACCTGGCTGCTCGAGCAGGCCCTGGAGCGCATGGTCACCTGGGGCGGCCACGACCCCCACGCCCGCGCGCAGCTCGTGGAGCTGGGCACCAAGGTCGGCCTGTCCCAGGAAGAGGTGGAGCGCATCGAGGCCCGCTGGCAGCGCCGCCGGGCCTGATCCTCAGAGGACGTCTGCGACCGCCTCCGCCACCCGGTCCACCTCGTCCAGCGCGTTGGGCCAGTGGGGCGCGAACCGCAGCCACCCGTCGGGCGTGCTCACCGCGACCCCGCGCTCACCCAGCGCGTGGCCGAGGGCGGCGAGATCCCGCGGGCCGGGCCGCACCGAGAGGATGCCGGAGCGCGCCGCCGGGTCCGACGCGCGAGCGGATTCGAGCCCCAGCGCGAGCAGGCGCGGCTCCAGCGCGTCGTGATATCGCTGAATATGTTCCGCAATAGCCGGCAATCCGATCGACGCGAGGATGTCGAGGGAGGCCTCGAGGGCCGCGAACGGGGGCGTGGCCTGCACCCCGCCCTCCATCCACCCGAGCTCCGTCCGCAGCGGCCGGTCGTACCGCAGGTGCCCCTCGCCCTCGAACAGGAAGGTCAGCCCCTGCTCATGGGACAGCCAGCCGGCGGTCTTCGGCTGCAGGCGCGCCCGTGCCGCCGGGGATGCATAGGCGATGGCGAGGCCGTCCAGCCCCATCAGCCACTTGTGGGTGCCCGCCACCAGGTAGTCCACCCCCAGCGCGCCCACGTCCAGCGGCTGCCCGCCCAGCGCCTGGATCCCGTCCACGAACAGCTCCGCGCCGTGGCCATGGGCGAGCGACGCGAGGGCCGCGAGGGGCATCGCCAGCCCAGTCTGGAACTGAACCGCGCTCACCGCGATCAATCGTACGCTCCCCGCCCGCAGGGCTGACTCCACCCGGGCCAGGCCAGCACCCGAGCCGTCGCCGAACCCGTCCACCGGCAGCAGGTCGACCCGCGCGCCGGCGAGCCGGGCGGCCGTCATCCACGGGGTGACATTGCTCGGAAACTCCCCCTCGAAGCAGAGCACCCGGTCGCCCGCCGCCAGCGGGATCGCCAGCGCGAGGTCGACGATTCCCCTCGTTGTACCGGGCGGGAAGCCGATGTCAGCTGGGCGGGCTCCGAGGAAGGTCGCCACCTTCGCCCGCAGTCGCTCCCGCTGCTCCATCCACGGAAACACCGCCCCCACGCCGAGCCGGGCGTAGTCGTCGATCACCCGCCGGGCGGCCGCGGCGACGGGCGTGGATGGCGGGCTGATCGCGGCATGGTTCAGGTAGGCGTGGGCGGCGAGCGAGGGGAACAGGTCGCGGCGGCCGAGCTGCACAGGCACCTCCGGCGGGTCTCCATAGCCGACGGCGGGGGTGGTGGAGGACGCGCGCCCGGTACCGCAGCCCTATGATGTAACAGGTTGCGTCCCGACCCCGGTTGGGAGACCGACCGAGGTGGAACTCTGCGCTCCACTGCTCCCTCCGCGACCTCTGCGGTAAGATGCGTTCTACCCTGAGTATTCTCCACATCCGCCGGCATTCCGCCGCTGCGTCGTGCTGGGTGGTTTCACCGCAGACGGGTCAAGAGGGTGCGGAGGAGCGCAGAGTCCATCTCCTTCTCCTCCCTCCCCGCCGCCGCCGCCGCCGCTCAAGCCCCTGTGGACTATTGTGCCCCTCTGTGGTGAATTCTGCTGCCAGAGCCATGCACCAGCAATCCTCTTGGTGCGCCGTCTCTGGGTGGCGGAGCCCGTCATGCATGCAAGAACGACACTCGGGGGTCCTGCGCCGATCCCACACAGTCGTCCAGCGACGCAGCTCCGTTCAGGTACCTGGCCCTCTCACTGGCGACGTCGCCGCAACCGACGTACACGAGGCCCCAGGACTGACTCACCGAAGCAGGGGGCCACGGTGCCGAATCACCAGGCCGGAGCGCTCCCGAGCGCCTCTACGTGGCAGTCAAACACTGGAGGCTCGATGTTCCCTCGCTCCACCGCGGGCCGGCCATGAACGCCGCCCGAGTCGCCGTCGCCGTCGTCGCCGCACTGCACGTGTGGTTCATGATCTTCGAGATGGTGCTCTGGACCTCGCCGTTCGCGCTCGAGTCCCTCGGGATGTCGCTCCAGGTCGCCACCGACTCGGCGGTGCTCGCGTTCAATCAAGGCGCGTACAATGGCGTGCTGGCCTCCGGACTGCTCATCAGCCTGTGGGCCACGCCGGAGGTGTCTCGCGCATTCCAGGTGTTCTTCCTCGGCGCCATCGTGGTGATGGGCATCATCGGAGGGCTCACCGCGAGCGCGTCGATCCTGGTGATCCAGGCGCTGCCCGCCGCCATCGCCCTGGCGCTCGTGCTGCGGGCTGGGTGAGTCCCGAGCGCTCACCGATCCGGCGGTCACCCACGATACAATGCGCGGGTGATCCATCCGGCGCGGTCGCGCGTACCCCCGGTTGGACAACGCCAGTGAAGAGATCATGGACTTCGCGACAGACCCGTTCCTGAACATCGACACCACCGAGGTGTCCACCTCGGCGGGCCCGTGCACAATGCCCATCCGGTACTACGACGCGTCGCTGATCGCGGCGGTGTACCGGGTGTCTGCCGCGGCGGCGCGCGAAGCGGTCGTCGATCCCGAGGTGGAGCCGCTGCTCGTGGCGGGCAAGGCAGCCGTGCTCGTGTGCGGATTCGAGTACCGCGGATCGACCATCGGGCCGTACAACGAGGTCGGGGTGGCGGTCTTGGCGAAGCGGGCGGGCAGCCGGCCCTCCCTCCTCAAGACCCTGTGGGACCAACGCGCCGTGACCGACGTGGGCTTGAGCGTCGTGGCGCTGCCGGTGACCACGCCCGAGGCCTGCGCCGCCGGTCGCGAGCTGTGGGGCTACCCGAAGTACGTCACGCCGATCACCACCGCGTTCTCGGACGAGGCGGTGGAGCTCGGCATCCCAGGCGAGTTCACGATGACCGTGGGCAAGCCCGGCCGGCTCACCATGGCCGGCCTGCCGTTCATCACCCTGTCCACCTCCGGCGGTTCGCTCCTGCGCACGATCATCGAGGTGGACCACCGCACCCAGCTCGGCGGCGCTGTGGAGCTCAGCCTCACCGGCTCGGGACCCACCGCAGACGCGCTGCGCACGCTCGGCGTGGACAAGGCGTCGCCCTCGGTGGTGTTCCGCACGAACGGCATGCGCTCGGTGCTCCCCCTGGGCACGCCGATCGCCAGCTCCGCGGCCGGCGAGGCGGCGAGCGCCGGGTAGGGCATCCGGTCCAGCCCCTCGGGGGGCCTCACCGCACCTCGAACACCCCGTCGATCTCCACCGCCACATTGAACGGCAGGCTCGCCACGCCCACCGCCGCCCGCGCGTGTTTTCCGGCGTCGCCGAACACTTCGATCATCAGGTCTGAGGCACCGTTGATCACGGCGGGCTGGTCGCCGAACTGGGGCACGCAGTTCACGAAGCCGTTCAGCTTCACCGCCTGCACCACCCGGTCCAGGTCGCCATCCAGCGCGCCCGACAGCTGGGCCAGCACGCTCAACCCCACCATGCGCGCGCAGGCCTGGCCCTCCTCCACCGAGAAGTCGCGGCCGAGCTTGCCGATGTACTGGAACACACCGTCCACCGAGGGCACCTGGCCGGCGATATACACCAGGTTGCCGGTGCGGCGCCACGGCACGTAGTTCGCGGCGGGCGTCGCCGGCGGTGGGAGGACGATGCCGAGGGCGGCGAGGCGGTCGTTCACGGAC
>JBLFXJ010000454.1:0-5654 GCA_047609825.1 Myxococcota bacterium
CGCGGCGACCACGGGGTGGTTGGGGGTGAGCCGTTGCGCGAGGTTGATCGCCCCGTCGTCAATCGATACCCAGACGCCGAATCGCGGATGGATGCCGACCACACTGGTGGCACCAGCCGAGATCTCCGACAAGGCGGCCGCGGTGCCAGAACCGAGGGTAATGCCAATCAACTCGAAGGAGTCTACGCCCAGGTCGCGGAGGATCGCGGCGACGGTCTGCACGCGATTCTCGGCAGTGAGCTGACTCTGCCTCACCGTACTCTTCGGAACGCACCTGACCAACCGCATGAAGTCGACCCGAGATGTCTTCTTACAGATGTTGCTCGGGTATCCAAACTCGTTCCCAGGCGGCCACACCAAGTACAGGTGGCGGTCACTCCGAAGAATCTCAATCTCTTCGGCCGAAGGGTTGACGTGTGACGACACGTCCAACAGTACGACCAGTGGGTCACCACCGGAACTCTGGGACGGGGAGTAGTGGGCCCACGACGTGGGCACGTCATCTGGGGTCGTACCGCACGCCTGGGCGGTGGTCACGTGTTCAGGGCACGGCACGTCGGCCGCAAGAGAGAGGCTGACGAGGGCGGCCAAGGCAAGCTTGCTTTCCCCACTGAGCACGTGTTGGGGCTCGAAGGGTCGATCACCTTCGAGCCTGTCACCGAGAGGAGATTGGCACGCATGGCGGGGCGTCCGGGGTGGGAGGGTCAGCCAGATGTGTGATTCGGCTTCGGCGATGCGCTCATCGGGTTCTTGGCCAGGTTATAGCGGGCTCCCAGCCCCGGACATCACTATGCTCACAGCACTCGCCCTCCTCGCCGCCCCCGCCGCGGCCCAGACCCTCACCATGACCGGGGTGTGCCCGGGTCGAGTCGCCATCGACATCGAGGGGATCACGCCCGGCGGCGACGCCGCATTCCTCGCTGGGATGGCGGGCCGCGGGGCCGACGCGATCGGGATCGGCGTGTGCACCGGGGTCGACACCGGCCTGCATGGCATTCGCTACATCACCCGGGTGTCCGATGCGGATGGCGACGGCCGGATCCGGCTCGAGCCTTCGTTCCCCGACGGCCGGTGCGAGGTGCCGATCCAGGTGGTGGACGTGGCCAGCTGCGAGCTCACCAACGTGGCCACCCCGGTCGAAGACGTGGGGTGCGCCCGCCGCGAGACCTGCGCGCTCACCGGCCCCACCGACCCGTCCACCGTGTTCAACACGGGAGAGGTGACGTACTACTTCCAAAACAACCTGATGGGCATGCTCTGGCATGCGGAATCCGACGCGATTCTCGGCGGGCACTACAGCAGCGACGGCTACTACCACTTCCCGGCATTCACCGGCGACTACCCGGCCCTCCCCACCAATGATGCGGGGGTGAGCTACGGCCGGATGGTGCTCGCCGCCGGCACCGGCGTGGTGGTGCGGAACAACGACACCTACAACCCGGTCGCGCTGTCGGCCCACTCGGTGGGAATGATCGACCCGGTCACGGGTCATCCGGGCGACTTCGTGCCTGCCGTGCCGTCGGATGGGTTCGGCGGGAGCTGCAACCTCATCTCGGCGTCCGCCAGTCAGTTCCTGTGTTTTGACGGCGGGACGGTGCGTCACTACGACACGACGCCCGATTCGGGTGTGTTGACGCTGGACCGGGTGGTCACGCTCACCGGCGCCCTGCCCACCGACCTGTGCGCGGCGAACTGCTACGGCGGCCGATTCGCGTGGGATGGGGAGCACTACTACCTGCCGGACGATGGCAACGGGTCGACCAACATCCGGTACCAGGTGTACGACGCAGGCGGCGCGAACGTGGGAACGTACGACGTGACCGGGTCAGACGGCATCAACTCGCTGTACTTCGACTGGTCGGTGTGCCGGTACACGAGCCACGACGGCTGGGGCGACCGAGGGCTGGGAGACCTGTACACGTACCTCGGGGGGAGCTTCAGCGACGACTCCCAGGTGTATGGCTTCCCGGCGGAGTCGCACACGCCCGTGGGCGCGTGCGACTGATCGGCCTCGGGCTGGGCGCGTCGGGTGGAGGTGGACGAGCGGGGCTGGCCGGAGGTGCGGGTGGTGGACCTCGTGGGCGACCAGCCGGTGGTGCAGGTTCCGGGTGAGGGCCGGGTGCAGCTCACCGACGACGACTACGCCTACATCGTGTCGTCCCCCCACACCGACGCGATGTGGGAGTCGCACCAGCGGTCGGGCGAGCCAGACGGGGTGGCGTGGGGGGATGGGCTCGTGTCGGACGCGCTGCGGGGCCGGCTCCAGGCGTTGTTCGACACGCTCTGCGCCGGCCCGGTGGACCATCACCCCGGGTCGGGCTCGGCGGTGCGCGACCTGGTGCATCCGTCGCTGTATCCGTTCATCCGCGGCATCACACCGCTGGCGAGGAGCGGAAGCGGCACAAGCAGAGCCACAACGTGCGGGAGATCTCGTTGTGTGAGCACTGACGGGGGGCGGGGCGCCACATCAACTGTCAGCGTTCAAGGTGCACTCAAGATCTAACACCTACCGTCCTGACCCCGGTTGGTGGGACTTGGTCTAACACCTACCGTCCTGACCCCGGGGTGGGGGATCGGACCTTGGACCGGCGGTCTGGGTGGGCACCGGGTACCCTGCTCGCCGGAGGCATCGTGCGACCATCGCTCTGGGCGCTGCTGCTGGTGCTGGGATGCGCACCGGACCGCGGCGGCGAGCCCCGGCGCGAGGCCGATTCTGCGCCTCCGACAGTGGAGGTGGTGCCGCTGGACGGGCCCGCGCAGCTCACCCGGATCTCTCTCGCGATCCGAGGTGTTCGGCCGACGCCGTCGGAGCTCCGCGCGGTCGTCCAGGACCCGTCGGTGCGGGACCGCCTGCTGGATGACTGGCTGCGCGGGAATGCCTTCGGTGCGACGGTCCGCGACCTGCACGCCGAAGACCTGCGGGTGCGGGCCGACACGGGCGACCTGCTGCCTGCAGTGGCGGAGCTGGAGGGGGTCGATCAGCATGCGATCTATGCCGCGATGTCGGAGGCGCCGCTCGTGCTGGTGGAGCAGCTCGTGCACGATGATCGGCCCTATACCGAGGTGGTGACCGCAGACCATGTGTGGGCGGATGAGGTGTTCGCCACGATCTGGGGTCTGCCCTACGACACGGACGGCCCCGACTGGCAGCGCACCCAGTGGACCGATGGGCGCGCCCACGCGGGCCTGCTCTCCCACTCCAGCCTGTGGCTCCGCCATGTGAGCAACGGCGGAAACTTCCACCGCGGACGGGCGAATGTGGTGGCGCGCACCTTCCTCTGCGCCGACTTCGACGACCGGGATGTGCTGGCGTCCACGGCGGTGGATGTGTCGGACCCCGAGGAGGTGGCCTCGGCGACCCGGAACGACCCGGCCTGCGTCTCCTGTCACCAGTCCCTCGATCCGCTCGCCGGCTTCTTCTGGGGCTACAAGGGGGATATCCTCCGAAGCAGCGTGCTGCGCGCCTACGACTTCGACTGCCGCGAGGAGTACCGCGACCTCGCCACGGGCCGGGACTACTGCTACCCCCTGCGGCTGTTCAACCCGGAGTTCGAGCACGACTGGGAGCAGCACGGGCTGCGGCCGCCGGGATTCTACGGTCAGCCCGGGCAGGGAATGGCAGAGCTCGGCGCGATGATCGCGGAAGACCCTCGGTTCTCCGCCTGCTCCGTGCGCCGCTTCGCCGGCTACCTCACCCAGACGCCGGCGGATGAGGTGCCCGATGCGGAGGTGGCCCGGCTGCAGGATCGGTTTGTGGACAGCGGATTCTCGGCGCGTGCCCTGGTGCGGGACATCGTGACCAGCCAGCGATTCCTCGCCTCCCATGACCCCGGCGGTAGCTCCGACGCGGTGGTCGGCGCCCAGATCCTGCGTCCCGAGCAGCTCGCGCGCTCCCTGGAGGCCCTCACCGGGTTCGCCTGGCGCGCCGCTCCGGACGGCGCCGACTGCGGCGACACGCCCACCGGCTGCTGGGGCGAAGACGACCTGCTCGCGTCCGACAACCACGGATTCCGGTCGATGTTCGGCGGCACGGACGGCGTGCGCACGGTGCGCCCGACCCACACCCCCACCCCCACGCGCCTGCTGGTGCTCGAGGCGGTGGCGGGGGAGGCGGCTGCATTCGTCGTCGACCACGACCTGGAGCGGCCCGTGTCCCAGCGGCGGCTGCTCACCCACGTGACCTCCGACACCACCGACGAGGGCCTGGTGCGGGCCCAGCTCGTGGAGCTGCAGGCCGCGTTGCACGGTCGGCTGTCCACGCCAGATGCTGCCGAGATCGACGCGCTGTGGGAGCTGTGGTCGGCGCTGCCGGGAGAGCCCGCGCGGCGATGGTCCCTCACCCTGTCGGCGATGCTCCGCGATCCGGCCATGGTGCTGTATTGAGCTTGTCCCGACGAACCCTGCTCGCCAGCGCTGCGGCCCTCGGCGTCACCGGCCTCAGCCGCGCCGCCGCGTCCCCCCGGCGCCTGGTGCTGGTGCTCGCCCACGGCGGATGGGACGTGACCTATGGACTCGACCCCAAGCTGGGTATTCCCGGCGTCCTCGGGCCCGATGTCGATGTGGATCTGGACGACCCGCTGGACCGGGAGAGCGTCGAGACCGTGGGCGGCCACCCCATCGCCGTGAACGACGCGAAGCGCCCGGCCGTCCGGGGGTTCTTCGAGTCCTGGGGATCGCGAACGGACGTGATCAATGGGCTGTGGGTCGGGGCCATCGGGCACGAGAGCGCCACGGTGCGAGTGCTCACCGGCACCCCCTCCGATGCCCGCCCGGACGTCGCCGTGATCGCCGGCGCCACCCTGGGGAATGACCTGCCGCTCGGGTGTGTGGACCTGGGGGGACAGGCCTTCGCGGGCGAGTTCGCGCCCACCCTCGGCAGGATCGGCGCCCGCGGTCAGCTCAAGCTGCTGCTCGACGACGCGGTCACCTTCCCCGCACCCGCCAACGCACGGCATCCGTACCCCCTGCTGGTGCCCAGCCAGGACGAGCGCTCCCTGGTCGACAGCTTCCTGCGGGACCGACTCGACGCCGAGGTCGCGCGCACGGGCTCGGCGCGACGAGGCAGGTTGCTGGCCGACTTTGTCGAGTCGATGGACCGTGTTGGGCGATTCCGGGAGCGGGCCGACGAGGTGACCGGGCTGCTCGAGCTCGGCGCCATCCCGTCGTTCGACCACTCCGCAGAGCTGGCCGTCGCCCTGCTCGAGGGCGGCGTGTGCCACTCGGTGGTGCTCGATTCGGGCCGGAGCTGGGACACGCACTACGACAGCACCCAGCAGCACGGCCACTATGACGGGTTCTTCGACGGGCTGGACCGGTTGCTCCAGCAGCTCGACGCGACCGGCCTGCTCGCGTCGACAACGGTGGCGGTGGTGTCGGAGATGACCCGGGCACCCTCGGCCAACCACCGGGGCGGCAAGGACCACTGGCCCTACACCTCAGCGATGGTGGTCGGGGCTGGGGTGCGCGGCGGACGCACCCTCGGCGGCACCGACGACCGGCTGATCCCACTGAAGGTCGACCTGCAGTCTGGGGCGATTCGCAGCGGCGGTGAGGTGCTCCGGCCAGCGCATCTGTGCGCGGGACTGCTCGAGACCGTCGGCGTGGACCCGTCCACCTGGTTCCCCGATGCGGAGGTCTACCGTGGCTTTCGCGCG
>JBLFXJ010000455.1:0-5649 GCA_047609825.1 Myxococcota bacterium
GAGCAGGACCTCCATACGACCTCCGTGCTGTGACTAACCAGTCTCATGGTCTCGGACCCGGTCGTGCAGTTACGGCCCGAGCAGCCGCGCAGACATCCCGGAGCTGGCTCGCTGGACGAAATCCGGCCCATCCAACTGAAGAATCAGGGCTTCCAGCTCCGGCCGCGCCTCGACCATCGCCAGACCGCGCTCGGTGCCGAGCACCATCAGCGCGGTGGCCCAACCATCCGCGGTGCGGCAGTCTGGGGCGACGACGCTCACCGACGCCGCGTCGCTGACCGCGGGCCGCCCCTCGCGCGGATCCATGGTGTGCACGACCCGTTGGCCGTCCACCTCGTACACGTTCCGGTAGTTGCCAGAGGTGGCGAGCGCCCCGTTCACGAGGCCGACGACGGCGGCGAAGCGTCGTCCTGGCACACTCCCCTCCTCGGGCACGTCGATGCCCACGCGCCACGCGCCGCCCGCCGGCCCCCGCCCATGCGCTCTCACCTCGCCGCCGATCTCCACATAGTGCTCGATGAGCCCGAGCCCCGACAGGTGCTGTGAGACGGCGTCGACCCCGTGGCCCTTGGCGATGGCTGACAGGTCCAGCGCCGCGCCGCCAGCATCGACCGTCCACCCACGGGAATCGCTGGCAAGCTGGACGCGGTGATGACCCACCCGGGTCATCACGGCCGCGATCTCGTCGACGGTCGGAAGCTCGGTGCGTGGCTCTCCGTGCAGCCCCCACAGCTCCATCAGGGGCTGGACCGTGGGGTCGAAGGCGCCGTCTGTCTCCCGCGCCAGGTGCAGCGCGGCCTCGACGACAGACGCGGTCTCGGGCGACACCCTCACCGGGCCCGGCCCACGCCTGACGGCGGCGAGCTCGCTGTCGTCACGCCAGGTGGACATCCGCTCGTCCACCCGCGCCAGCACAGCTCGCACGGCCTCGCCGACGGCGGGCTCCGACGCCTCGGAACCCATCCACTGCACGGACCACGTGGTACCGAACGCCTCGCCGCGAGCACCATGCACAGAAGGCGCGGGCGGCTGTGCGCAGCCCAGCAACAGCAACGCCCCGACCACTGGCGTGGTCGAGGCGGCACAGCGGGCGCGGCGGTGAATCACCCGAAGTCGTCGAAGCGCACGTTCTCGTTCGGAACCCCGAAGTCGTCGCACATCTTCTGCACGGCCTTCAACATGAGCGGCGGCCCGCAGAAGTAGAACTCGCAGTCTTCTGGAGCGTCGTGCTCCTTCAGATGGTGCTCGATGACCACCTGGTGGATGAACCCGACATACCCGGTCCAGTTGTCTTCGGGCTTCGGGTCGGACAGCGCGATGTGGAACGTGAAGTTGGGGAACTCTCGCTCGATGGCCCGGAAGTCCTCTTCATAGAACATCTCGCGGAGGGAGCGTGCGCCGTACCAGTACGACACCTTGCGGCCCGTCTTGAGCGTGTGGAAGAGGTGGAACAGGTGGGACCTGAGGGGCGCCATGCCCGCACCACCGCCGACGTAGATCATCTCGCGATCGGTGTCGTTGATGTGGAACTCACCATAGGGCCCGGAGAGAGTGACCTTGTCGCCGGGCTTGCGGCCGAAGATGTACGAGGAACACAGACCGGGAGGCACGTTCATGCCGCGGGGCGGGGTCGCGATGCGGATGTTCAGCATCACGATGTTGCCTTCGGCTGGGTGGTTCGCCATCGAGTAGGCGCGGTACACGCCATCCTCCTCGTTGATCCCCGTGTATTGCCACACGTTGTAGCTATCCCAGTCCTCGTGGTACTCCTCCTCGATGTCGAAGTCGCGGAACGGGGTCACGAATCTGGGCACGTCGATCTGGACGTACCCGCCCGACTCGAAGTCCAGCACGACGCCTTCCGGCAGCTTGACGATGAACTCCTTGATGAACGTGGCCACGTTGTGGTTCGACACGACCGTGGCCTCGAACTTCTTCACCCCGAACACGTCATCCGGGATGCGGATCTTGAGATCCTGCTTCACCTTCAGCTGGCACGCGAGCCGAACGTTGTCCTTGCGCTCCCTGAGCGACAGATGGCCAATCTCGGTGGGCAGCACATCACCGCCGCCCTCGAGCACCTGACACTTGCACATCGCGCAGGTGCCACCGCCGCCACACGCGGACGGGATGAAGATCTTCTGCGCGGACAATGCCGACAACAGAGTCTGGCCCGGCTCGACCTTCGGGCTGCGCTCCGGATCATCGTTGATCAGGATCAGCACCTCGCCCGACGCCACCAGCTGGCTCTTCGCGACCGTCAGCATCGCCACCAGCGCCAAGATGACCGTGGTGAAGACGACGACCGAGATCCCCACGAACATGACGAGTTCCACGGATCCCCCTAGAGCTGGATGCCGGCGAAGGCCATGAATGCAATGGCCATCAGCCCGGTCGTGAGCATGGTGATGCCGAGCCCGCGCAGCCCTGACGGAACGTGCGAGTACCGCAGCTTGTACCGGATGGCGGCCATCGACACGATGGCGAGCGCCCAGCCGACACCCGACGAGAACCCGAACACGAGCGACTCACCCAGGCCGTACTCCCGCTCCACGAGGAACAGAGACGCGCCGAGGATGGAGCAGTTGACCGCGATCAGCGGCAGGAAGATGCCGAGCGCGGCGTACAGCGCTGGGCTGTAGCGGTCGATCACCATCTCGACCAGCTGGACAAGCGCGGCGATGACGGCGATGAAGGTAATGAACTGAAGGAACGACAGGTCGATCTCCGGCATGCCCGCCCACGCCAGGGCGCCGTCTCGGAGCAGGAACTCATTCAGCGCCCAGTTCACCGGAGCGGTGATGGTGAGCACGAAGATGACGGCAAGTCCCAACCCGATGGCCGTCTCCACCTTCTTCGACACCGCCAGGAATGAGCACATCCCCAAGAAGTACGCGAGGAGGATGTTCTCGACGAAGATGGACTTCAGCGCGAGCGAGATGTAGGCCTCGACCATGTCAGTCCTCCTCGACGTACCCGGTGTAGGTACGTTGGGCCCAGATCATGAGCCCGAGGATGATGAAAGCGCCCGGCGCGAGGACCATCAGGCCCATGTTCGCGTAGCCGAGCTCGTAGGCGACAGGCGGCACAACCTGGAAACCGAACAGGGTGCCGGACCCGAGCAGCTCACGGAAGAACGCGACGCCGATCAGGATGACGCCATAGCCGAGACCATTGCCCAGACCGTCGAGGAACGACTGCCAGGGCGGGTTGGCCATGGCGAACGCCTCGGCGCGCCCCATGATGATGCAGTTGGTGATGATCAGACCGACGAACACCGACAGCTGCTTGGAGATGTCGAACAGGAACGCCTGCAGGAACTGATCGACCACGATGACGAGCGAGGCGATCACCGACAGCTGGACGATGATGCGGATGCTCGGCGGAATCAGGTTGCGAATCGCCGAGATGGCGACGTTGCTCGTGCACAGCACGGCGATGACCGCCGCGGCCATGACCAATGACCGGTTCAGCTGAATCGTGACCGCGAGCGCAGAACAGATCCCGAGCACCTGAATGGTGATCGGGTTGTTGTCCATGAACGGGTCCGACACGACCTTCCGGGTCTTCTTGTCCCACGTGATCATCGGCTGACGAGCCGGGGCGATCTCGGTGGCAGGGGAGCTCATAGAACTACCTCCCTCGGATGCGCGTGAGGTACGGATCGTAGAATGCGAGTGCGGTGTCGACCATCGCGTCCACTCCACGCGAGGTGATGGTGGCGCCAGAGACGCCGTCGACGCAGAAGTCGATGTTGCCGGGGCAGAGCACTGAGGCCTCCCCCTTCACCACGCGGATGGTCCGCGTCTCGCCGGCGTCGACGATCTTCTTGCCCACCCACTGCGACTTGAACTTCGGCTCAGTGATCTCGGCGCCGAGCCCCGGGGTCTCCTTCGGAGCGAAGAACGTGGTGCCGGTGACTTCGGTGCCACCTGGGTCGAGGGCCAGGAATCCGGAGATCGGACCCCACAGGCCGACGCCGTACATTGGCAAGGCATATGCACCGACCTGCGGTCCGTCCATGCGCACGTACAGGCTGCTGAACGCCGGAGCCTTGTCGGTGCCCTTCACCTCGGCCCGAGCGACATCGGCATCCCGCTGGTCGAGCACGCCATCCCCGTTCTGATCGTGCTCCGCGCCATCGATGGCGGCTCCTGACGGGTCGACAAACCGGAGCTGGACCCGCTTGTCCCAGAGCTGATCGATCTCCTCGCCGAGCAGCGCCCGGCCATCTTCGGGGAGCCCGAGCGCGGCGAGGATGTTCATCCGCACGTCGCGTCGGCGGTTGGCGTCCTGCCGGTCTTTGAGGCCGATGGACACGCTCGCTACTGCGACGCTGCAGACGACGCACACCGCCGTCGCAAAGCCGAAGACGTAGCCATTGCTGAATGCCATGGGTGCCTCCTAGGCCGCGGCCGCGAGGCGTGCGGCGCGTCGACGGGTGGTGCGCCGTACGATGAAGTAGTCGATCAACGGTGCGAACACGTTCATGAACAAGATGGCCAGCATCATGCCCTCTGGGTACGCCGGATTGACCACTCGGATGAGCACCACGAGGATGCCGATGAGGAAGCCGTAGATCAGGCGGCCGATCTGGGTGTTGGCCGACGACACGGGGTCGGTCGCCATGAACACGGTGCCGAACGCGAACCCGCCCATCACCAGGTGGTAGTGCGGCGGAAGCGACATCATCGACACGGACTCTGGAGTGGCGACGGCGTTGAGCCCAGCGGCCATGACCACGGCGCCGACGACGCAGCCGACCATCACCCGCCACGATGCGATGTTCGTGACGATGAGGAACGCTGCACCGAGCAGGGCGGCTAGCGCGCTGACCTCGCCCATCGAGCCTGGGATGTTGCCGAGGAACATGTCCATCCACGACCACCCGGCTGCCGTGACCAGCTGGACCGCATCCGCACCAGCATCGCCGCTGGCGGCCGCCAGCAGGGGGGTGGCGCCCGTGTAGCCGTCGACCGCGGGGGCGCCGTAGCCAGCCAGGTCGGACACGATGTGGGAGTGGCCGTTGCCGCCCGCGTCCCACACGTTCGCGCCCGAGATGTACGCTGGGTAGGTGAAGAACACGAAGGCCCGAGCGGTGAGAGCGGGGTTCAGGATGTTCATCCCGACGCCACCGAAGACCTCCTTGCCGATGACCACGCCGAACACGACGCCCATGGCCACCATCCACAGCGGGATGCTCGGCGGCAACGTGAGCGGGAACAGCATGGCGGTGACGAGGAAGCCCTCGTTGATCTCGTGCTTTCGCACGATGCAGAACACCAGTTCGGCCAGGCCGCCTGCGGTGTAGGACGTGATGATGATGGGCAGCATCGCCACCCCGCCCCGGAGCACGGCCTCCACGGGCGTGGCCGTGATGCCCTCCGCTGCGTAGGCCTGGATGCCGATGTTCCACCACCCCATGAGGATGGCGGGAGCCAATGCGTACAGCACCAGGATCATCAACCGCTTCATGTCCATGTGGTCGCGCACATGCACGCCACGTTTCGTGCGGTCACCGGGGGTGAGCCAGAAGGTCTCCGCACCCTCGAACAACGGCCAGGCCCATTCCAAGGGGCCGCCCTTCTCGAATCGTGGCCGCAGGCCGTCGAACACACGCTCGAGCGCGTTCTGCATCACGCCTCCTGC
>JBLFXJ010000456.1:0-5601 GCA_047609825.1 Myxococcota bacterium
GACGACACGGCAACCGATGCCCTCGGCTTCGAGGCGGCGAGCGACCCGAAGCGTCATCCACAGACCGTTCGCGTAGGTCGCGATGACCACCGTCGGTGTTCCAGTCGCAGCCTCGTACACGCCGACGCTACCCACCGGGAGGGACTCTCCGGGCGCGGGGTAGGCGGTGAGCCACAGCCCATCGCCGGTCTCGTGCAGATCCTTGGTCATGTACAGCGCGATCGGCTCCAACATCACAGTAGGCCGCTGCATCGCGAGTGCAGTGCCGGCGAGCGTCCGCAGCATGCGCACGGCATCGTCGCCTCGGGACGGACACGCGATGAGCAGGCCAGGGATCTCGCGGAGAGCGGCGATTCCGTTGTCGTTGTGAAAGTGGCCGCCGAACCCGCGTTGGTAGGCAAGGGCGGCGACGCGCACCACCATCGGGTTGCCATACTGGCCGTTCGAGAAGAACTGCATCGAGCCCGCTTCACCGCGGAGCTGATCGATCGCGTTCATCAGGTAGGCCAGGTACTGAATCTCCGGGAGCGCGAGGAGCCCGGCGTGACCAGCTCCGATGGCGAGGCCGAGGATGGTGGTCTCATCGAGCAAGGTGTTGAACACCCGCCCGACGCCCAGCTTCTTCGTGAGCTCGGCGGTGACATGGTACACACCGCCTTTTCGGGCGACATCCTCACCGAACAGGATGGCGCGTGGGCACGCCAGCAGCAGGTCGCCCAGGCCGCGATTGAGCTGCATGGCGAGGTGGCGCGGCCGGGCCTCTTCCTCGGGCAGCGTGTCGCCGAAATGAACCCGGCGGGCCTCCTCTGGGGCGACGATGGCGGCGCTGGCGGCGATCGCATCATCGTCGTGGGGGGCGAGTGGAGCCATCACCTGCGCACGCGTGGTCAGCTTGTCTCGCCGGACCGCCTCGTTGCCGAGCGCGCGCAGCCGCACGCGGGTGTCTTCGTACAGCCCGATCACGTCATCCGGCTGTAGCCAGCCACCGTCGATCAGCAGGAGCGCTGTGCGCAGTACGGGATCCTGGGCCTCCGACTCGCGGATCTCCGCCGGGGTCCGGTACAGCTGCTCCACGTCAGACCCGGCATGACCGAGCATGCGAACCGTCTCGAGGTGGAGGAATGCGGGGCGCCGGCGCTTGCGCACGAACTGCACTGCGGCGGTGGCGGCAGCGTGTGCGGAGCAGATGTCCCTGCCGTCCCCCTTGAAGTACTGCAGGCCGGCGCGTCCTTGGTGGTTCTGCTCAATCCACCCGCCCGGCGTGCGCACCGAGATTCCCAGTCCATTGTCCTCGCATACGAACAGGACGGGGGTGGGCACGCTCTGGAATGCGGCCCATGCCGCCGAGTTCAGCGCCGCCACCGCGGTCGCGTGGTTGGCCGAGGCATCTCCGAACGTGCACACGGAGATCCGGTCTTCCCGGCGTCCCTCGAGCCGGGCGCGCCGCTCAAGCGCCACGGCGTAGCCGAGCGCCTTGGGAAGGTGCGATGCGATCGTGCTGGTCTGTGGAGGGATCGCCATGGACAGCGATCCGAAGACCTTGTGACGGCCGCCGGCGATGGGCTCGTCCGAGCTCGCAACGATGCCGAGCAGCACATCGAAGACGCCTTCGGGTCCAGGATGACGCCCGGCCCGGGTGAGGAAGAACGCCCCGGAGCGGTAGTGGAGGAACGCCATGTCGTCCGTGCGGAGCGCCGCCGCGACCGCCGCGTTGCCCTCGTGACCGGAGCCCCCGATCGTGTAGAACGAGTGCCCTTGCGTCTTCAGCTCGCGTGCTAGCAGGTCGAGCAGGCGCGACTGCACCTGCGCCTCGAACAACTCCAGGGCCTCGCGCGCCGTCAGCGTGGAGCCGGCACGGACGGGCGAATCCAGATCAGTGCGAGGGGGGGCGGGTGCGCGGCTCCGCACACCCTCGAGGAAGCTGCGATCGACAACCGTCGCACGCGAGATCGCCATCTTGGACCCTCGGTGAGGCGGCGGGCCTAACCCTCACCGCCGGTCCACGCGCTCACTTCATCGGGAGGCGTGGGAACGACTGCCAGCTCGGGTCGGCGGCGAGGAATGTCACGTCGATGCGACCGGGCTCAGGCTCGACCTGGACCGACTCTTGAAAGTGGGGGTCGAGGGCTGCCTTCACGTTGCGGTAGAAGTTGCGGTCCAGGTGCGGGACGTTGACCAGCTCGATCCTCGCCAGCGGAGGCGTGGGAATCCCGCCGAGGAAGTCCACATACGAGACCATGCACCGCACAGCCATCGCTGGGGTCGCGCGCGCGATCACCAGCGTGAACGGGAGGTGCTCTTCCTGGGAGAACTCCAGGTGCGCCTGTGCCGGGAACTCCAACGCCAGCGCCTCGGCCTTCTGGATCACTTCTTCCAGCCAGGGTTCGTCGATTCGACCCCAGCGTGGAAGCCGCGTGGTGATCTTCGACGCGCGGGCACGGGCGTCGGGGTCCTCCGCGCCTGCGATATACGGGCTGTCCTCCACGATATCCGGGAGAACTGCCGCCTTGTCCGTGGCCGGCACGCGCTGGGCCCGCGTGGGCACCCGCAGCGAGTTCTGCGTCGGCGCGGCGGGGGCGCGCGATGGCTCCTCCGAGCCGAACAGATCGAAGGAGCTCCCCCCGCCCAAGGCGCCGTCTCGCCGCGGCGGGGGGCCGGTCGGCGTGCTCGGAAATCCTGCAGGAGGAACGCTGAGAGATGATTCGGTCTGCCGCGCGCGGCTGCCCAGCGGCCTTCCAGTCCGTTGCGGCAACCCGAGCGGTGTGCCGCCGGCAGCCGGAGGGTCTCCGATGGTCGAGCGCGTGCCGAGCGGCCGTGCTGCGCCGCTCGTGGGCGCGGCTCCGAGGCCGCTGACCGGACTCGGTGCTGGCGCGGCGTGGTTGCCGAACCGGACGAGCGGGGTCGATGTCGACCCATTGGGGCGGGCACCTCCAGGAGCGCGCCCGAGGGATGGGCTGGGTTGCAGGCCGTTGCCGTCTCCTGGCGATCGGCCAAGTCCGAGCGCCCCGCGACGCTCGCCGCTGGCGCCACCGCTGCCGAGCCGCGCACTCGAGCCTTGCGGTTCCGACCCACCCAGCCGTGACAACAGCCCATGGCCAGGCGTGTCTATCTGCGAGGCCGTACGCTCACCGCTACCGCCGCGATTTGCGCCAGAGAGGGTGCCCCCGTAGGTGGGGTGGGGGGGGGGGGGCACTTCCGCTGGCCCGCGCAGGCCGCCAGTGGACGGTGGCGGAGCCGCTGGTGCGGCCCGCGCGAACCCGGCGCCACCGACCAGGCTGCTTCCGATCGCTGATGCGGCCGGCGCCACTCCGCCCCGATCACGAAGGGACAGTGGTACGGGCGTGCCCACGGCGGGTCGCCCGCCCCTCGGAGCATTCTGATTGTTGATCCGGGCGATCACGGACTTTTGAGTTGTCAGTCGCGTGATCTCGTTCACCAGCTTCTGATGCTCTCTGGCCTCCCACGGCATCATCGAGGTCTCACGCCCGATGGCGAGCGCGGCGAACGTCGTGGTGACCCAGCCGACGAACATGCACACGGCCACCACCATGAACATGGTGGGAATGCCCGGCACTCCGTCAGGGACGGGCACGACCTCGTCGAGCTTTGCCAGCTCCCGGTTCGCCTCGACGGCCCACCCTTGCCCGCTGGCGCCGATGGCCGACAATGCGAACGGCGCGAGGATGGCGAATAGCGCCAAAACAACCGGTAAAACTGTGAACACAAGGAACGCGGCACGCGCGAGCAACACCGGATGGGCTGGCGAAGCCGCCTGCATGCGCTCGAGGAGTCGCTTGCGGTCGACGCTCTCCTCGAACAGCTGAAGCTGCTGCCGAGCACGGTCCAGCGCGCGATCAACGTCGGAGGGGTTGTCTAGGCTCTCGATCATGCGCTCGTTCCGGCACTGGACCGGCTCCGGTCATGGTGACGCACTGTACCTCATCTGTTGCGCGCTTGCGCATCGTGCATCGGCGACGGTTGGGTTGGGGCGACCACCTCCACGAGGACCTCGCGATCCAGCGCGTTGGAGAGCAATGTGCGCTTGTGCTCCGCCGCCCAACGCTCGACGTGGGCCGGCGCTTTGGCGTGGGCTCGGATGCGAACGGACCCCTCCTTGACCTCCGCCGTGAGCCGGTCGACGGGCTGGGTATGGGAGCGGTCGAGGGCGTCTGACAACCGGATCAATCCGGCGAGCACACGCACCCGGCGACGGTCCTGGTCCGACAGCGTCCCATGCACATCGTGTCGCCGCTTGGGTGCGGGGCCCCGGTGGTAGCGGACCAACTGACCGAGCACAGTGATTTCCGGCGCTGTGAACCCATACATGCGCGTGTGTTGGATCAGGTACTCGCCGTGGCGGTTGTGCGAGGCTCCGTCGATGTGGTGGCCGATGTCGTGGAGTCGCGCGGCGTAGCTCAGCAGTGCTCGATCGTCGTCGTCCAGGCGGTGAACCGAGCGGGTCTGGTCGAACAGCTCAGTCGCGAAGCGCTCCACCTGGGTCGCGTGACGCACATCGACGCCGTACCGGTCCATGAGCCCGAGCACGCTCCGCTCCCGAGGACCCGCATCGCCGTACCGGCGGTCCACCACGGCGTCATTACGAAGGATCCAATTCTGGATCAAGCCGTCCCGGAGGGAGCGGGCCGAGGTGGCCAGCCCTGGTGCATCGAACGCCTTGAGGATCTCCAACACCACCACCGCCGCCGCGGGCAGTGTGCGTTGGCGCCGAGGATCCATCCCCGGCAGCGTGTCGAGGTAGGTGCGCGGCTTACCCGTGATCTTCTTGACGAACCGGTCCAGCTCCGCCGTGGTCAAGAGCAGGCCGTTGCCATGGATGGGTCGAGCCTCACCCCGGCCCATCGCCGCAATCCGCGCGAGCGTCCGAATCGCGCCGCTGGTGCCGATGACGCTTCCGTGCCCATGCGCGGACATGCGCTTGACCAGTGGTGCCACTTGGGCACGCACCGCCCGCTTCACCCGCTTGATGTCGGCAGCAGCGATCGGGTCCGAGGCCATCCACGACTCGGTCACCCGGATGTGGCCCAGTGGCAGGCTGTCGGACTCGAGTACCCCATCGTCCGGACGGCCTGCCGATCCGTCACCCGCAAGGAGGAGCTCCACACTGCCGCCCCCGAGGTCGACCAGCAAAGCGGGGCCATCGGTGAGGTCCAGGTCGTGCCGGACACCGAGGTAGATCAGGCGGGCTTCTTCGATCCCGCTGACCACGCGCACATGGATCCCGGTGTGGGCTTTCACGGCGCTCCGGAATTCCTTGCCGTTGGAGGCCTCGCGCACGGCGGACGTTGCGGCCGCCGTGATGTGGTCCACGCCGAGGGAGTTCGCCGCCCCGGCGAACTCGGTGATCGCGTCGAGTCCCCTCTGAAACGCCGGCTTCGCGATGCGTTCGCGCCCAAGTCCGCCGCTGCCCAGCTCCACCTGGCGCCGCGCCTTCTCGACGTGACTCACGGTCCCGTCCAGTCCGATGTCGACGATCAGGAGGTGGACCGAGTTCGTGCCCACGTCGATGGCTGCCACCCTCATTGTCTGGACGCCCCCATGGCCGGACCCCGCTGTTCGGGCAGCGCGACTCCATGGACCTCG
>JBLFXJ010000457.1:0-5590 GCA_047609825.1 Myxococcota bacterium
CAGGGTGTAGGCGCGGATCGCGGCGTGGAGGTCGGGCAGGGACTGCGGTCCCCGATCGATGGCCCGCGCCATGGCGTCGAACGGCGACAGGCTGCCCACGTCGTAGTCGCTGGACAGGGTGAGCCGTGCGCCGGAGTCGTACAGGTCGCGCAGGGGCCACTGGCGCTCCCGGGCCCGCTCCTCGCCGACGAAGAACGCCTGGTCCGCCAGGTACTCCTGCTCCACCCACTTGTACGACATCTGCATGTCGGCCACGACACCCAGCTCGGCGAACCGCGGCACATCGTCCGGGTGGGCCCACTCCACGTGGGTGAGCCGGTGCCGAGCGCCGAGGTCGCCGTTGGTGGCGCGGGCGGCCTCTACCGCGTCCAGCGCCTCCCGCACGCCCCGGTCGCCGATGGCGTGCACGTGCAGGTCGAACCCGACGGCCTCGAGCTCGGTGGCGTACCGGGTGAGCCGGGCGGCGTCGAAATACTGCAGGCCCCGCGGACCGGCGAGGGTGAACGGGCTCTCGTACGGCTCGAGCAGTGCTGCGGTGGTGTTCTGGAGCAGCCCGTCGTCGTATAGCTTCACCTGGGTGAACCGGAGCATTCCCGTCGGATCGTCGGTATACATCGCCTTGAGTGCGGCGAGCTGAGTGTCGTCGTCTTCCGACGCATAGGCCCACAGCCCGACCACCGAGCGGAGCGTGAGGTCACCGTCCGTGGCCACCTCCTTCCACGCCTCCACATACCCGCGCTTCCAGTAGGCCCGGGCGTCCGCCACCGAGGTGAGCCCGTTCGCGTTCGCCGCGCGCACCCCCATCCGCAGCGCCGACCGGTTCATGTCGTCCAGGACGGGGTTCGGCTCGAGGGCCAGGTCGAACGCCATCTCTGCAGCCGCATCCAGCAGCAGGCCCGACGGCCGCCCGTCGGCCTCGCGCAGGATCACGCCGCCCACCGGGTCGGGGGTGTCGCGATCGATGCCCAGCGCTACCAGCGCCGCCGTGTTCACCCACGCGCCGTGCGAGGTCTCCTCGAGGATCGCCGCGGGCCGGTCGGGGACCGCGTCATCGAGGATCAGGGCGGGCACTCGGGGGGCGTACAGCGCGTCGAAGATCGAGAACCCGTACCCGAGCACCCAGTCCGTGCCCACCTGGTCGGGGGCGCAGGCGCGGATGGTGGACACGTGGCGCTGAAGGGAGACACCCGGCGGCGTGTAGCAGGTGGATGCGGCGGTGTGGAACGCCTCGAGCAGGTGCACGTGCACGTCGTGCAGCCCGGGCAGCACCATCAGACCGTCCAGCTCGGTGACCTCGGTGTCGGGTCCGACCCACGCCTCGGCGCCCGCGTCGGTGCCCACAAACACCAGCTCGCCGTCGGCGATGGCCACGGCCTCGACCCACGGCTGTGCCGGGTCCACCGTGTAGATGCGCCCGCCCCGGAGCACGCGGTCAGCGACGGCAGGTGCTGTGGTGGGGGTGCCGGCCGCCGTGGTTCCGGCCGGCGTGGTTCCGGCGGGTGTGGTGCTTCCCCCTGGCGTGCTCCCTCCGGTGGGTGTGGTGGACGTTTCTCCCGCCGTGTCCTCACCCTTGCCCGAGGGCTCGCCCCCACACGCCATCAACCACAGCAGCAGGGCACCGCGCATGCGCACCTCCGCCTACTGAGAACCGGAGGTGCTCGATCCTGGCACCGTGGTGGTGCTGAACGTGCTGGCCCAGCCTGGCGGTGCCTCCAGCACCAGCTCCACCGATTCGATGAGCGGGTCACACCCGCCGCCGTCAGCCCACAGCGTTTGGCTGGCGTAGGGCCCATCCTTCGGGCGAGGCACGTCATAGCCATCGTTGAAGAAGTCGTCGCTCGGACCGCAGGTGACGGCCGCATCGTCCACCGACCAGGGCTCGATCCATGCCTCGATGAACCCCTCGGAGCGTGCGCAGCCCATGCCGATGGCGTTGTACAGGAAGTCACGATCCTCGTCGTTGGAGTCGCACAACAGGCCCAGGGCCACGGTGCGACCGATCTGTGGCTGGTCGATCCGCATGATCACCCGGGCGGCGTTCTGACGGTCGAACTGCGCCCGGATCTCGCCGCGAACGCGGACCGTGATGTCGGCCTCGAGCATCTGGCCGCAGCCGAGCAGAGTGAGCGGGAACCAGCGCATGCGTCCCGATATCCCGGCAGCGTGCTCCGACGCTGCGCCGCACGGCCGGACAAGGGGTTAGCAGCGCTCCATGTCCGACGACCGCATGGAGTCGGGTGGCTTCGGCTTCCTGCTCTACCTCGCACCGCTGCTGATGATCGTGGTCGTGTTCTCACTGTACGCCTACATGCTGTACTACGGCTTCCTCGGCCGGGCGGCGACCGGCGACACGGTGACCGTCACCATCGAGACCTGTCCGGAGGCCCTGGCGACGGTGTCGGCCCGGCTCGCCACCATGGGACTGCCCCACGAGCTCACGCCCACGGCTACCGGGCTCGAGGTGATCGCCACCCTGCCGGAGGACGATGCGGTTGCGCAGGCCATCCCGTCCACGCTGGTGCGGCCGGGCCGGTTCGAGGTGCAGGATGGCGAGCAGGGCGGCCCGGTGCTGCTCGGTCCGGAGGCGGTCATCGGCGCGTTGATCCGGCTCGACATGTCCATGGTGCCGCGCGCCTCGGTGCAGATCGACCTCGAGGTCGCCAAGCGCGTGCGCAAGGTGCAGCAGCAGACCCCGAGCGGCGCGCTGTCGTTCTGGCTCGATGGCGAGCGCGTCGGGGGGCTGTCGAACATGGCGGTGCTGTCGGAGCCGGAGATCGAGGTGGTGCCCACGTCGAAGGACGACAAGGACCAGATGGAGCGCGCCGCGCGGTACGCGCTCATGATCGACGATCCGCTCCCGTGCCCGGCCCGTCTGGTGAGCGTCACCGTGGTGGAAGCCGCGCTGTGAGTGCCCGCGTTCATCCGTCCGAGCGCCGGGAGGCCGAGCGCCGGGTGGGAGCGGATGCGGCCGAGGGCTACATCGAGCGCCAGCGGTGTGCGCGCCTGCGGGTGGCGCTCCTCGACGCGTTCTACCGCCGCTACCCCAGCCGGATGGGCGCGCTGCACGAGCTGGCCGCCACCGGGATCGCCGTGGCCCGATTCGCGGGGCTGTCGGTGGCCTATGATGAGATCGGCGACCGTCTGCTGCCGGTGGACCGGCAGGGCCTGCCGCGCACCGACCCGTGGCGCGCCTACGTTGCGGCATTCGAAACCGGGCTTCCGGCCGACGTGATCGAGGAGCGCTGGCTGGCGGCCCACCTGGTGGACATGGAGGCGGTGAAGGCCGAGGGGTGGGTGGACCGGTTCCATGAAGAGGCCGCCCAGCACGGCGACGACCCGGGCTGGGCGATGCTCTCGGAGCACATGGACGTGACCCTCGGCACCCGGGTGGCGGACAAGGACGCGCTGGCCGGGCGCATCGCGCTCGAGACCGCCATCGCCAGCTCGCTCGGCAAGGTGGCGTGGCGTCAGGCCACCACCGGGCTGGCCCTAGTGCGCACCTACGTGGGGGCGGCCGTGCGGGCGACGCTGGGCGGGGGTCCGTGGGTGCCGCCGCACCTCCCGTCCGACCGGCGGCTGGTGTGGCGCCTGTGTGTGGCGACGTTGCGCGCGGTGCGCATCGGGCGGGTGTTCCGGCAGGGCATTCGTCGGCAGTCCCGGGGGGCTGAGCGGGCGGATGCGGCCTGGTCGTTGGGGCCGTCCCTCCAGGCGGTGCTCGGCCACCGACTCGCTGCACTGCATCCACGGGTGCTGCGCCTGTTCGAGGCGATGCACACCTTCGAGATGACGGCGTCGGTGCACCTGTACCACCGGGTCACCGGGTGGGCGGCGGTGGTCGCCACCCTGCTCGTGGGCCAAGGCATGTATGAGCAGCACCTCGACGCCGTCCCCGCCCGATTCCGCCTGTTCCGACGGGACGATGGTTCGCTGCACTTCGTGCGGGAGTTCTGGTGTGCGGACGCCGTGCGGGTGTTCGACAGTGACTTCGTGGTGCGCGACGTGGACGGTTCGCCGACGATCCTCGAGGTGTTCCAGGACCTCGGGGTCGCGGCCCGGATGCGCACTGAGCCGCTGGCGGATGGTGGGCTGTCGATGACCGTGATCGGCCTGTACATCCGCGGCATTCCGGCGCCGGTAGGGCCGTTCCGGGTGTGCTTCACCACCTGCCCCACCGACGACGAGCGCGTGTTCGTGCGCGGCAGCCTCGAGCTGGCGCCGCGCAACCGGCTCGAGCGGTGGTGGCTCACCCGGGTGATGCGCATGCCCGATCTGCTCGGGGAGATCCGCTACTTCGCCAGCGAGGCGAAGTAGCCGCAGCCCGTCTCACATGCCGATGTCGAACCCGCGCCAGCCGCCGCCGTCGTTCACGAACACCCGGCTGTTGGCGTAGCCGAAGGAGTAGTTCGCGGCGCCGACACCTGTGAGGGTGGCGCTGCCGACCAGCGCGCCCGAGTCGCCGTCGTACGAGTACAGGTTGCTGCCATCATAGGCCAGGTAGCACCCGTTGTTCGTGACCGCGCTGGCGTAGGTGGAGTGCGCGCCGCCGGAGAGCACGAGGGTGCCGGCGTTGCTGCCGTCGAGGTTCCATCGGTCGACCGTGAGCCCCGAGTAGTCCTGTGACACGAAGTAGCCGCGCACGTGATCGATGCCGATCACGGTCTGGGAGTCCAGGGTGCCGCCCGCCAGATCGAAGTCCGCCGAGTAGGTGCCGGGCCCGGTCTCGACGTGGATGGTGCGGCTGTTGTAGCCGTTGAGGTAGGTGGGCCCCGCACAGCCGTCGGCGCTGATCACCGAGCGCCCGTCGATGCCGGGGCCGAAGTCGCCGAGGTAGCTGCCCGCGGCGTCCCACTGGTTCAGCCGGCACGACGTGGTGCCACCCGAGTAGGCGTAGTAGAAAGTGCCGTCGAAGGCCACATTCATCGGCGTGCAGCCGGTGCTCGGCGACAGGTACAGGTCGGATGCGTAGCTGGGCGCGAGCGCGCACGAGCCCGGATCGCGCACTGGGCACCCGCCGGGGCCGGCGCACTCGTCCACGCCGTCGCAGTCCTGGTCGATGCCGTCGTCGCAGATCTCGTACCCACCGGGGTAGGCGAGCGGGTCTTCGTCGTCGCAGTCCAGGCCCACCCAGTCGGGGCGTAGGCCGGGCCCGGGCGGGTCGCAGGTCGGCGCGGGGTCGACCGGCTCGCCCGCGCCGAAGCCGTCCCGGTCATCGTCGGCGTACCACAGGCTCGGTGGACCCACGCCTGGATCGGCGTCGTCGCAGTCGTCGTTCGTGATCGACGTGCCATCGGGGCGGCTGCAGGCGTACTCGAAGTCGACGCCCGAGCCGTAGCCGTCGTCGTCCCGGTCGGCATACCACTCGAGGTAGCTGTCCTCCGACACGTCCGGGTCGTCATCATCCACCCGGCCGTCGCAGTCGTCGTCCAGCGGCTCGTCGGGGTTGCAGATCTCCGGCATGTCGGGGTTCACGTCGGCGCGGTCGTCGTCGCAGTCGGTGTTCGCGAACCCGAACCCGTCGGGCTGCTGGCAGGCGAACAGCTGGTCGCGCAGGGTGCCGTAACCATCGCCGTCTTCGTCGCGGCCCCAGGCG
>JBLFXJ010000458.1:0-5586 GCA_047609825.1 Myxococcota bacterium
CGAGTACACGACACCCACGTGGTTCGTCGTGTTGTACGAGATAACGTCGCCGGCCTCGGCCTGGTCCGGCGAGACCGGCGTGTGGCCCGACCAGCCGTCGCTCCGGTAGCCGTGGGCGTTCACGCCGAAGTCACCATCTTCGCGGTCGTCGCCCTCCAGCTCAGCCATGGCGATGCCGGTCATCCCGGAGCAGTCCACGCCGAACTTGCCGTTGCGGCGGCCGGCGCTGCGCATCACGCCCTCGTCCATGTAGGCCTGGAGCCCACCGGTGGTGGCCAAGCCATGGTCCACCACCGCCTGCGCGATGATCTGGATCTGCTCGGGCGTGCCCTTGCCGACCCACGGCTGGCTGCTGGCGGCCGCGACCACCCGCTGGCCCGCGCTGGGCCGGCCCTCCGCGATGACCAGGTTCTCGACCGTGGACTTCACCGACGAGGTAGTGCCGCCGTGGAGCACGTACGGCGTCCGCACACTGGTGGAGGGCGTGTTCGACACGCCCTCCGCGTAGATCGGGATGTTGTTGTAGTCGTTCGCCAGCTGCAGGATCGTGGCGCCAGCGCCCGCGGCTGCCGCGCCGGCCTCGCCCGCTCCGTCGACCGCCGCAGCCTGGGCCTCGGTCTGGCCATCGCGCGCGAAGCCGTCGTGCCGGCCATGCCGGAGCTGGACCCACCCGTCGCGCCGGCCGGTGATCGTCACCTCGGTGCCCTGGGCCAGCGTGGTCACCGGCGTGGGGTCGCGGCGCGTGCGGAACACCTCCATCGCGGGCACCGACACCACCTCGACCCCAGTTCCACCCGCGGCGTCCAGCAACGGCGTGTCCGACCCACCCGCCGCGGGCAGGTCGACATCGGAGTTCTCACCGCCCGCCCGGTCGTTCCGGGGGCGGTCGCGCCGACGTGGGCCGTCGACCTGGCGGCGCTCTTGGCGCCGGGTACGGTTGGACAAGAGGTGCTCCATAGACAACAGCGCGGTGAGGATGACCGCGAAGGAAATCTACCACACCGGTCAGGTCACGAAGGTCAGCTCCACCCACACGTCGGCGGCGCGACGGGCGCACTCCACGGCGAGCAGGTCGGTGCCACCGATGTCGAGCGTGGCCCGGTGCCCGGACGGGTCGCGGTCAGCGAGGCGCCAGCCCCGGCGCTGGAGGTGGTGGACGGGCCGCGCGAGCACGTCGGCCGGATCGTCGACGGGGTGGGCGACGGCCAGGTGGTTCGCGTCGCTCCCCGGCTGCGCGACCCCACCGGGCAGCGGGAGCTGGTTGTGGGTCCACACCTCGGCGACGTCCACGGGCCCTCCGGTTCCGGGGGCACCGTACCGCGGGGATGCCACACAGGTCAGCATGGGATGGGTCGCCGTCCGGCTGCAACCGGCGCGCAACCGCAGCGCAATCGGCTCCTACGGTTCCGTGCCCTCACCGACGCTGACCGTCGATCGGAGTGCCGACCGGCGACGAACCGCGAGCACCACCCACCCGTCGCCATCCGGCAGCACGTGTACAGGGCTGGCTCCGGCAACGGCGAGGAGCTCGCGAGCCGTGTGCCAAGGCCCCGACGCCCATGCACAAGCGGTCGACCCCGCTCCCGACGGACCCGCTCCAGCATTGCGGCGCCCCCCATCACCAGCTGACCGGCACCTCCGCCGTCCAGTCCAAGGTGAGGTGGTAGTCGTAGGCCCCGCCCGCTTCCGCGTCCTCGTTCTCCTGGTCATAGTACCACCCGCGGGTGGTCACCACGCTCACCCGCATCGAGTAGTACTCCGGCCGACCGCTCGCGTTGTCCACCTCGAACGCGATCTCTGGCATGTCCGCCTTCGGCGTCCTGAAGTCGAACCACCAGGTCTCGACCGGATTCTCGACCGCGTCATCGCTGTACAGGCTCCCCCGGCCGATCTCGTACAACCGCTCGGCGCGCCGCAGCTCGGCATAGGGGTCCCGCGGCACATGCGGCAAAGACGCCCAGGTGCCGGCCGCGAGGGTCGCTCGATCGAAGGCCAGGGCGCCGGCGACACCCGGCACCAGCTTCACCGCCACCCGGTCCGCCGCCGGATCCACGACATGCTGCAGCACGATCCGCTGCCAGCCCTCGCCAGGCGGCACATCCTCGCTGGTCACGCTCACCCCGTCATCCACCTCCACCCGCGCGCCCACCTCGCCGGCCACGTCGATGGCGAACGTGAGCGGCAGGCCGGCCCAGTCACCCGGCGCCTCGAGCTTCTGGAACACGAACTCGTCTGCCGCAGCAGCAGTCACGCTCCCGTACTCGCGACCGTCGGCCACCACGCGTGAATAGTCGAGCGCTCCCGAAGGATACCAGCCGTCCGGCATGGCGGCGTCCCCACGCTGCCACAGGTCCACCCCGCCGTTGAGCAGCAGGTTCGGGGCCAGCAATGCGGCGTTGTCCGCGTCGACCAGGGGCCGGCCACCCAGGGTCGAGCCCACCGGCAGGTCCACCGGGTTCGCCAGGGACAGGGTGCCGTCCACCGACAGGTCACCCGCCACCGAGAGGTCTGCATCGACGGAGAGGTTGTCCTTCACCACCAACGCGCCCCCGATGCGCACAGAATCGTCGGAGTAGGCATCCACCTCGATCGCCCACTCCACCACCTCGCCATCGAATGTGTTGTTCAGGTAGTCGCTGTCGATCACCGTGAGCGTCCAGGTGCCGGAGGGGTCGCCGCCATCCCACGCGTTCAGGTCGCCTGACACCGGCCGGTCCGGGTCCGGGTAGGTCGCCGTGAGGAACTCGCCCTCGCCGTCCCCGTCGTACAGCAGGTTCTCCGTTCCGTCGGGTGCCACGAGCTCCAGGGTGAGCCCTGCGATGTTCGAGTTCAGAAGGTCGACCGACACCCGAACGTCTGCAGCGGTACCCACCGGCGGCACCACGAGCTCGGACGCCACCCCGCTCGGGAAGTTGTCGGGGATTGCGATGCCGGCCGCGAACACCCGCGTGATGAACCGATTGCTCAGCACCCCATTGCTCACGGCCTCGAGCCCGTCGAAGGGCAGCAGCTCCGCCGGGATTCCCCCGCCCACCGTGAGGAGCGCCGCCCCGTCCAGGGTGGTGCCGGGCCCCAGGTCGAGATCGGCGTCGTCCACGATGGCCAACACCTCGTCCGACGCCAACACCTGGTCATCGGCGCAGCTCCAGGAGCCCTCGAACGCTTCATACACGGGGATCTGGCCGTCCTCGCACAGCAGCCCCAGCTCGGCCAGGCGGTCGCTCTCCACCGGCGCGTAGCAGTCCCAGGCGACACCATCCCAGAACAGCGCCTCGCCCGGCGCGCAGGACACATCCGCCAGCAGGTCGTCGTCCCCGTCGAGGAGGTCCGCCGGGCGGCCGGTGAGGTCGGACCAGGCGACCGCACCGAGCACCGGCGCCACGCCGCCGAACGTGGTCTCTGCCGGCAGGTCCAAGGGGACGAGGCCAGCCACCTCCTCGGGCAGCACGCCGACGCCATCAGGGGCGCAGGCCCACGCCGCGCCATCGAATCGGGCGACCTCGCCGGAGTCACAGTCCAGACCGCCGAGGGTGTCGGCGTCGCCGTCCACCAGGTCCGCAGGCACATCCCGCACATCTCCCCACAGGACCGGCCCCCCGGAGAGCGGCTCACCGCCGACCGTCGTGCCCACGGAGAGATCCAGCGGCGCGCTGACCACGATGGCCCGCACGTCCTCGGCGGACAGGGTCGCGTCGGAGGTGCACGCCCAGTCCGCACCATCCCATGAAGCGAGCTCGCCGGGGGCGCACTCGAGGGCGGCCAGCGCGTCGTCGTCGCCATCCACCAGATCCGCCGGTCGGTCGGGCAAGCCGGCTCAGGTGGGCGCCACCACCGGCACGCCGCCCACGGTGGAACCGGGAGCAAGATCGATTGGAGCGGCGGCGACGATGGCCCGGACGGTCCCCTCGTCGAGGACCAGGTCGACCGCGCAGTCGAACCGACCGATCAGGCCATCCCACCGCAGGATCTCGCCTTCGTCGCACGACACCAGCGCGAAGCTGTCGGCGTCGACGAACAGCTCCGCGGGCACATCGAGGAGGTCATCCCAGGAGACCGGTCCACCGATCGGCTCGCCGCCCACCGTGGTGCCGGGTGCCAGGTCGAGCGGGCCGTCGATGACCCACCCCTCGACGGTCTCCTCGTCGACCCCGTCGGGCATGGGCGCGCACACCCACTCCCCAAAGCCCTCGTCAAACACCACGATCTCGCCGCCTGAACACCCCAGACCGCTCCGCCAGCACCTCGTCGTCGATGGGGTTCAGCGCATCCGCCCCGAGGAGGAGCGCGAAGGTGCTGTCGATGAACTCCGCGTCCTGCGCCTCGGCCCACAGCACATCGCCACCGACCGGGTCGTCGTACAGGGCGAGCTCGAGGGTGTGCGGACCGGTGAGCGGCACGCCGTCGACCGTCAGGAGCCGCCCCTGGTGGGCGAGCTGCACGGGCACGGCCTGCGCAGAAGCGGCGAGGAGCAGCGGGAGAAGCATGGGGCCTCCGGATGCCCCGAGCATACAGCTCGATGCCACACCTGGAGTGAACACCGACCGATGGGCGGGACTACCCCGGGGGGGTGCCGGGTTGGCGGACGCGCTATGCTGCCCGCCCCGAGGAGGTCCCCCATGGTCGCTCTGCTCGCTCTCACCGGCGCCCTGTTCGCCGCCGAGCCGCACCAGCTCACCTGGGACGTGACGGTGAAGGGCCAGCCGCTGGGCAAGCGGGAGGCCACGATCAAGTATGCCGAGGGCGACCTCGGCATGCGCCGGATCATCGAGTCATGGACCGAGCTCGATGGCCAGGTGGGCCCCATCCGGGTGCGATATCGCCAGCGCCTCACGGCTCACGCCGTGTCCCGCGAGCCCGCCTCGTTCCAGTCGGTCATCGACGAGAACGGCGCGCTGCGGGAGGTGCAGGGCCGGTGGACCGCCTCCGGCTGGATGGTCACCGTCACCGGTGATGGGCGCTCCCGCACGGTCGAGATGCCGCTCGACCGCATCGACCTGTCCACCGCCGATCTGGTGGACCCCGCCACGAGCTTCGTGCTCGCCCACTACGAGACCGCCCGCATCCTCTCCGCCGAGACCGGCGAGGTGGCGGCCGGCCCGATCACCGAGCTCGGCATCAGCGAGCTCACCATCGCCGGCGAGCCCGTGCAGGTCACCGGCTACGGGTGGGACAACCCCCAGGGCCGCAGCACCTTCTACTACTCGCCGGACGGGTTCCTCGTGCGATACGAGACCCAGATCCTCGGCATCCCGATGGTGGCCGTGCTCAACGCCCCCCCGCCCGGCGGCGTCGACGACTTCCCGGTCGGGATCTCGCCCCCCGCCGTCGAAGAGCTCCCGCTGTAGCAATCCAGCGAGGAGTCCGATAGCGACCCACCCCGAGGTACGAGGGGTAAGCTCGCGAAAGGACGACGAGCGACTGACCGCCGAAGGCCCGAGATGAAGCACGCTGCACTGGTCACCCACCTGAGTCGCCCGGAGGCGTGGCCAGACGCCACCCCGGTCGAGGTCGTGCAGACCCACGGTGCTGTGGTGTTCCTCACCACCGAGCACGCCTACAAGATAAAGCGCCCGGTAAACCTCGGGT
>JBLFXJ010000459.1:0-5560 GCA_047609825.1 Myxococcota bacterium
GGATCGGCCGTCGGTTCGAACCACTCGATTTCGTGGACGTGCGCACCTCTGGGGCGCGGGACGCATTCCCGGATGCGTGGCGTGTGATCCTGGCGTGACCGCCGGTGTTGCGGTGACAGGCGGCTGTCGACGGCTTAAGCGCTCGCGTCGTCCACGGCCTCGACTGGAACGAATCGGGCCGCCGTGGAGCCGGAGGACGCCGTGGGATTGGAGACGCTGCAGGATGCGCTGGCGCTGACCGAAGCTGATGCGCGTGTCACCGCGCTGGCTCGGTTGGGCCACGAGGCCCGCGCTGGCGGGGCGAGCGACGCGTTGGTGAATGCACTGGTCGCAGCTGTCCAATCCGGGGAAGGTGGCGTCAAGGCGCGCCTCGATCTCGGCGAGGCGCTCGGCTGGCTCGGCGACCCGCGCCTCCGTCAACCAACTGACGCAGGGTACTTCGTCGATGTGCCCGGAGAGCTGGATCCGGTGAGCGTCGCGCGGTTCCCGGTGACGAACTCGGAGTACCGCTCTTGGGTCGACGCGGGCGGCTACGACGACCTCGGGGCCTGGAGCGACGAGGGCCGAGCCTGGCTCGGTCAGACCGCCGACCCGTGGCCTGCGCTCGCCGCAGGGGATGGTGCCGGGCCGTTCGTGGTGCCGAACCAACCCGTCGTCGGGATCACGTGGTTCGAGGCCGCCGCCTACGCCAAGGCAGCGGGGGCTCGGCTCGTGCACGCTGATGAGCGGGTGTGGGTGACGCGCGGCTCCGAGAGGCGGCCATACCCGTGGGGAGCGCCGTTCGGGGAGGGCAACGCCAACACTCGTGAAGAGGCGCTCGCGCGCCCGTGTGCGGTGGGGCTGTATGTCCGCGACTGTACGCCCGAAGGGATTCGCGATCTGGCCGGAAACGTGGCCGAATGGCACGGGGATGCGCCGGTGGTGGGCGAGGAACGTCTGGTTCATCCCGGCAGCTGGGATCAGCCCTCGCTCGCGGCCTGGGCAAAGGCGCTCACCTTCGAGCGCCCCACCTCCCGGCGCTCTTCGCTCGGCTTCCGGCTGGCCCGCGACGTCGGAGGATGAGCAAGAGGCGCCGCTGGTCGTCGTCAGGCGAGCGCGGGCGAGCGCCGGGCGAGCGGGAGGCGCGCCCCGATTCGCTGGGACGAGAGGGAGCCCTCGGGAACGAGGCCGTGCAGCGGGGCATCGAAGGCCCCGAGGCCGCGGCAGCGCCCGGTGTAGATGTGGTGCGGGATGTGGCCGCTCCGGGCGTCGCCCACACCTTGGTGGCGTTGGAGCTCCGTCCCATGGCGCCCCAGCGTCTAGAGCGCCTGCTGGCGATCCTCGCCGGATCGGCCCTGGATGAGGGCCGTCGAGCGGAGCTGGTCGACCGACTCGAGGCGGATCAACAGACCGCCTCGGTTGTGGGACAGGCCCTCGCGGCGGCCTTCGGTGAGGCGGACGGGGATGCCGTGCGGGAGCGTGCCGTCGATGTGCTGATGGTTGTCGCGGATGCCTTGTCGAGCGGCAGCCCGGATGGACCGTCATGGCGCACGCCCCAAGGCACGGTGGACGTGCCCGAGGTCGGAAGCCTCCGCGCTCGCGCCGATGCCCTGGTCGCGGGGTTGGTCGACTCGCTGGGCGATGCTGCGGGAGTGAAGGGTGAGGCGGTCGCCACGATGTGCCGCACGGTCCAGCTCGCCGTGCTCCTCGAGGAGGAGGAGGAAGAGGGACCTGATCCGGGCTCGTATTCGCAGGAGGAGTCCGGCTGGTAGCGGTCCTCGACTCGGCGATCGGGCGGCCTGGTCGTCAGCTGTTGGGCCGGACGGGCCTCATCCGAGGGTCGCGCGGGCCTTACGCAGCTGCTCCAACACCTCGTCCGGCTCATCATCGGCGCCAGCGATGGCCCGATCCAGCCACGCGGCGGCGGCGATGGTGTTGCCGGAGTCGCGGGCCAGTGCCGACAACACCCAGCGAGCATGAGTCTGTGTGCGGCTGTCCGCGTCGTCATCTTCGGCGGCGGCGAGGAGCAGCGCCTCAGCGCCCGCATCGCCATCCTCTGCGGCCGAGAGCCCTCGCAGAAGCTTGATCCGCGCCAGATCGGAGTCGTCGTCGAACGGGCCGTGCTCTGCTGCAGCCAGGAGTGCGGCTGCGCGGTCGGTCCAGCCGACCTCGTCCGCCTTTTCGGACAAGGCCCACAGCACCGTGCCACGCTGAGTGCCACGCCCGTCGTCCACGCTGGTGAATCCTACGCGCGCTAGGGCCTCGGCTGCAGCGATCGCATCCTCGGGCGCATCGGCGCGGGCCAGCCCGAGCTCGAGGCGCGCCAGACCCGCCCAGGCCGGGTGGCGTGAGAGCAGCACGGTCGGGTCACCTGCACCTACCTCTTCGGCGTACCGTTCCAGCGCTGTGCTCACCGCCTCGAGCCAACCGACGGTGTGGCCGCCGTCAAGGTGCGGGGCCACTCGCATCGCCCCCGCGCGGACCGCGTCGAAACCGGGCACCTGGCCCAGCTCCGCGAGCATCCTGCCCGCGAGCGATCGGAACAGGTCTACGACCGGAGCCGCATCCCCCTCCCGCGCCAGCGCTGGCAGCATCTCGATCACCTCGGCGCGCTCTTGTGCAGACAGGGACATCGGGCCTCCGCCGCCGATCCAACGGGTTCTCGCACCCCAGCGGGTGCGGTCGCCTGGCGGTCTCGGGGGGGATAATGGCCCGGCGATGCCTCTGCCGCCCCATAAGGACCATCCCCACCCCGTCGACGACTCGCCGCGCTGGGTAGAGGTGGGCATTTCTTCGCTACGAGCATGGCTCATGCCTGACGTTCAGGCATGGCTGGCGGCACGGGGCGCAGACGAGCCGTGGTGGGAGCAGATGATGCTCAACGCCGTGGCTCTCGCCGGAACGGGTCGGGCGCGGGCGGTGGGAACAGTTGGCGCGGATGTACTCCTGCTGGAGCTCGAGGATGGCAGGAAGGTCGGGCTCTCGGTCCTCGTTCAGCCGATCGACGCTCATCCGTCCGGCGATCCTGCGGACGTGCAGAGCCTGATCGGCGCCCTGAACACAACGTTTGGCGACCAACGCTACGTGCTGTACATCCGCCGGAGGCTCCCCGGTGGGCTGGATCCGGAGAACATCGCGCGGGCAGTTCGGCTGTGGCTTGCCGCCGTCGAACGCGGGGAGTGGCAGGGCCGGCACGCGGTGTATGAGGATGATGATGTCGCGATCGAGCTGACCCTTGTGGGCGATGCCCCAGCGGGTGGGCGATCCCTGATGTTCATGGTTGGGCCCGTGCGCGCACTGGAGCAGCTCACCGCGCTCGACGCCCGGCTGGTCGATCTGGTCGATCGCCACGCCGAGGATGCGCCGGGTCTGCCGGTCATCTACTGCGTGGGGTGCACGGCCAAGGCGTCGCTGGCGCGCGGGTACATCCAGCAGCTGCTGTATGGCACCGCCGACACCATCTCGGCAGCGAACGATGCGTGGCGCTACGAGGCGTCGTTCTCGCACAGCGGCCGCTCGTTGTTCAGCGATCCCGCCTGCGCCTCCATCGCCTCCCTCTGGTGGCTGGACCCGATCCCGGATGCTGCGGGGTTCAGGAGCATGGCCCTGGACAACCCGTGGGTCGCGGATGGCCTCGTAGTGCAGATCGACGGCACTCGCTTCCAGGTCGTGGAGGACTCATCGGCCGACGTGGTACTCCGGTGGAACGCACCCCACCCGACACGCTGGAGCCACGAATGACGACACCCCACGCCTACCCGGTCGGCACCGGGTGGATCGAGGTGATCTGTGGCTGCATGTTCTCCGGGAAGACCGAGGAGCTGATCCGACGACTCAATCGCGCCCGCTACGCCACGCAGCGGGTGTTGGTGTTCAAGCCGTCGGTGGATGTCAGGTACGCGGAGGAGGACATCGTCTCGCACTCCGAGGCGCGTCTCGCCTGCCGGCCCGTCGACTCGGCCGGCGCCATCCTCAAGCTCGTCGGCGATGCACAGGTCGTAGGCATCGACGAGGCGCAGTTCTTCGGCATGGAGCTCGTGGACGTGGCCAATCGCCTGGCTGACCAGTCGCGACGGGTGATCATCGCTGGCCTCGACCAGGACTACCGTGGAGTGCCCTTCGAGCCGATCCCGCAGCTGATGGGAGTGGCCGAGTACGTGACCAAGGCGTTGGCGGTGTGCATGGTGTGCGGCGCGCCAGCGAACCGCAGCCAGCGTCTGGTCCACCGCGACAGCCGGGTGCTGCTGGGCAGCAGCGACACCTACGAGGCGCGGTGTCGGCTGCACTGGCGACCGGATGCATTCGACCCGGAGCAGCAGAAGCTCCCCCTCGTGGGGGACTGACTGCGTGAGGGTTGCTCCCGCTCGGGTGCTGCTGGGTGTCGGCGGTGCGGTCGCGGTCGCGGCGGGTGCTCTGTACTGGGGCGCGCGGACGGGTCAGCCCATGGCGGCGGACCTCCGCGTGCCCGAGCTGGAGGACGCCGAGACTGCGGATGCGGTGTTCGCCGTCGCCCGCGACGTGCTCGCCGGCGGCGAGGGAGTGTCGGCGTTGCTCAACGGCATCCCGCCCTACCATTCGGCGTTGTGTGCCTATGACGTCAAGCCCAGGCGGCCACCCCGATGTACCGCTGGGCGAGGTGAGTCGTTGGGAGAGGCCGTCCGGTCGGCGGCCCGGTCCCTCTCTGCGCTTCCAGATGCGCCGAACGCGGTCCTGAAGTGGGATGCGGTGGTGCACGCGCGCCACGCCGACTGGCCAGGCGAGGTAGCGCCGATCGCCCTCGGAGTCGACGGATGGTGGGTGCAGGGGGCAGGGCGTGAGATCCTCGTGCCGCCGTCCCGCGGCGTAGAGGCGGGCTGGTTCCCCGGTCCCATGGGCGCTGCGCCGCGGTGGGACGCTTCAGGTCTGGAGGAGGAGGTTCGGGCGGCCCTCGGAGTTCCACCCGGTGAGACCTCGCTCCAGCTCGTGCGCACCGTAGCGTGGGTCGAAGGTTCCGCGGGGCCGACCCGGTTGGCCCGGATGCACCCTGCCGATGTTCCTCCGATCACACCAGAGACGGTCCTCGAACGGGCCGTCTGGGCCAGTGACCATCTCCTGGCCGCCACCTTCGGCCCGACTGGCTTGGTGCGCCAGCGATGGGATCCGGTCCGTACGACGAACTCCGACGCCTTCGACTTGTTCTGGCACGCGCACGGCACCTGGGCGCTCGGCGCCGCGTTTCACCGCACCCGGTTCGTGCCGTATGGCGAAGCGGCTGAGCGGGCGCTCCGGGCTCTGCTCGAGGTCTCCCAGGTCGACGACCGCTCTGGCCCGCACGGCGGAGGCAGCGTGCGCTGGGTCAGCGACCACGAGCAGATCCACACCGGCGTCGTCGCGCTGAGCCTGCTCGCCGTCGCGGAGCATCGCGCAGCGTTCGTGGTGGACGATCACCTTGATGCCGGACGACAGTTGGCGTTGTACCTTATCAGTGTGCAGGCGGAGGGCGGGCGATTCAACGGCGTCGCCACCCGCGACCCAGCAGAGCCTCCAACGCCTGACGGCCCCGAATACTACACCTCGGAAGCCACTCTCGCGTTGTTGCGAT
>JBLFXJ010000460.1:0-5538 GCA_047609825.1 Myxococcota bacterium
CGCGTGCGGAGTGGTGCGTTGCACCGCTGCGGAACCGGGTCGCCTGCACTTCATGCACACGATTCACCGCCTGCAATGCTCGCGTGACATCTACGCCCCAGCCGAGCCCACACGACACTGTCGACTCCGCTCGCACTCGCCCGAGGATTTGTCACATGCTGATCGCGCTACTCGTGCTCCCCCTCGCCATGGCCCAGTCGCTGTCGACCTGGGGCGCGTGCCCCGGTCCCGTCACCATCGCGTTCGACGGGCTCACCCCGGGCGGCACCGCGGTGTTCCTCATGGGCGCGGCGGGCGAAGGCTCCGACCCCATCGGGATGGGCGCCTGCGCCGGCACCCCGACCGGCCTGGCCGGCCTCCGCTTCGCCACGCGGATCACCGTTCCCGATGGTGGAAGCGGCTCGTTCTACCCGACGGTTCCGGGCGACCGCTGTGACACGCCCTTCCAGATCCTCGACACGGCCACCTGCACGATGACCAACGTCGACAGCCCCGGCAGCGGCGACCTCCTCGAGGGCTCGAGCTGCCAGTCGATCAAGCTCGCCGATTCTGGCGCCCCCAGCGGCGTGTACAGCATCGACACCGATGGTGCAGGGCCCGCGGCCCCGTACGACCTGTACTGCGAGATGAACGTGGCCGGTGGCGGCTGGACGGTGCAGGCCTACATCCGCGATTCGTCTCAGTGGGACTGGGGCCTGTTCGTGGATGATGGCGTGGTCGGCGACGAGCTCAGCGGGTTCACCTCGGGCGCCACGCTGAACACGATGAACGACAGCTTCACGGAGAAGATCCTCATCTTCAACCGGTTGGTCGAGAACTACGTGGACGAGCTGGGTCAGCAGTGGATGTCCAACACCCGCCCCGACGCGGTGACCTAGAGCAGCATCAACGTCCCCAGCGGCTGGGACTACGTGGACAGCTACGGCTACAGCGACGTGAACGAGTCCAACGTGTGCACCCACGGGTGCGACACCTACCGCGGCTTCGGGATGTTCTCGTCGTGGGATGGCGACGTCTCGTACTGCGGCACCCAGCCAGGCGACTACGGCTGCCCCGAGGGCAACAACATCTGCTGGATGCCCCGAAGTGACGGCTGCAACGTGGGCGATCGCCGGTGCTCGTACCTCTCCGGTCCGGGCGAAGGCGTGATCTACGCGGTCCGATAGCAAGGCTCGGGACACCTCCGGCCCGTCCCCTCGGGACCGGAGCGTCCCATGGCCCGCTTCCTCGTCGCGCGGGGGCCCGCTGGGGTCGACCGCGCTCGCAGGCCGCACGACCCCTCCCGGCGGGCCGAGGTCTGGGGCTGACCAGCTGACCGGACCCGGCAGCGACGAGGCGCCTCACGGGCGGCTGGCGCGGTCGGCCCGAGGGGTCTCTTGACCCGGTGACACGGTCCCGGGAGTGCGCATCGCCAGGCTGCCTCTCTGCCGATGGACCGAACGTGGGACGCGTTCGAACCCGCCCGTGTCGCCAAGAGCCGCGTGGAGCCGTCGAAGGGCCTCCATGTGTGGTCCCCAGACGTGGAACGCCGAGGTCAAGATCCAGCCGCCCACGAAGGGGGCGTATCCCTACTTCGCAGCGTTGCTCGATGATGACCAGCTCCTGGTGTCGTATTGGACGTACGACTCCGCGCGCAGGTGAGCTGGATCAGCAGGCTGAGCGGGTGAGGCCGGCGGGGCGCCAGGCCGCGTCATCGCGGTGATCGCCGCTGCCAGCCCGGCCCGTCGGCTCCACGCGCGGGCACGGACATCGGCCGACATCGCCTCGCCCCGAGCGACCCCTGTAGGCTCTGTGCAGGAGGACCCCCATGCACACCTCGCTCGTGTCGGCCTTGCTGCTCACCGTCGCTTTCCCTGCGCACGCCTTCTGCGGCCTGTACGTCGGCCCGGTGGACGGGACGCTCGAGAACGGGTCCAGTCGCGTAGTCGTTGCGCGTGACGGGGACCGCACCACCCTCACGATGGCCAACGACGTCACCGCGGACGTGAGCGACTTCGCGATGGTGGTGCCCGTGCCCGCGTCGATCCTCACTGACTCGGTGCGGCTGGCCGACCGCGACTGGATCGACATGCTCGATGCCACCACGGCCCCGCGTCGGGTCGCGTACTCCTGCGATGACTTCCGCCAGTGGGACAGCGGCTACGACGTGGGGCACGCGCGCGGCTGCAGCGGCGGCGGGTGCGGCTGGGGCGATGACAAGGCGTCGGACTCCGGCGACGCCGGGACGGCCGTCAGCACGGGCTACGGCACGTCCATCGCCTACGACAGCGTGGTCGTGCAGGCCGAGTTCGCCGTCGGGGCGTACGACGTGGTGCTCCTGTCGGCCGAGGAGTCCGCCGACCTGTTCGGCTGGCTGGACCAGGAGGGCTACGGCCTGCCCGCGGGCGCCGAGGGCGTGCTCCAGGAATACATCGACGCCGGCCTGTACTTCCTGGCCGTGAAGGTGTCGCTCGACGACGTGCCCGACGGGGCGTACCTCGACCCCATCCAGTTCGCCTACGACAGCCCCGGTCAGGAGACCTGGTCGCTCCCCACGCGCCTCGGCGCGCTGAACAGCGCCGGCGTGCAGGAGGTGCAGCTGTTCACCCTCACCTCGGGTACTCAGGGGCAGACCCGCGTGATCAACGCGAGCCCGATCCAACTCGAGGACGAGTGCATGCCGCCCCCGGGCAGCGACCTGGAGACGTTCTACGGGGAGTGGCTCGCCGAGAGCTTCGGCAGCGTCCTGCCCGGCCACGTGGTCGAGTACGCATGGCCGGGGTGGCAGCAGTGCGACCCGTGCTCCCCCGGCTTCGAGACGCTGGATCCTCAGATGCTCGAGGCCTTCGGGTTCACCGCGCGCTCGGTCGACGACCACTACAGCGAGGGCTTCGACGTGTTCCTCACCCGCGTCCGCGCCCGGTACGACGCTGGCAACGCGGTCGATCTGCAGTTCGCTCCGTCGTACGAGACGGGCCAGACACAGGTGCGGTTCGTGGACTACCTGCCCGAGCTCGAGTCGACCTACCCGATCTGCGGACAGGGCATGGTGCAGGACGACCCCGGCAGCTGCGACGACGCCGGGCAGTCGGCCCGGGTGTCGCGTCCGATGCCGTCGCCCGGCCAGCGGGCGGTGTGGCTGCCGCTGGGCCTGCTCGGCCTCGCCACGGCCTTCCGGCGCGCCCGCCGCGGGTGAGCCCTGCTGTCCGCCGCTCTCTCTGCGAGGAGGACGCCATGCGTCGACGCCGGCCATTCGTCGCTCCCATGCCCTTGCTCGTCGCCGGGGGGTGAGGGCTGGCGAACCAGGCGGGAGAACGGCGGCGCGTCCACTTTGGGCCAGTCCCTATGCACGGGCGACCGCGTATCTCGCCGTGATCGACCCGGTGACCGGCGAGGCCTCGGCGACCCTCGTGGAGCTGCCTCTCCGCGGCGTCGATACTATGGCCTCGCCGACACCCTGACGCGGGCCCGAGACTGGGAGAGGTCCATGCTGCTCATGTTCCTGGCTTCCGCCACCCTGACGCTCTCTGGCTGCGGCCAGGGGTGCACCGATATTGGCTGCGACGACGGCGACGGCTACGCCTGGTTCGACCTCAGGGCCCAAACCGACACCTGGCCGGCAGAGCAGGAGCTGACCTATGTGTTCAGCTTGCGCTTCGACGGTATCGACCACGTCTGTGCGGGGTCGGCGGCCAGCGGGTTCGACTGTGACAGCGACGTCATGAACGTCGTGATCGCGACCGTCGGTGTTGGCGACGCCGCTTGGAGCTCGGTCGAAGCGCTCAGCTTGACCGTCTTTCCTCCGGAGGTGGTGCTCACCGTGGAGCGTAGGGGCGAGCAGGTGCTCGAGCAGTCGTTCGAGGTCCACGAGCGGGTCACGTACCCCAACGGAGAACAGTGCGGTTCGGGGTGTCGCGGCTGGACGGAGGTGGTGCGCGGCTGGCCCTTGCCCTGTCTCACCGAGCCGGGTCCAGGCGCGACCTACGAGCTGTGCGCATCACCCGAGACCTGGGAGGGCGCACGCGCTCACTGCGCGGCGTCCGGTGCGCGGCTCGTGTCGATCGAAGACGCCGCTGAAGACGATTGGCTCGACGCACGGGTGGATGCGATCTCGCAGGGGCCCTGGTGGACGGGTGGAACCGACCTCGATGTCGAAGGATCCTGGGTGTGGGACGGTGCAGGACCGCTCGACTATACCCACTGGGGGCCCTCCGAACCGAATGACTGGGGCGGCGTAGAGCACTGCCTGCACCTGAACTTCTACGACGACGGCGCGTGGGACGACAGCGACTGCAGCAACCTGCATCCCTTCGTGTGCGAGCGGCCCGACTGACGCCGCACGACGGCCCGACCCGACCTCGAGTGAGCCGGGCCGTGGCGAGGGCGTGAAGAGGCGTCGCCGCCGCCCCGCCGCCCCGGCACGCAGGACATCGGCGGACATCAGCTTGGCCCGGTCGGCGATGCATCCTGGAGGTGCCGGGGCGACGCACCCCGCACGGAGGTTCCCATGCAGCGCCCGCTCAGTTCCCTCGCCACGCTCGCCGCCCTGGCCATGCTCGTCGGGTGCGACGCGCCCGATGGAAACACAGGCAGCGCCACATCCACGTCGGACGTGCCCGGGGTGCTGGACGGGTTCGCCATTCAACCCGCGGCCGACCCCCCCCACCGCGACCCGGTCGTCGCCGACCCCCGCGCACACGATGACGCGCCAGACTACGACGAGCCCCTGGAGGACGACGACGGCGGGCAGGACGGTCTCCCGGCGGGGGAGTTCTTGCCGCTGATCCAGCTCGTCGGCGAGGACCCGGAGGGCCTGGCGTTCGGTCCCGACGGCGCGCTGTATGTGGCCCATGGCGACAGCGAGCGGGTGGTGCGGGTGACCCTGGGCGCACACCCCGCTGCCGAGGCGTTCACCGCGGACGGGATCCGCGATGTCCAGGGCCTCACCTTCGGTCCGGACGGCGACCTGTACGTGGCGAGCCGGGACGACGCTCAGGTGCAGCGGTTCGACGGGCACACCGGCGCGCACCTGGGACCGTTCGGCGACCGCGTCGACGGGCCGAACAGCGTCGCCTTCGGGCCGGGAGGCAACCTGTACATCACCCAGCGCGACCGGGCCAGTGTGGCCCTGGTCGCTGGCGAGGACGGAGATCCGCTCGGCGACTTCGCGGCGTCCCCCGACCTCGACACCCCCGAGGGTCTGGCGTTCGACGACGACGGCGACCTGTACGTCGCCTCCCGGGGACGGCACCAGATCGCGGTCGTGGACGAAGACGGGCGGATCGTGGACACGTTCTCCCACCCGCGGCTCGAGAGCCCCGAGGGGTTGGCCTTCGGACCGGACGGTGACTTGTGGGTGAGCTCCCGCGACTCCGGCGCCGTGCTGCGGTTCGACGGCGTGACCCACGCGCTGCTGGAGGAATACCCGCTGCCCGACGGTCGCCCGATCGGGCTGGCGGTGGGCCCCGAGGGACGGGTCTACGTCGCGGCGCGCGACTCCGGGTTCATCTTCGTCCTCCATCCCGAGTAGGGCGCGGTCGGGGGAACGGCTCGGCTCGC
>JBLFXJ010000461.1:0-5534 GCA_047609825.1 Myxococcota bacterium
TGCGGGAGGATCCCGATCATCGCGCCCGTGCGCAGTACTACCTGGGATTGGTGGCCTACCAGGTGGGCCGGCACGAGAACGCCGTGTTGTACCTGCGGCAACACCTGCGGGCGTCTGGCGAGAGCGCACGGGTGTGGACACGAATCGCCATGGCGTCCCTTCAGCTGGGCGAAGTGGTCAAGGCCCGGGAGGCGTGCAACCGCGCCCTGGCGCTCGACCCCGGAGACCTCCAGGCCCGCTACACGCTGGCGTGCGCCATGCTGGAGGAGGGCCGGACTGATGAGGCGGCCAAGGGCTTTCGTGAGGTGCTGAAGGACGCTCCGGGACACGTCGCTGCGTTTCGTGAGCTCGTGGGAATCCGCAGCAGCGCCAGAGACAAACGCTGGCTCATCGGCGCCTTGCGGAGCGAGGTGAGCGTGTTCGACCGCCTCCCCAGGACCGCGGCCCCCACCTCCGATGGGAGCCTGCGCGACTCTGGCCCCCGCGCCTCCACCCGGGAGCGCGTCGCGACGGTCCTCGGCGGGCTCCGAGAGATCCCTGGTGCGATCGAAGCTGCGATCCTCGACGCCATGGAGCTGACCTCAGACGAGGGACTCCGCCTGACCCTGTGGAACGCCGCCCTCGATGTTGTGGCCGGTCAGCGCGCTCGCTCGGTTGCCGCCGGCTTGGCCGAGCCCGGCCGGATGTACAGCGCCGCCAGAGGCCACGAGGTGTTGGCCCTCTCTGATCGGATCCCACCGGCCCAGCTGGTTCGAGGCCTGCAGATCGGCGACGACGACCTCCGACGCGCTGCAGTGGATCGCCACGGCCCCGCACAGGATGTGGGTGTTCACCGCCAGCACGTCGATGATGAGCGACGCGAGGCGCGCGCGTGGCAGGCGCTCCTGCTGCTCGCGGCGGCCGCACACGACTCCGACGCCTCGCGCACCCTGTTGGTGCGCTGGGCCGCTGAAGCGGACGCCGATCTCGCCGTCGCCGCCCGAGCGGGACTGGCCATGCTCGGCGACGAGGATGCCGCCGAGACGCTGCGCAGGACCGCCCGAGGCCGGGGGGCTGCCCACTTGGTAGACGCGCTGCAGCGAGCTGCGAATCCACCCCGCCCAGCAGGCCTGCCGCACATCGTCACAGACCAGCCCGATCGCGTCTGCAGCACCTGCGGCCGACGCGGCGGAGAGGTCCACCACCTCGTCGTCGGGGGCGACGTTGCCGTGTGCGACGTGTGCATGACCGACATCGCCCGAAACCGCCGGGAGCTGGAGACGAGCGACCCCGCGGTCCGGTGTCGCCTGACCGGAGCAACCAACGTGGACGTGCGCGCCGTGTACGTGTACCGAGGAATCCAGGTGTCTATCGACGCCGTGGAGTGGTCACTGGGACTGCGTGAGCGGGAGCAGATCGACCGCTTCCTCGCGTCGTGGCGCCGTTAGAAGCGCCCGCGCCCGCCCTGGCCTCCGCACGTCAAGGCGATGTGGTTTCCTGTAAGGACCACGTCACGAAGGTGGGCACTCAGCAGACCGTGGGACACCCTCTATGGGTAGCCCAGAGGTGTTGATGTTCGCTGTGCTGTCACTCGTTGCACTACTCGCGGCCCCCGCCCAGGCGTTCGCGCCGCACGACCACGTCCACCAGGGCATCGAGCCGCAGCGCATCCACCATGTCACTCCAGCCCGCCAGGCCGAGCTGAAGCGCACCGACGCGTGGAAGGCGTTCGTACGGGCCGAAGGCGACGGGTGGGACGCACGCTTCGACGAGGTCACCGGCACGCCGCTCCGGCTGTGGGGCCCAGGCGTCGACATCGGCCCGCTCACCGAGGCCCGTGACGTGGAGCGCGCGGTCGTGCATTGGCTCGACAGGCATGCAGAGCTGCTGGGCCACACACCGGGCACACTGGTGCCCCTCAACGCGGTGCGCGTGGAGCGCAGTGATGCCTGGTACCTGAACTTCGAGGCGCCGGTCGATGGCCTCCCGGTCTGGCGCGGTGGCGTCGTGGCACGGGTGAAGAACGGCCGGATCACCATGGTGGGCAGCCGCGCCTACGCCAACACCCGCATCGAAGGCGACATCAGCAACAGCTCGGCCATCGCCACGCAGTCCGCTATCTCCGGTGGCTCAGCCCCCCATGCGAACCACACCGATGTGGTCGCCGAGCCGTGGATGCTCCCCGTGGAGGACATCCGCGGGCTGCGCCTCGTGCCTACCTGGATGGTGCGCAGCCGCACGGTCGATCCCCCCGGCATGTGGGTCACCTTCGTCCATGGTGAGACCGGCGAGGTGCTCAACACGCACAACGAGGTCCGGTTCATCGACGGCCAGGTGACCGGCGAACACGAGCCCCGCACGCTCAACGGCGCGCCCCTGGTCGAGTTCCCGATGGTGGACATGGCCGTCACCACCGGTCCAGAGTTCGCCACCACCGACTCCAACGGCGAGTACAGCATCTCGGAAGGCGACCACTACACCGCCGAGTTCATCGGTGAGTACCTCGAGATCCGCAACGAGCAGGGCGGTGACTCGGTGCTGTCCGAGTCGGGGCCGGACCTCCACTGGACCGCGTCCGACGCCAGCGAGTCCGAGATCAGCGTCTGGGCGTGGCTGCACGAGATCCGTGACTGGGGCGAGGTGCACGCGCCCGAGGTGAGCATGGTCACCGACGACCTGCTCGCCTACGTCAACATCAACGACAGCTGCAACGCTTTCTACGACGGGAACGTGAACTTCTTCCGCTCGGGCGGTGACTGCAACAACACCGGGCGAATCTCCGATGTCGTCTACCACGAGTGGGGCCACGGCTTCCACTGGACCAGCTTCTCCGGTCGCTACGTAGACGGGTCTCTCGGCGAAGGCGTGGCCGACACGGTCGCCTTCCTGCAGACCGACGACACCACAATCGCGCCGTACTTCTACGACAACGGCAGCGGCATCCGGGACGTGGGGGCCGACCAGGCCTACCCGATCGACTTCATCGCAGACCCGGCGTACGTGCACTCCAATGGCCTGATCTTCGGCGGGTCGATGTGGGACCTGTGGGGTCTGCTCCGCAGCGAGCTCGGCGAGGTCGAAGGCACCACGGCGACTACGAACATCTTCACTGGCCTGATCAAGGGCGCTGGCGGAATCCCCGACACCTTCGACGAGGCGATGTTCGCCGACGACGACGACGGCGACCTGAGCAACGGCACTCCCCACCTGTGCGACCTCATCGACGCATTCGGACGCCACGGCCTGGGGCCGGTCGGCACGGGGTCGTTCTTCGTACCCGGGCACGAGCAGGTCGTGATGGCCGACCCGGGGCAGGACCACGCGGTGGTCCTCAACCCGCAGTCCGCCGCCCCAGAGTGCGTTGGCTACGTGGTGAACAGCGCGGACCTCACGTGGCGCGCATCCGGCGGCGAGTGGAACACGCAGTCACTGACGGTGAACGCGACCATCGAGGGCTCGATCCCCGAACAGTCCTACGGAACCTTCGTCGAGTACTACGTCACACTCGACACGGAGGAGGGCGAGGTCAGCGCGCCCTCGGGCGGCTACATCAACCCGTACAGCTTCTACGTCGGTGGCGTGCTCGAGCTGCGCTGCGACGACTTCGAGGACGACAGCGGCGACTACACCCACCGCCTCGTAAGCGGCGAGGAGGCCGAAGGCGCCGACGACTGGCAGTGGGGGCACCCGCTGGGCGTGGGTGGAGACCCGGGCTTCGCCCACAGCGGCGAGTTCGTCTGGGGCAACGACCTGGGCGCCGACAACTTCAACGGCCAGTACCAGCCCGACAAGGAGAACCAGCTTCGGTCGCCCAAGCTGCAGTACTCAGAGCACTACAGCGGCGTGTTCCTGCAGTACTGGCGCTGGCTGCACGTTGAGGACGGCTACTACGACCGAGCCTGGATTGAGGCCGACAATGATGAGGTTTGGCGGAACCACACGACGGTTCAGGACATCGGCAACGAGCACCACCTGGAGAACGAGTGGGTGTCTCACTCGGTCGACCTGCAGGGCCTGGGCGACGACGGCGATCTGCGGCTGACCTGGAACATCGCCAGTGATGGCGGCCTGGAGTTCGGTGGCTGGACCATCGACGATGTGTGCGTGTTCGCGCCGGCCACCGCCGACAACCGACTGGGCATCACGGACTTCAACGCCTCGACCACCTCGGCCGGCGTCGAGTTCTCGTGGACGAACCCGGTGCACGACCCGGTGCGCTCGGTCCGGGTGGTCCGCAACGACACCCGATACCCCGAGCACGAAGATGACGGTGTGATCGTGTTCGAGACCGACGCGGCCATCGCCGGAGGCAAGGCGACCGCGACCGAGCCAGGCCGGTTCAACGGCACCGGCTACTACGCCGTGTTCGCAAGCGATGGCACGGAGTGGCTCGGCTGGAGCGTCGAGGGCTGGAACGCCGACAACGCCGAGGGCCTTGGCGGCGCACCGGGCGCCGGCGCGGGCGCCGGAGATGGCAGCACCGACCTGGAGGCATCGGGCGGCTGCGGCTGCACCACCAACGCCAGCTCGCTGGCCGGTTGGCCACTCCTCATCGCTCTGGCCGGCCTCGCTCGTCGTCGCGCGTGACCACCGCGTGGATGGCCCTGCCGGTTGACGCTGACGCCATGAGGCGCGTCTGGCGCTCCGGGAGGATGTCGCACTGCGCGCTGCTCATGAGCCTGCTGGTGGCCGGCTCAGCCAGCGCTGCCGTGCCGCTGCCGGACTACGAGCGGGAGCTGGCACGAGCACGGTGGCATGAAGCCAACGACGTGCTGGAGGCGGCGTGCCGGTACGAGCCGCGTCAGCGCGCGGTCGTCTGCACCGATCGTGTCGACGACGCCATCGAGCTGGCCGAGAGTTTCCAACGGCACGTGTTCGCCGATGCGGGCCTCACCTACCTGGTCGCGCTGGCGCAGCGGTACAAGGGCGACGAACCTGCTGCCGCCGCCGGATTCCGGCGCGCGCTCGCGCTCGATGATGCCCACGACGCGGCGTGGCACGACCTGGGTGAGCTGTTGCTCATCTCCGGTGACTTCGACGACGCTGATGCTGCGTTCGCGCATGTCACCGCCCTGCGAAAGACGGGGCCGAACGCGTGGGTCGGGCCGTGGCGTCAGGCCGAAGTCGCAGCGCACCAGCGCCAGGTGGTCGCGTTTGAAGAGCACATGCGGCAGGCGCTTCGCCGAGGCTTCAGCTTCAGGACGATCGCTGGACTGCCCAACTGGAAGTCGTTCTACGCAGACCCGGTGATGCGGAAGTCCATCACGAAGCTGGTGACGGTGTACGGCGACCCGGAGCTCCTGGGCACGCTCGAGCCGACCGCCGAGCTCGAGCCCTGACCGAAAGCACGAGAGCCCGCCACGCGAAGCGCGGCGGGCTCGAGAGGTGCGCTACTGCGGTGGACTAGAAGCCCATCCCGCCCATGCCACCCATGCCACCCATGCCGCCACCATCACCACCCGACGGAGCGCTCTCCTTCTTCGGGATCTCGGCGATCATCGCCTCGGTGGTGAGCAGGAGCGACGCCACGGACACAGCGTTCTGCAGCGCTGAGC
>JBLFXJ010000462.1:0-5523 GCA_047609825.1 Myxococcota bacterium
AGGCGCGCGTCCTGGTCGCCCTCGGCCAGGCGAATGACGGGGGCAAAGTCGCTCACGCGCAGCTTGGACCCGGCCTCGCTCACGGCCAGAACCACCCCACAGGCGCGGGTCGCCTTGATATGTACGTCGCGCGCTCCCGGACCGATCTCGACCATCTGGCGTATGAAGGACCATTGCTTCGACATGCACCAGATCTCGACGCGGCCCTGGGGCGCGGTGAACGTGAACCTCCCGGGTGACCTCAGGCCGGCCCCACTGAGCACACCACTCGACTCGAAACCGGTTCGATCGGGCACCCAGTTGACGCGCATGTCCGACACCGGCTCCCCGGCCTCGTCCTCGACGTGCACCGTCACGTCTACGGGCGGCGGTACGTCGATGCGCAGGTCCCGTACGCCAGCTTCCGGAACATCCACCGCCAGCGAGGTTCCGACCGGATCGAAGCGTAGTTCCCAGTGACCGACCTGGATTCGCGGTACGACAAACGCGTACTCGTCGGACGACCCATCCAGGAGCGTCATCGAGTGACTGCCGATCCAGCGCTGTGCCATGCCATCGACCGCTGGTTCGCCGATCAGCCCGAGGTGCAGCCCGAATTGCTGGAAACGCCAGGCCTCCGGAACGCTCAACGTGCCGGCGATCTCTGTCAGGGGCGGCGGCACGAAGGCGCTGACATCGAGGGTGACCTCGGCGTGCTCTCCGCCAGCCAGATCGACGACCTCGGCGGCGAGAATTCGCGGGTATCGATAACGGTGTCCGATCTCGACCGTCACGACATAGTGGCCCGCGGCCAGTGAGTCGAATGCGACCCGAGTACGCTCTCCGATGCCCTCTTCGTAGCGGATCCCCGTCCAGTCCTCGGCGTCCCCGTTCCTGCGCAGACGAAGGGAGAGCGCAACGCCCGGAGCTGCTCCGTGGATCGCCACCGAAAGCTGTCCGGACGGATGCAGGGCCAGCACGAACTCGCCACCGACAGAGCGGGGAACGACGATGTGGCCCCAGCCATGATCGGGCCCACGCACCCACAGAGACTGATGGTCATCGGGATGCTCGGGAATCGGTAAGACCACGGGAGACGCCGCATCGTCCACGACCACACGCTCGGGATCGAACGCTCCAGGGTGTTCCCATGCTTGCCCCCTGCCCTCACCGAGGACGGTCAGGTTGGACAGCTGGCGGCGGGTCGCCGCATCGACCACCGTCAACACCACGGGCCGCAGCCAGCGTCCGACCAACCTGAGGTGCTGGTCCGGCGGGCTGCCCAGGCCGTCCATGTGGCCAACCTTCGCCGTCGGCTGTCCGCCGAGCTCGACGGTCAGTATGTCGAAGCGCTCGTAAGAGGGCATCTCGACGCTCCACTTCCCATCGGTCACCGCGACCTCGACGTCCTCCAGGGAATCGAAAAGGCGGATCACGAAATGCCCGCTGCTGCCTTCTCGCTCGACGCCGCCGCTGTCGATCACGACCCACGTCCCACCGTGAACCGCGAGCTCGAGATCGGCGGCCACCGGCGCGTCGGGTGACTCTGCGGGCGCCGCGGCCGACGGCTCCGCCGGGGTGGGCGTACGTGCGACCACATCGCTCTGTGGGAGCGCAGCAACCTCCGCGTCGGGCAGGTCGCCCTGCGCGGCAATCGTCGCCGAGCGGCCTACGGCTTCCGGGTGGCTCTCGGAGCGCGCCCCCCAGAGCCACACGCCGATGAGTCCAGCTGGGATCAACAGCAGCACTGCGCGCGAAGTCATGGAAGCCATCAGTCCTCGATCAGCTGCGTGTCTCTGGAAGAGCTCGTCATGCTTCGACGAGCGTCGGCGGAACGATGCGGCGACAGGTGCTGGAGCGGACTCCGGCCCGGATCACGGGCAAAACACGACCCTGAGTCCGTCGCTGGTATTGAAACCGATGGAGGTCGCCGCGTCCCGATACCAGAGCTGGAAGGAACGCGTGCTCCCGGCGTCGATGGCGGGGACGGCCGTGGACAGATCGAACCCGTAAGACACGTGACCGCCGGCATCCGCATGCACCAGCGGTAGACGCACCGTCTGACCGGCCACGCAGCGCAGACCAGGCCCGAACGGCAACTGCACCTCGCTGGATCCGTGGAAGAACACTCCCGCTGCCATCGGCGGCATGCCGCCCGCCTCCAGCACAAGGTCGTTGGCCGCGAGCCCAGGTGACCCCGACCATCCCATCGTGGCGGCCATACCGGTGGAGTTCGCGGTCGAGGCACAGAAGGCCTCGGGCGGGCCGTACAGGGGCTGCCCATCCCCGTCGTACTGCAGCCAGTCGTACACGTACGCGTACCAGTCGTTCGAGCGGCCGTGCGCCGGATGTCGCCCCGCTGCGTGCGGCAGGAGCTCGTACCAGAAGCGCATGTAGCCCAGGTGCGAGTTCGCCGACGTGGCCCAGTCCGCGCTCGACACCATGGTCGTCGCGCCGGTCAGGTTCGGGTAGTTGCTCCAATCCAGAGCGCTGGAGAGCACCGGCGTCGAGTTGCCGTAGTCGTAGTCGGACTGTCCGTTCGCCGGATAATGGATGTTGCCGACACCGGGCAGGCCACTCGACTGACCGGCGTTGGCCGCGAAGAGGTCCCAGTCGGTCTGCGGATTGGGAATCTGCCAGCCACCGAAGACGCGCGCGATCGAATTCTCCACGCGGTGCCCGAGGCTGTGCATCATCTCCGCGACGCCACGTTCGTAGTTGAACCCCATGACCGCGAAAGGGCGTGACGACGGAAAGCTCCCGTAGACGCCCCCGTTGATGAAGAAGGCGCCGGGCCCCATCATGGCCGCCTCCCAGAAGCCAAAGTAAGGCGCACCGAACAGCCAGACCTCATCGATCAGATCGTCGTCGATCAGGGTGCGTGCGCCGTGGGACGCCAGCTCCTGGCCGTACTTCATGGTGTCCGGCATGTGCCAGCCGCCGCCGCTCTGCCAGTTCGCCACGTACTCGTCGATCGTGTACTGGTAGCCATCGGCCTTGAGCGGGATCTCATCGAGCTCCATCCAGCGCACGATCGTCTGCTGCACCAGACCACCCGTCGCGCTGGACAGCTCGCTGATGTACTGCTGTGCAAGCGTATGCGGATCGTTCCACCCGAAGAACTCGTGCAGGCGTTGCCCGCCGCTCGAAGGCACGATCGGATCGAAGTTCAGCACGAGAACGCGCACATGGTGTGCGTGGGTCGGGGCCTCGGCGCGTGCGGACGCGCTCAATGCCGCCAGGACGGCCAGCCTGGTAATTACCCTCATGGTGCCTGCCAGAATATCACGCTACGGATAGAGGGACGGCACCAGGTCCGCTTTCCGTCAGCGCCGTGGGATGGCGAGATTACCGCTGGGCGCTTATCCTGGGCGCTGGAGGTCCTCCCATGCGCTCACCATTCATCGCCTCGACAGTCATTGCGGCGACGGTCGTCGGCGCAGCCGGCGCCACGCAAACGCCCACCACAGAGTTCCTTTCGATCAACGGTGTGTCCGATGCTGACGGCGTTGTGGCGCAGGCATGGTCCCCCGACGGTTCGGTATTGCTGGTTGTGCACGAGGTCACGGGCGACGTGACCTTCCTCGACCCGAGCCTGAGGACGCGAGTATCCGTGGGCGCGGGCCCACTCGACATCGAAGTGTGCCCGGTGAACGGACTGGCCCTGGTGCCCGACTCACTCGACGACACTCTCTCGGTCATCGATGTGGGTGCGGCCACGGTCATCGCAACGATCCCGCTCTCCGGCACCCTCCCCTATCAGGTGGAGATCGCATCGACCGGCGCCTTCGCCGTCGTCGCCTGTGCGGACAGCGACTCGGTTTCCGTCGTCGACCTGGTTTCCCTGACCGAGATCGCGACCTTCAGGGCCATGGACCTGGGCCCCGTCCGAAGTACGCCGCGCGAGCGCGCGCGCTATCCCAAGATGGACCTGGGCCCGGATGACCGCACGCTCGCGATCCCCGGCCAGCACGGAGTCGGCGTCTTTGACGTGACGACAGGCAGCATCCTGGCCGAGATGACCGTCCCCAGCTGGCAAGACACCATGGCCGTTGCGATCGGCCCAAGCTCGCGCCACGTCGCGTTCCTTCTGCGAGACACGCTGTACAGCGGCATCCCTGGAGTGATCGATCTCGCGACAGGCACGACGCAGGCTACCTGTTTTTATTACTTCTACTGCCCGGTCGAGGTGAGCCCCGAGAGCCTTGCCGTCAGCGCCGATGCCGAGATCGGTATCGTGGCGAGCGCGGACGGCGAGCTTGTGTTCTTCGACCTGGAGACCGCCGAAACGCTTGCGAACGTCGCCTGCGCCGGGAACAACATAGGAATGTCGCCCGATGGTCGCACCCTGTTCACGAGCGGGCCCTCGTACGCCCTCGGCGCGTCCGGCATGAGCGTCGTCGACGTCACGCGCATGGAATGCCTGGCGACGCTCGAGGGTGTCACGCGCGCGGACCAGATTTCGGTCCACCCATCGGGCCGGAGGATCGCCAGTCTCAGCTGGTTGGAGGCGGAACGCAGCGAGTGGTTCGAGTACACGCCCCTGGGCCTCGTACAGGTCGCATCCGTGCCGACCGGGGCGCCGCCCGAAGGGGATGGACCGCGAATGGTGGCATGCGACGCCACGGCGCGGCATGTCGTGACCGCGAACAGTCGCTCGGGCACGGTGACGATCCTGGAGCGCGAGACCGGAGAGCGGCACATCGTGGAGACCGGGGGCGCATGGCGCGTGGCCATGGACGACGCCGGAACCGTCGCTGTGGTGAGCCAGCTCGAGGACAAGCCCCTGGGAGTGATCGACCTCGCGATCGGTCGCGTCGTGGCGGAGATCGATTGTGGCCAGGTCACCCGTATGACCGTATCCGATGACGGGAAGCGCCTGTACGTCACGGACACCTTCGCGGACGAGCTGCACGTGGTCGCGCTGGCGCGCGAAAACAGCCGTCGGATTGCCACGCTCCGGGTGTCGGACTACTACGCACACCCTGGGTCAACGCTGGCCGTGTCCCGTGATGACATCGTGGCCGTTCGCCGCTTCGGCAGCCCTCGCTCGCTCACGCTCATCGACGGGGTAAACGCGAGAATCCTTGTGGACCTCCCGCAGTCGGGAGCCGGCGCCCTCATGTTCTCGCCGGACGGGCAGTTCCTCTTCGCGGGCACCGGCAGCAGCGTCAGCAAGATCCGTGTGGACGGCGAAGACTCCTCGCCCGTGGACAGCGTGGACACCTACGGCAGCCCGCAGGCACTGCTCGTCTCTCGAGATGGACGGTTCCTGTACGTGGAAAGCCATGGGCGCGGACTCGTGGTCGTCGCCACGGACACGATGACGGTCACGTCGGAGCTGGACGTCGAGGGAACGATCGAGGAGATGGCACAGGTCGGCCGCGACCTGTTCCTGCGCATCACCAACGTGCCCGATATCCAGAGAGTGCGCCTCGGGCCGGAAGGCCAGGCGACATCCCTTGCGCCCCTCATCGGATCGGGCTTTTCACTCGACTTGCACGCCACCCCGGCCGGGATCCTCTTCTCGGTGCCCGCGCTGCG
>JBLFXJ010000463.1:0-5493 GCA_047609825.1 Myxococcota bacterium
GAAGGGGTGGGGGCCCGCCGCCCTCGACTCCATGTACGAAGGCAAGGACAACGCCGCGATCGAGCAGCGCGTTCACCACGCCATGCTCGACTCGGGCACCAACAGCGCCGAAGTGGTCGCAGACCTGACGTTCCTGTCCATCGACGGTGCGGGAACGGATGAAGCGCGCCTGAAGCGGTCGTACGCCGGGATGCGTCCCGATGAGGTGGACGAGACCCGCCAGATCTACGCCGCCGAGCACGGTGGCGGCGACATGGAGGCGCTCGACCGCGACCTGGGTGTCAACGAGCACTCGGGGTGGGGCAGCGAGGTCTCGGGCGATGACCGTCGTGAGATGGAGGCCTTGCTCCTCGGCGATGAGCAGTACATGACCGCCGAGCAGCGGCTCGAGCTGGTGAACCACGAGCTCAAGTGGACGGTCGGGTCCGAGTCCTCATCGTTCGGCCGCGGCATCATGGGCAGCAGCCACGAAGACAACAACCTGCGCGAGCACGCCAACAACCTCCAGGCATTGCTCGACCGGGTCTCGGCCCGCGAGGGCAGCTGCTACGACGACACCGGCGCGTTCGTCGGCACGCCCGCCGAGTACCAGGAATACACGCGACTGTGTGCATTCATCGGCATCAATGCGACCCACTACCGCGAGCAGCAGGACCGCATCGCGAGCTTCCTGACGACCGCTGCTGCGGTGATCGTCGCCGCCGCAGTGACGTTCGCCACCGGTGGTGCCGCGGGCCCTGCAGCGGCGATGTGGATTGCCGGGCTCACGGGCGCATCCAAGATCGCGCTGAACACGGCGATTCTCGGTGGCCGGTACGGCTGGGAGCAGACGATCCAGGACGCTGGGATCACAGCGGTGGAGATCGCCACCGCAGGCGCCGGCAAGTACTTCACGCCCGAGGGCGTTGGCCTGGGCCGCGAGCTGTTGGTCGAGGCGGGCACGGGCTTCGTCGGAGAGAGCGCCAAAGGCCTGATCACCGAGCAGGAAGACTGGCTCTCACAAGGCTTGCGCGGCGGCCTGATGAACAGCGCCGGAGCGCTCGGCACCCGCGGGTTCAAGGGCCTCGGCATCGAGGGCCCGGATGCGGCAAACCTGGGTGGCCGGGCCATGGTCGCGCGGGCAGGGCTGTCGGGCCTCGAGGAGTCCATCGGCGAGATCAGCAAGGGCACGGCTGGGTTGGCCTACGATGGCGCGACCGGCAAGTTCACCGGCGACTTCGCCGAGGGCATGGGCCAGGTGTTCGGCGGCGTGCCCGTGTCGTTCCTCACCGGCAGCCTGAAGTCCCTTGCGGGCGACTTCTCCAAGCGGCTGGACGCGGATTCGGCGCCGGCGCAGGACGAGCAGCTCGATGAGGCTGCCGCCATGGAGCAGGCGGGCATCAACGGCGAGGATGTGGAGCAGAATGCGCAGGGCGCATTCGATGAGCTCGGCCCGGAGATCGATGCCGCAATGCGGGCAGAGATCGAGCGTTACCAGGAAGAACTGGTGATGCAGGAGCTCATCCGCATGGAAGAGGCTGGGCAGGGTCAGTTCGTCGATCAGGTGCTCGGTGCAGAGGACCTCGCCGCGATGCAGGCGATGATGATGCAGGGCGGCGCGCAGCAGGGCCAGGGCGACGCCACGCTGACCGACACCGATATCGCCGACACCGACATCGCACTGAGCATGCTCGAGCGAGTCGGTGTTCCGGGTCAGCAGCTCGACAATGTCGACCCTGTCGCACTCCAGATGCTCGCCCGGTACTCGCAGGCCTACGCCCGCGGGGATGTGGCCGAAGCACAGCGGCTGCTGGACAATGTGCAGGGCGGTGCGAGCCAGGGCTTGATCGACATGGTCCAGGCCCAGGTCATCGGGCACCACTACGGTGGCCAGGGCGTCGAAGCCACGGGCAACCAGGACCTCGTTCGCGTCGCCGACATCCTGAACGGCAACGTGGTGGCCACCTCCGATGAGCTCGCCGGGTTCAGGGCGTGGTACGGCGATGCGAAGCTCACGGCGAAGTACGACGAGATCGTCGCCAAGATCGGCGCGGATCATCCGGCAGCCCGCAACCTGGCGCCAGAGGAGTTGGTGGCGGTGTTTGGCTACACCACCGATGACTATGCGCTCCTGAATCCCGCCCTGCGGACCCTCGACCCCACTCAGGTGGGCGAGCTGCTGCCGTATCTGGCGGCGGCGCAGTCCGGCCTGCTCAAGATGCCGACCTTCGACGGCACGACCGTTCGCGGGACGGGGCTGCCGCCCGAGATTGCGGCGCTCACCGTTCCCGGCAACGTGTTCACCGACGCCGCGTTCCTGTCATCGAGCCGCCTGGCCGACCGGGCCTTCAAAGACGACTTCAAGTTCATCATCGAGGGCCAAAGCGGTGTTCCGGTCGAGTTGTTCTCAGACATCCCGACTGAGCTCGAGGTGCTGTTCCCCGCGGGCTCGCGGTTCCGCGTCACTGACCGCTACGAAGACGGCGGCGTTACCGTGATTGAGATGACGGAGATCGCCCGCTGATATGAACAAGCCAACTCGAGACGATTTTCCACCCGGACGCGATGGTTTCATCGCGTGGCGCCAGGCGCTGGGCGAGGATGTGGGTGTAGCCAAGGGCCCATGGGACCCCGCGAAGTGGCAGGGGGCGACTCCCGCTGCGGTGCTGGGCAAGCTGGCCGCCGCCGCATCGGGGCCAGGCCGCTACGCGACGGGTGGGCGGGTTGCCGAGGTCGTTCAGACCGAGGCGAAGCCGCCGCTCCGGGCTCAGTGGGTCACCGACCTCGAGGGTGCGACTGTGCTCAATCGGCTCGCCCGTCTGGTGCACCCGATGGAGCTCCAGCGTGTGGTGCCAGCGGTCGCCCGAGGTGAGATGGTCCAGCTTCAGCCGTTGCGCCCGGGGTCGCCGTTCGCGCCGGATGCCGCGGGACGCGTGGGCATGACGCTCCAGCCCGGCAGCATTGGCGGGCGTTGGGTGGCTACCGTGGGCGGCGATTCGGCCTCGGGTCCTCGCGTCGACCTCGTCCAGCTGTTCACGCTGTATGCCGATGTGACGCTCGCGCCATTCGCGGGTTCTCCAACTGCCCCTGACTGGGTCGCGACGTTGACCGCTGGGCGCACCCAGCTCGCGCGCGAGCTCGGAGATGCGATCCTGCGGCGTGCCGACGCCCGCTGACGGAGGTTTTGCGTGGTCACTGCTCGCACTCTGGCCGAGGCTCGCCTGTATGCGCGCAGCCTCGGGAGACATGTCGTTACTGCGGAGCGTGTCGGGGACCGCGCCATGCTCACGGTGGTGGACGATGGTGATCTGCGCCACGAAGAGATCGCGTTGTCCGAGCCCGACGATGGGGATCGGCACGACAGCGATGGCTTTGGCCGTGGCCCGTCCACGCTGATCCGTCGCGACACCTTCGATGCCTTCGCCGAGTCGCTCGAGCGGGGCCTGCCACGGGATGCCGCGGGCCTGCCCGCCGAGGTGATCGGGTCGCTGCTGCAGGAAGTGGGGCTGGCGATCGCTGCGCGAGAACAGTCGAAACGACTGGGCAACAGCGATTTTGACGTCGAGAGCCTCCGGGCGTTGGCCAAGGGCTATTCGGCGGCCCGGGCGGGGGCCGCCCCCACGCGGGCGATCTCTGATCTTGCTGTGCCGAGCCCGGGTGCGAAGCTGCTCCCCGCCACCCGCGCCAAGGTCGAGTCGGCGCTCCGACGCGCCGATCTCGTGGAGATGTTGCTCTCTGGAAGTCTGGGAGAGTGGAGGGTATTCGCGGATGAGCGTGCGAAGCGGAGGATCGCATCGTTCCGCCATATCGGTGGTGCCGTGGTGCAGGTCGAGCTGGGGCCGGAGGGGCGGGCCACTGCAGCGCAGCTGCTCCAGGGCGGTCGGGCGATCGAGGTGTGGGTGCCGCGTGGGTTCGTGCTCGGACCAGAGGAACGCGCGCGGCTCGATGCGGCGCTCCGTCAAGGGGCGCCATGGAAGGCGGCGCTCGAGTCCGCCGTGGGCTCAGAGGGCAAGGCGGTGCCGCGACAGCTCGTCCAAGGTCCTTTGGAGAGCTGGGTAATCGCAGAAGTGTGGCTGCGGAACGGGCCGGCGGAGCGGTCGGGGCTGGTGGTGTTGCTGCTGGACCGTGGCGGCACGCTGCGCGGGCACCGGGTGATCGACGGTGCCGTGGGCTGGAGCTTCCTCGCCACCGTCCGAGAGGCCCAGCGCGCCGTGCCGTCCGGGGGGCAATCGACCCAGGACCGCGCCCAGGAAGCCGGAGCGGTGCTCGACACCATCGCGCGCTCAGCCGCGCCGCTGCTCGATGCGTTGCGGCGCGGGGACCCACGCGCGGTCGCCTCCGTGGAACCCCGGGTGAAGGACGCGACCGAGGCGTTCCAGGTCGACGCCGTGCCGCTGGTGCTGGCGGGGTACGCCACGCCTCGACACTGGCCATCGATTCCAGAGACCCACACACAGCTCACGGTCGCAGCGAGCACGGGCGGCGCGCTGCGGTTTCCCAACGCGCACTCCGCGAGCTTCCGTGGAGACTTCCTCCGCGTGGCCGATCGGCTGCAGCCGGGGCGCACCTGGCTGTCCTGGGCATGGTCCGATCCGGAGGCGGGATCAGAGCCAGTGGTGCTCGATGGCCTGGTCTGGGTCGGCAAGCGCTGGGTCGCTTATCCGGATCTGCCCGAGGTGCTGTCGGCGACTGTTCCTCCGCCAATGGGGCCAATCACCGGTGGGTAGACAGTCGGGACGACGTTGTGCGACATCGAACGAACGTATGAAGTGAGATCGCGAAGCAGGCGATACGTCACCGAACAAGAAATCTTCGCACCCAGCTCTGCCCAACTTCGGCGGTCGCGGTTCCAAGCCGATGTGAGACCGTGGAGGTTGGGTGACGCTGTCTGCGATCGGGTGGCAAGGGTGGTACTTTGCGGCGCGCGTCCCGGCCCGGGACTTGCGCGGCGCGAGGGTCGGTTTGCCCCAACAGTCTGAGTCGCGAACGCTGAGGCGTCCCGACGTGGGGTCGTGGTACCGGGAATACGGTGCGGCGGTGTTCCGTCGGATCCGGCGGTTCTACTCCTCGCAGGAGGCCGAAGAGGTCCTGCAAGAGGTCTTCGTCAGGGTGCTGCGCACGGCGGATGGCTACCGCGGCGATGCCTCTCCGATGACCTGGCTGTACCAGGTGGCGACCCGTCACTGCCTGAACCGTCTCCGGGATGCGCGTCGACGTCAGGATCTTCTGCTCGAGCACGGGCGTCCGGCGTGGTCGCGGGATGTCGACCCGTCCGATGTGGAGGCGCGCGTGTTCCTCCAGCAGCTGTGGCGGGAGATCGACGAAGAGCAGGCGCTGATCGGGGTGATGTACTTCGTGGACGGGATGACCCATGCACAGATCGCCGAGGCGGTCGGTGTGTCACGGCGCACGGTGGGCAACCGGATCGGTGCCCTGCAGGCGCGGGCTCGCGCGGCCGCGGGCGAGGAGGCGGAGTGATGGGCGAGACCTTGCTCGGTCGAGATGGACACTTGC
>JBLFXJ010000464.1:0-5491 GCA_047609825.1 Myxococcota bacterium
GAGCTCGGGGCGCGCCGGTACCACTTCGTGGAGCCACGGGTGGACTTCTACGAGGGCTGGGGCCGGATGAGTGCCGAGCTGCCGGCCAAGATCCACGTCTCGCTCACCGCCGGCCGGGTTCCGATCACCATCCACGAGGGCCGACTGATCAGCAACGACGACTTCGGCAGCCACGGCCAGGCGATCGATGGACTGCACTTTCGCGGGTCGCTGGGCAGACTCCACCTCGACACCATGACCTACCGCCACCCCGATGAAAACCCCAACCGCGTGCGGGGAGCGGTGGCGAACTGGGCTGGCTTCGTGTCCACGGGGCCGGTCACCGACCTCACCCTCGACCTCGTCACCATCAACGACTACTCGACACCCGGTCTGCGCACCACGCTCGGACCGCACTTCAAGCTGGACACCGGGCGGTTCCACGTGCAGAGCGAGCTGTACTCCCAGTCGGTGACACGGGACGTCCTCGACGAGGTGGTCGAGACCTCGCTGCTGGGCTCACAGACCGTGGGCTACACGCTGGGGCCAGAGCGCCTGGTGAACGTGCGCGGACGGTTCGACGGTGCGACGGGAGACTTCCTGGGCGCTGGAGACGGATTCACCGCCCCGCTGGGGGACTCCTACCAATTCTTCGGACACCTCGGCCTGTTCCAGGACGCAGCGGGGTCGGCGGGTCGAGGGGTGGCGGACACCGCATTGCTCCTCGTCGTGCAGCCCCACGCCAGGCTCGAGCTCGAGCTCGATCTGCACCGGCTGTGGTTCCTCGACGACTGGGCGGTGGCCGGCCAGGAGGTCGACGCCACGGTGCGGTATCACTTCAGCCCGTTCTCGAGGGTCGAGGTCGGGATCTGGGTGTTCGCGCCGTCGTCTGGGACGGCTGCGGCGTTCGATGTCGAGCCGATCCCGGCCAGCCAATACCTGCAGCTGGAGATCGGCGCGCCTCCGTTCAAGGACTAGGCGGCGCGGTCACCGGCCGCGCGGTCACCGGCCGCGCAGGGACCACGGTCCACTGCACGTCCGGCTCGGTGTCGCTCAGGTCGGCGATGAGCCGCCGGGCCGCCGACAGGTTGCGGTGCACGTTCAAGTCCACGTGCAGCAGCGGCCGCCCCTCGCCGTAGGTGACCACCAGGTCGGTCTCTCCGAGCGCGCGCCCCTGGAGCAGGATGGTGTTCGATTCCCCCAGGCGCTGCGCCTGGGCGACATGGGTGTCTGTCACCCGGACGATCACCGGCGCGGCTGGCAGCTCGAGCACCACGCTGTGGCCCATGTCGAGATCGATGGTCGGCTTGGGGGTCGGCCCGGCGAGCGCCAGCGTGGTCAGCAGGATGATCACGGCCACCTCTCCGAGTGTGGGCTGTATCACCGCGACCGACCTCACCACACAGCCCGTCCATGGTACCGTTCGGCGTGTCCGGGGGCCTGATGCTCATACTCGCGCTGCTTCTCGCCCCCGCCGGGGCTGTCGACTTCGACCTGTTTGGGAGCTGTCCCGGCGCCCAGCGGTTCACGATCGACGGGCTCGCGCCCGGGGCAGCCGTGGCACTGCTCACCGGCGGCCCCGACGGAGCGGGCGTGCTCCGTGGCGGGCCGTGCGCTGGCGTCGTCACCGGGCTCGTAGAGCCACGGTTCGTCGCACGCCGGGTCGACGACGACTTCGACGGCACCATCGCGTTCGACCGGGCGCTCGGCCCAGACAAGTGCGGGATGCCGCTGCAGATTCTCGACCTGACCACCTGTACCGTGAGCACGGTCGAGGTCGTCGGCAGCGTCGACCTCGACGACTGCCCCGCGGACTGGCTCCTCGGCACGCCATGCAACGGCGCCGACTTCGGCGGCGGCTGCACGCCGGACGAGCCCGGCTACCACTACAAGGGCATCTACGACGGGGCGATCGAGCCGTTCGCTTGTTGGTGGCACACGAAGAACCAGGCATGGAACACGGACACGTCGTCGAACTTCTACCACCTGGCAGAGGCCTTCGGTCTCGAGGCCGGAGTCGGCGGATCGCAGTGGTGCCACTCCTTTGCGTCGGACCCGTGCAGCTCCGGCGCATGTGTGGCCAGCCCCGGCGGCTATTTCGACGGCGGAGACGTCGGCGCCTGGGGTTGGTGCGGCGGCGATCCGTTCACCAGCGGCGGGCACGTGTGTGTCCCGGTGTCGGACGACGTCGCGTCCCGCTGTCGCTGACGCGCGCAGCACACCCGACCCACTGACGGCCGGGCGCTGGATGAGTCATCCTACGTCAGTCTCGACGCCGTCGAGGATGGCGCGGATCAGCCACGCGAAGCTCGCGTCCACGTCGTCGGCGAGCTGGAACTGACCGCTGGCCTCGAGCAGGAGGAACCCGTGCATCGCCGCCCGCAGGCCACGCACGGCGTGCACCGTGTCGACCGGCGCCACACCGAGCTGCGCGAGGGGACGGCCGAACAGCTCCAGGATGTCGTCCATGATCGGTGCGAACTCGGGATGCGCGTTGTCGGGGCGGGTCTGCGCCATCACAGTGTACAGGCCCGGGTTGGCGCGGGCCCATGCCCGGCTCGCGGTGGTCAGCGCCTCCAGCTGCCGCCGCGGCGCCACCACGCCCCGGACCGCCAGCCTCATGGCGTCGCGGATGCGCCGATTGCCCTCGATGGCCACGGCCCAGGCGAGCGCGTCGCCTTTGCCCACGTGGTTGTAGATCGACGGCGGCTTGATGCCGAGGGCGGCTGCGACTCGGGTGACCCCGAGGGCTCCCGGCCCCTGGGCCTCGATGCACCCGATGGCCGCGTCCACCACCTGGCGCCTGTTCAAGCTCAACCCCTTCCTACGCCCCAACTTCGACTCCCTGGCCAATGAACCCCAGGATAGTCGCCGCCGTGGCGTCTGGACGCTCGATCTGCGGATAGTGGCCAGTTCGCTGCACCATCGCCACCTCCACGGGCCCCCCCAGGAGGCCCCGAAGGGCCTCGGCCTCTGCTGCCGGGTCGCTGAAGTCGGGGTCTTCGGCGCCCATCACCACGAGGGACGGCACCGACACCTGGTCGAGACGGGCCGCAATCGGCGCCTTCGAAGCCCGGATCATGGCGCGGGTCGCGGCGAGGCGCCCAGGCTCTCGCAGGTTTGCGAGCACGGCGGCCTGGTTGTCGGCGTGGTCCTCCGGCGCGGTGGTGAACAGGGTGGCGCGGTACATGCCCCAGGCCCACGCGCCCCACGGCCCGCCGAACAGGATCGGCACGAGCGGGCGCAGCCAGCGATCTGCAGGCATGTCGCGCACGAACGGGCACACGAGCACGAGGCGAGCCACCCGTTCCGGCGCCTCGAGGGCCGCGTGGCAGACCGCACCCCCGCTGATCGAGTTGCCCACGAGCACAGCGTCGCGCAGGTCCTCGGCCTCGAGCAAGGCCGCGACGTCATCGCCGATGTCGTGGGCGGCGTAGCTGGCGAAACCGGTGCTGGATTCTCCGTGGCCCCGCAGGTCGAGCACGTACACCACGTGTCCGGCTGCCACGAGGAGGGGGACGAGGGCGCGCCAGGTGGACCGGGTGTCGCCGAGGCCGTGGATGCACACGACCGGTGTGCCGGTGGTGCCGTGGCGGTCGACGGCCAGGGTGCCGCCGGGGACCGGGAGGGTCAGAGTCTGCATGGTCATCTCCAGTGCGTAGCGAACCTGATTAGTTATTATACTAATCACATTAGCCGGCAAGGGAAATCGAGAACCCGGACCGGATTCCGTGAGTCAGAACCGCGCTGACCGTGCCGCCCCGATTCGCATGCGGTACAGTACCGGCTACCGATCGACGGGTGAGCCGTGCCGAGACGCCAGCGCTACGTGCTGAGCGAGATCGTCCGGGCAGCACTCAACAAGGCTGGGCTGATGGGCGCGTACGACGCGAGGCCCACCTACCAGCGCAACGACTACGTCGGCTGGATTCAGCGAGCGAAGCGCGAGGAGACCCGTGCGGGCCGGCTGGCGCAGATGCTCGACGAGCTGCGCGCTGGGGATGTGTACATGAAAATGGCGTGGCGGCCGGGCTCACAGCGGCACCCATAGACAGTCGGCCAAAATACAAATTTCTCCCACTGTTTTTGCCGAACTGACCACGCCACCACCCTCCTCGCTGCCGTCCGTCCCGCAACAGGTCCAGGGTGGTCACGGCACGCCCCAGGTGGCCGCGCTATGCGACGGGCAACCTCGGGAGACCCCATGTTGACCCTCGGCGTCGTCGGCACCGCGCTCAAGCAGAACGAGCGCCGCGCCCCCCTCCATCCCAAGGACCTCGCGTGCATCAAGCCCGACCTGCGGGCCAAGATGTACCTGGAGCGAGGCTATGGCGAGCGGTTCGGCGTCTCGGATGCGGTGCTCTCCGGGCAGGTGGCGGGGCTGCTCTCGCGGAAGGCGCTGTTCGAGCGGTGCGACGTGATGCTCCTGCCCAAGCCCACCGAGGCCGACTTCCCATACTTCCGCGAGGGCCAGGTGATCTGGGGTTGGCCCCACTGCGTGCAGGGGCCACAGATCACCCAGGTGGCCATCGACCGGCGCATGACCTTGATCGCGTGGGAGGAGATGCACCAGTGGCGCGGCGAGGAGTGGGACCTGCACGTGTTCCACCTGAACAACGAGCTCGCCGGCTACTGCTCCGTGCTCCATGCGCTGTCACTCCGCGGGATCACCGGTCACTATGGGCCGCATCGCCGGGCGTGTGTGATCTCGTTCGGCTCGGTGGGCCGCGGCGCCATCCACGCCCTGCAGGGGCTCGGCTTCGGCGATGTGACCGTGTTCACCAAGCGGCCCGGCCACGCCGTGCGGTCGCCGATCCCCCGCGCACGCCACTGGCAGTTCCGCGACCTGAAGGGGCACCCGGGGCGGGCGGAGGTGCTCGGCCCCGATGGGCCGATCTCGATGCCCGAGGCGCTCGGCCACTTCGATGTGGTGGTCAACGCCATCCTCCAGGACACCGAGAACCCGCTGATGTTCGTCCAGGGCGACGAGCGGCGGCACCTGCGGGACGAGACGCTGATCATCGACGTGAGCTGCGACGATGGCATGGGCTTCGACTTCGCCCGGCCCACCAGCTTCGCCGACCCGATGTTCGCCGTGGGCGAGCGGGGCATCGACTACTACGCGGTGGACCACTCCCCGTCGTACCTGTGGAACACGGCGACCGCCGAGATCTCCAAGGCGGTGCGCCCGTTCATCCGCCCGATGCTCCAGGGCCCGGCAGGGTGGGACAGCAGCCGCACCCTGTCGAAGGCCATCGAGATCCGGGAGGGGGTGGTGCAGAACCCGCGGATCCTGTCGTTCCAGGGGCGAGCGGCGGAGTACCCGCACGAGCGCTCGGCGGGCTGAGCCAGCGCCTGGTCGCACGAGCTACGCGCTCGCGTCCGTCCACAGCGCCCGCTGCAGGTGTCGGCGCCAGGTCGGCCACAGCCCGTCCATCACCTCAGGCTCCACGCCCCGCTCCGCCGCCAGCACCGCCCGCCCCTCGGCCAGCGACCGCCCCTCCAGCACCAG
>JBLFXJ010000465.1:0-5467 GCA_047609825.1 Myxococcota bacterium
GGTCGTCCGCCGCAACGCTCACGCCCGCGTGCACCTCCAACCCCGCGCAGCGCGCCACCCACCGGCGGTGGCGTCGGTCCACCCGCTCCGACCGCGACGGGGCTGGACCTCCCTCGGCCTCCGCCTCGCTGGTTGGCACCGATCGGGCTCCCGCGGCCTGTCGAACTGCCGGCGACCGACACCACGGCGCGGACTGGCGCGTCAGTCCGCGGACTGGCGGATGTGCTGCGCGTTCACAAAGAACGTCTGGCCATGGGGGTCGTACCCAACCCAGAAGTAGACGTTGCGCTCAGCGAGCATCTGATCGAACAACGGGCGAACGGAGTCCAGCGCCGCGTCGAGGGTCAATGGGCGGTCCATGACCTCCGTCATCAGGCTGGCATGAACGACATCGGGCCGCTGTTCCATGCTGTGTTCGATGATCTCCCGCAGCTCTCCGTGAGCGTAATCACCAGCGGCGATGTGCACCGCCGTGTCCAACAGCGGGAGGGTCGGAACCCAACGGTCGCCCTGAAGGACCGACACGACCTGGACAGAGGCACCCTTGGGTCGGGCCGACACCGCATAGCGTTCGCGTACGTCCGGGAGCGCGTTCCACGCATCGACGATGCGCTTCGCAGCGACGGTGGCTCCGTCGGTGCAGTCGATCTCAAGCTTCAACGTCCGTCGAGCACGCACATGGGCCCCTTCGGGCAGCTGTACGGGTCCCTCCTCTGCCGCTACGGGGAATCCGCAGGTCTCGGTGACCTGGTTGGCAATCTGCATTACGGGACGATTCGAACTCGCCTGCACTTCAACTGCGCCGGCCAGCGAGCTCCAAGCGATCCACAAGAATAGAGTCATGAATCCTCCCTAAGGAACATTGACGAAAACCGGTCGCTGGTGCCGGTGCGCGATGTCGTGCCGTTGTGCCATCACCTGCGCCTTCATGCACTTGGCAAAGGCGGGGTCGGGGCAAGGGTCCAGTATCGGACCCGGTGCGATGGCCGCGTTGAGAAGCTCGTCCGCATAGGGCGCGAAGCCATCGGGGCACTCGATCTGCATTTCCTGTGGCGTGACGTAGCTACACGGAAGGATCGGGTCAATCAACCCGTCACCGTCGGCGTCGAGGTGACCGAGGATTGCCTCTTGCTGCGCGTAGTAGGTCACTGCCGCTTCGTAGAAGCCGACGCCGTCCCACTTCGGCCCCCCCCATCTGTGGAGGTCGGCCTTCACCGTCCATGTTGAGGGCCCTCCCACATCGGGATCGTCGCTGAGGCTGGCGGGGGAAAAAGGCGGAACAACACCATGCTCCATCACGTTCTGGTGGCAACCATCGCTGGCAGAGCCTGTGCCAGGTCGCTCCCGGACGTTGCGACCCATCGCGAAGGTCGTCGAGCCGGGCTGCAGATTGCCTCCATAGTGGAAGACGGAGCGCTTGCCGAGCGAATGTCCCCACGTCTGCTCCACCACGGCCTCGCCAGTCGGGACCACGCACAGAGTAAGGTCCTGGCGACATGACGGGTGTGCGGCGCCAGCGACGCGGAGGATGTTGTTCCACGACGCAGAACCGGAAGCATCGTGGGAGATGGTGGTGTCGACGACCACTGCGTCACCTGGCGCGAGTACAATGTCTGCGGGTGTAACAGACAAGACCAGACTGTCCGGACTGTACAACTCAGTCACGTCGAATACCAGCTTGCACGACGAAGCGCTGGTGTTCGTGAATGTCACCGAGACAGACTCCAATCCTCCTGACTCGACACGCCGTTCGTCAGCATCGACGGTGACATCGCAAGAGGTGCAGGCGGGAGCCGGGCAAGGCTCGGGCTCTGGCCCCCCCCCACACTCGGCGCGCGCGTCATGCCCAACAACCAGAAGTCCGATTGTGTGTAACATCAAGCGAACCAAAGTACTTCCATCCTGAAGCTAAAGGTAATCTAATCTACTCTAGTAAGGCTAGATAGCCTATCGTACCCTCGCGTCCGGGTGCAATCTCAGAGGACAGGTGGCTTAAGGCCGCTCGTCGTTGCATCGCGGACAACCTACCCTCTCGCCGAGCCGCCGCACACCCCACAGCGGGGCCCTCCCGGGACCCGATCCGCCGGTTCAGACCCTCACGGGGGAGCAGCGTGGCCCGTCACAGGCGCACGTGTGTGCCGTTGCTCGAGCCGAGCCCGGTTGACTGGCACATCGGCGTGGTATCAACAGACATGGACAACCCGAACCAAAGCGGCCACCTCCGGTCGGTAGACGGGCACACGTTCCTGGACCGCGACACGCCCAACCCCGCGGCGACGTTCGAGTCGATGGCCGTTCTGGGCTGGGGGGGCTCGGGTGTCGAGCGCGGACGGGAGGCAGCTTTCACGGCGCTCGAGCTGAACCAGGACGGCGCCAACGCAGGGTTCCTGCGCGACGACAGCGAGCTGCACGTGGTCTTTGTGTCTGACGAGGACGATCGCTCCACCAACGACCCGATCACGGCCGACGGGTTCGTCCGTTTCCTCCGAGAGCAGGGCGCCGTGGCCCACGCGGCCGTGTTCCCAGACGGGGTGGTGGACCCGTTCGGCGACGCGGAAGCCGGGTTCACCTACGTGAGCTACGCCCAGCAGACCGACGGCGTGCGCGTCGACATCCGGAGCGACCTCGGCGGGCTCGTGGTCGGCATCGCGGATGCGTTCCCACGGCAGCTGTTCGCACCCACCCTCGCGCCAGACCTCGCAACGCTCGACGTGATGGTCGAGCTGGAAGACGGCACGCTCATCGACATCGACGACAGCACCTGGGCGTGGGACGACGATGTGGGCGCCGTCGAGTTCGTCGACTACCTGCCCGCGGTCGGCGACTCGATCGTGCTCAGCTACTCGCCGCTGCTGTGATCACGGGCCGGGCCTGGGCGTGAACGGGGCGTCCCCTCTCGCAACCCAGACCACCCAAGCGGTTCCGCACGAACCGCGGCACCACCAGCCCGGACCCTCCCCCGTGCTCCTGGTCCAGGCACTGGGACCGCCCTCACGTGTGCCTGTCACCCTGCCCGAGACTCAGGGGGTTGCGCCGCCGGCGACGGGGACCGTCGGGCCCTCGGAGGTGGGCTCCGACAGGCGCCGCGCGTCGGAGCCATCTTCGGCCAGGCAGCCGAGGAAGGTTCGCGGATCTTCCAGCACGCGCTTGACGGTCTCGATGCCGAACCGCGCCGTGAGGCCGTCGTCGATACGCTCGTCGTAGGTGTAGCGGAGGTGCAGCGTGCGACGGACAGCCACCTCGCCGTTCCACGGCACCACACGCTCCTCGATCTGCCCCACCATCATGAACAGCGGGCACGTCCCCCACTCGTAGTTGTGGTGGTAGCCCGCGCCCATGCCGAGGCTGCCGAGGTTCGCCACGAACACCGACGTGTGCATGGCATCGCTCTCGATGAAGCTCGCCGGCAAGAGGTTGTAGTAGTTGGCCAAGCGCAGCGCGCGCACCGCGATCCAGAACACGGGCCGGGGCAGGAGCTCGAACAGCTGGAACTCCTTGTCGGCGTACGTCTTCTTGTTGGAACGCTCCACCTCGATGTGCCCGCCCATGCGCTCGCACAGCGTGCGGAAGGTGTCGTCGTCCCGCATCTCCAGCTTGACCGCCGAGACCTTCGCCTCTTTGTTCATCCGCTTTCGCTTCATGGAGAACGTGATCCACCGCCCGCGGCGTTGGTACAGCCGATACCCCGAGGTGAAGCGGTTCATCCGGGGGTTCTCGGCCAGCCCGGTGGCCACCGCCGCCACGGTCGCGTGCGTCACGTTGGCGCCGAACGCCGGCCCCGCCTCGTCGAGGTACGACAAGAGCGCCTCGGCGTCGACGTACGAGTCGAAGTACACAGTCGAGGCGTCACGAGTAGGCAGTATGAACGCCAACACACGACGATACGGATGCACGCGACACAGCGTGCCATCCGGGCGGGATGTCTTCGCCTCGGCGACAATCCAAACCAGCAAGAAGGCCGCTGCGATCCACCAGGCAGTCATGGGAGCTCCGGGCGCACCGGACGATAACAGCAAGCGGGGTAGCGGTGAGGCGACTACGCCAGCACGCCGGGCAGCGGCTGGGTACCGCCGTCGCCGAAGCTGTACACCGGCGCCCCCATGGCCTGGGCCAGCGCAATCCACAGATCGGAGTGAACCCCGCCCGCGGCGTCGAGCAACCGCCCGGAGCGCACCGCACCGCAGCCCTCTCCCGCCACGAGGAACGGCATGTTCGTGTGGGTGTGGGTCTGCCCGTCGCTCACCTCCGACACCCGCACCACCAGCGAATGGTCGAGCATCGTGCCGTCCCCCTCTGGAATCTCGGCGAGCCGAGACAGCAGGTACGCGAGCTGCTCCTCGTACCACACCCGACCCGCCCGGTAGTGGGCGTACCGGGCCTGGGTCGTGGCGTCGCGCACCATCCCGTAGTGCGAGGCCGTGTGCGCGTCGTACTCGTAGTCGCGGAACGGACCCCAGCCGGCGGGGTCCTCCGGCGGCGTGACGAAACGATCCATCACGATCAGGCTGGTGTGGTGCGATGCCTGGAGCAGTCCCACCCGGGTGAGCCCACACGCCATGGCGAGCACCATGTTCTCGGTCTGGGCACGCAGGATGGCGGGGAAGGCCTCGGGGCTGGCGAGCCCGTCGTCGGTGATGCCGGACAGGTCCACCACCGGATCACACCCGGGCAGCCCGTCGAGCCGGTTCTCGACCTCCCGGACCGCGTCGGTGTGCAGGTCGAGGCGGGAGCGCTCCACGGCGCCGAGCTGCCCGCGGAGGTCGGCGAGATCCCGCGTGACCAGGTCGAGCACCGAGCGCCGCCGGCGGAGGGGGGCAGGGTCCATGCCGCCGAACAGCTGCGAGAACGCGCGCCTCGGGTCGTCTTCGGGGGGTACGGTGCGGTGCTCGCCGTCAGTGGGGAACGACAGCCAGTGGTGGTCGGCGAGATCGATGGAGGACTGGGCGCCGAGGTACAGCAGCGGCCACGGGTCGCCGGCACCCACCGTGCGCGCCAGCAGCTGGTCGATCGAGGGGCCGTAGCCGCCGAACCGACCGGTGAGCAGCATCCGGGCGCCCTCTTCGTGGGAGTCCTCGGTGCCCAGGAACAGATTGTTCAGGAACAGGCACCGGTCCGCCCACGGGACGAGCGGCTGGGTGGCGTGGCTGAGCACAAAGTCGTGCTCGGTTCCCGATGCGTGCCACTCGGACGGCGAGCCGTCTTCGCCGATGCCCACCACGCCGTCGGGGATGTAGAAGAACACGATGCGCTTGGCCACACCGACCTCGGCCCGGGCGCTGCCGGTGCGACCGAGCAGGGCAGCCGCACCGAGCGACTGGATCAACCGCCGACGGGAGAGCCTCATGGCGTCTGCCGGGTGCGGAACTGCGGCGAGGCCACAGCGGCGAGCCACAGCGAGCGCAAATCGCCGCCGAGGAACGCGGCGTGGATGCCCTGCAGCGCGCAGGCGTCGTCGGTCGACTCCAGT
>JBLFXJ010000466.1:0-5465 GCA_047609825.1 Myxococcota bacterium
GCCACGCGAGAGGAGCCGGTCGGCCGACACGCTCTTGTCCATCAGGTACCTGCGGACCGATGCCGCCCGATCCTGCGACAGGCCCTGATTGTAGCTGTCGCTGCCCTGACTGTCAGTGTGGCCCGCAACCTCGACGCGCCCGATGTCGGGGTTGTCGAGGATGGTGCGAGCGACCTCATCCAGCAGAGCGAAGGACGCGGGCTTGATGATCGCCTTCGCGGTTTCGAAGTACACCTTGTCGAGGATGACGATCTTCTCCTTGGTGACCTCGACCCGGGTGGGCTGCAGGACGACCGTGATCTCGCGGGTCTCGGCCTTCGCCACCTGCACGGTGCTCTCGAACGGCTGGTAGCCGCCCGCCTGCACCTTCAGGCCATACGTGCCGCCGCCGACCTGCTGGGCGATGGTGCCGTCCACCGCGGATGTCTGCGGACCGGGGTAGCAGGACGGGTCTGACCCGGTCCACTGGCCCACGGCACCTGGAACCGGAGCCCCCTGTGGGTCGACCACGCGCAGCACCAAGGTGGCATCGCGGAGCCCCTTCAGCGGCACCTCGAGGCGGTTGGCCGCGTTGCGGGTCGTGACCTCGCCCTCGCCCGCCAGGCAGGCGCCTGACGTGGCCACCGCGGACCACCGCTCTCCGGGGAGCGACTTGAGCGACACACCGGCCGGGCCTGCGTTGTCGCGTGCCGCGCCGCTCGGGCCGAGGATGTTCATCTCGGCCGGGTGGGGCCGACCGTCCAGCGTGGCGACGATGGTCAGCGGGCTGTAGCAGCCGTCTTCGAGGGTGCGGTCGGCGAGCGGGGGCTGGCCATCGGGGCACAGCTCCACGACCTTCGCCGCACCGCCCTGGATGCGTCCGAAGCCGCCGCCGACGAACAAGCGCCAGGCCGCGACGCCGGCGCCGCCGGAGAGACCCGCGGCGGTGCCTACGGTGAGGAAGCCGCCGGACGCATCCCGGTAGCGCATGGAGAGGATGCCCTCGGCCGGGAACGCCGCACCCTGGATCACGTTGGATTCCAGCGGCGGCGCGAACACGACCTCGCCCGTGACCCCGACGGCGTCGGTGGCGAGCACGCCCACCGCAAGGCCGGCCAGGAGCGTGTCGCTGCCCGTGAGGTTCTGCAGCTCGATCCCAGGGTTCGCCTGGAAGCCGAGGTCGCCGCTGAGCGTGGCGATGCCGGCCTCGTAGGTGGCGGCAAGCTTCAAGCCGCCAGCCACTGTGCGCTGGCCGAGGAAGCGGGCGGGGGCGCCAGAGGGCAGGTCGAGCCAGCCGACCACGCCTATGCCGGCGCCACCGTCCTCGTGATCCGGCGAGAGCGCCATGATCATCGTGGACAGGCGCATGTCGCCGAACGTCGGCGGCCCGTTGTTGCCGGTGCCGTCCGTGTTGTACAGGAACAGCGGCGCGTTCAGGTCGAACCGCACGCGCTCGTGGGCCGCAGCTCCGAGCGACAGGTTGAGTGCGGTGAGGTTGTCGACCTCGGCGGAGCGGGTCACATCTCCCGACACGACGTCTTCTGACGACAACAACAGGGGTGAGCTGGCGTATTCGCCGAGACCCGAGACCCAGAAGTCACCTTGTGTGAGCGACCCTGCGCGCTGCACGGAGATGGGGTCGCGGGGGTCGCCATCATGCGCGGCGAGGTGGAATCCATGGGCGTCGAAGCCCTGGGCGGGCTCCTGGGCCGAGGCTGGCAACGCGAGTGCGAGGCCGAGAAGGAACGGGAGTTGCTGCATTGCGGTTCCGTCGGTGCGAGACAGGTCGTGACATGCTGCCGTGGACCCTACGACAATACCGCCATCTCTGTACGAGTGGCCAGTAGCTAGAATGTCGCGACCCTGTCAGGACCGTAGCGCGAACGTCGATTCCATGAAGAATTTCAAGGAATCGGCAGAAACAACGCGTCGTCGAACGTGTAGAATCCGGTGCGCAGCCGGTCGCCCACGACGAAGTCGACCGGCGAGATATTCGCGGCGTCCAAGGCCAACTCCATACTGGCCGGATCGACTTCGTAGCCGAGGGTGTAGACGTAATCGTACTGCAGTCCCGCGAGCGCGCCGGTGTCGATCTTCCCGCCACCGAAGAGCGCCTCGACCGCCGGATCCGCGAGCACGTCCGACAGCCACGCGCTGGTGACATCGGACGGGACTCCGAACGCGATTCGATACGGCAGCGACCCGAAGTAGGTGATGGGGTCGCCGAACGTGGCGGGGTCGAGCACGCAGTCGGTGGCCGGATCGGCGAGGGAGAGCAGCGCCCCCCACGACATCTCGGGGTCCCACGGGGCCTGGGCACTTCCGTCGAAGCTGTACGTGATGGAGCAGTACTGGTCCACGGCCTCCACGTCGCCCGTCCACTCATCGACGCCGAGGCGGATGCGGAACTGACTGGGGAAGGTGATCCCCTCCTGCTCCACCGACGTGATGTTCCCGGCCGGATCGATGCCCATGTAGCCACCGATGAGCATCCGCGTGACCGGGAGGTACTCCTCGACCACCATCGGCGAGATGTCGATGGGCACCACGCCGCTGGTCACGGTGTCGATGCCGTCCACGTAGACCGCTTGCACGAACAGGCGCGCTGGCGCGACACCGACCGGCACCGTGACGCCGAACGATGCGGCACCGTCCACGTTCGTGGCCACGGTCGAGAACACCTTGGGCGAGCGTAGATCGACGCAACCGCCCGCCAGCGCGGGCGGACAGGTCTCGCCAGCGCCCGAGAGGCTGTAGATGAACGAGATCCGGTCGCCGGGCGCGCCCCCGAGGGCCGTCAGCACCAGCCGCTCTCCCTCCATCACGGCCGCGGGTGCGTCGAGGCCGAGGAACAACGGCGCCGCCTGGGCGTCGTGCGCATCCGGGCTCCACTCCAGGGCCGGAGAGTCGACCGGACCCGAGGTGGCACAGGCGAGCAGAGCGAGGGGCAGAAGGGCGATACGCATGGTGAGTTCCTCCGGAGGTGCGCTGACAATAGGTGCCATGCCCCCGGATGACCACCGGTGAAACAACTGGAATCCGTTCGATTCGAACACAGGGTGACCGGACGGGCCATGGCTAGCCGTCGAGCACCGCGGCGACCGCCTCGAGGACCGCGTCGTGCACATGGCCATTGGTCACGATGACACCGCGGTTGTTCGCCAGCCCTCGCCCGAGCCCGAAGTCCAGCGGCGCTCCGGTCACGTCCGTCACCTTGCCACCGGCCTCGACGATCACCCGCCACCCGCCTGCGTGATCCCAGATCTTCTCCACGTAGCCGGGGCGCGTGGGCAGCCGCAGGTAGATGCTCGCATCGCCACGGGCGACGGCGGCGTACTTGCATTGGCTGTCGATCCGGAACGGGGGCACGGTGATGCCGAGCCGGTCCGCGATCTGGGCGCTGTGGCCATGGGAACTGTGGGCCTTCTCCACCGACTCACAGAAGCTCGCCTGGGATGGGTCGGCGATGTCGGTCACCCGGATCGCAGTCTCGGTGGCGTCGTCCAGCGTGCGCTGGAACGCGCCTTCCCCCTGCACTCCGACAAAGATGCAGCCGCGAGGACCGTCGGCATCCGCAGCGGACACCGGAAGGTTCGGGCAGCCGAGCACACCGAGCACCACCTCGCCGTCGTCGATCAGCGCCAGGGCAACAGCGTACTGGTCGAGGCGTAGGAAGCCCTTGGTGCCGTCGATCGGATCGAGGGTCCAGTGGCGCCCGCTGCCGCCACCGCCGTAGGTGCCTCGGTCGATGGCATCGAGGATGGCGGCGTCGGACAGCTCGGGCAGCACCGCCCGCACAGCGGCGCACACCTTGTCCTTGAGCGCCGCATTCGACGGCTCACGGAGCGCGGCGGCGTCTTCTTCACCGACCAGCGGCACCGCCGGGAAGGCGTCTGCCAGCAGGTGGCTGACGATGGCCTGTGCGCCGAAGTCTGCGACCGTGACCGGCGACTTGTCGCCCTTCTCGAGCGTGGTGCCGGCGACGAGCCGCTGCTGCACGGCTAGGCACACGCGGCTGGCCTTCACGACGGCATCGATGGCAACGGCGCGCTCGTGGTCGAGAGACATGACTCCTCCTGCGGTGGCGCCGCCGGTAACCGGCGACACGCCACTCCGCAGGAGCGCTCAGGCCGCGACGAGCAGGCCCCGTCGACGTGGAATGCGGGCCGCGATGGTCCACATGATCCGCATCCACGCCACCAGCTCCGGCGTGATGAACGGCTTGCCGTTGTTCATCAGCGCCACGGAGATGTCGCGCTCGGGGTCTGCCCATGCGAGCACGTTTGTGAACCCGAGGTGGCCGAAAGCGGCGGGCGTGCCCGGCCCGTAGAAGCTCACCATCTCATCGCCCAGCATGTACCCGAGGCCGTAGCGGATGGGCAGCTTGATGATCCGATCCTGCTGGCGGCCGTCGTTCTGCGGCGCCAGCGCGCGGGCCAGCGCCCCCTGTGAGAGCACGCGGGTGCCATCGAGGGTGCCGCCGCGGAGCAGCATCTCAAAGAACTTGCTCGCGTCGTTGGCGGTGCCGATGACATTGCCGGACGGCACCACGCCGGTGAGGAACCGGGGATCGTTGGCGATGGCGATCGCGTCCTCGAACGGGATGCCGAGGCTGCGCTTCATCCAGGTGGAGAACGGCGCGCGGGCGAGCGGCCCGGTGAACGCCTCGCTGGCCACATTGGGCAGGTCGGAGGGGTCGACGCCGAACGACAGGCTGTCGATGCCGAGGGGGTCGAGCAGCCGACGCCGAAGCAGCGCGCGGGGGCACTCGCCGGTGGCCTCGCGCATGATCGCGCCGAGCAGGAATCCGCCGGTGACGGCGTGGTACGCCACCTCCTCTCCCGGCGCGGTGAGGGGCACCTGGTCGCCGAGGATGCGCACGAGGCGATCGTGATCGTCGAGGAGGTCGAGATCGATGGCGTCAGCCGGTGTCTCCGGGAGGCCGGCCTGGTGGCACAGGACATGGCGCACCAGGATGCGATCCTTGCCGTGCTTGCCAAATCCAGGGAGGTACCTGGCTACCGGCGCGTCGAGGTCGATGATGCCATCGTCTGCCAGGGCGTGCACCAGCGTGGCGGTGACCGCCTTGGACCCAGAGAACAGGTTGAACAGTGTGTCTGGGGTGGCCTGCACGCGCTCGGCGTCTGGCGCGTCATCGGGACCGGCCCCTTGGGCGAAGCCGATGGCCCGGTCGAGCACGACCTCGCCATGGCGACGGATGCACAGCGAGAGCGCCGGCTGCAGGCCGATCCGGTAGTACTGGACGACAGCGTCCCAGATCGCCTCCACGTCGGCGGCGTCCAGACCCACTGAGGCGGGGTCGACCTCGGCGCCCCGGGTTGTGACCGAGTCGGGATGCCGGATGTAGGCCCGTCGAGGCAGCACGGTTCCGAGTGCGACCCGCTGGACGCGGCGACGGGCGCGACGAACGGTGTGACGGGCGGACTCGAGCATGCAGGCAAACCCCGATGGAACACGTTTCATAG
>JBLFXJ010000467.1:0-5451 GCA_047609825.1 Myxococcota bacterium
GCGAGCTCGTCCACCCCATCTGATTCGTTGAGTCTGCGAGCGCGATATCGCGGGCGGCGGCGAGATCGAGGGTCGGCACACAGCATCCACGTCACGATAGAAACCGGATAATGAGGCGCCTATTGTGACACGTGTCACAATAGTCGTCGATACGGGCGAGTCCACCCGGACCGGCAGGGGCGAGCGAGACGGTGAGCCGATGAACGCCGTTCACGTGGGTCTATGGCGGGAGCGCGAAACCGACGCGGCGGCGGTGACGCTCCCGTGCAGGGGCGGTCCGAGCGTGTGTCGCTGGGCGCCGGGGCCGTCGTCGCCACTCGAGGAGCCGAAGAGCAGGTGTAAGGCTCAGGTGGCGCTCGACCGCCGCTCCCCGCGAGGGCTGCGCCTGCTCCCGTGACCCCGGAGGCCGCACCATGCGCCGACCATTGCTGTGCATGGCCGCTCTCGCAGCGCTCTTGGGCCCGAGCCAAGCGTCCGACTGCCTCAACAACGGCATCGGCTCGCCAGCCTGCCGCTGCGCCGCCGGTGAGGTGAGGGGTCCGCACCCAGCCTTGTCGCCCGTCCTGTACGCCTGCGGCAGCGCCACAGCCGCGACCGCGCTGCCCCGCTCACGCCGTGACCCCGGCCTGTCTTGTCGCGCCGCTTCCTGCACAGATCGCCCACAACGGTCACTACAGTGGCGCGGTGGAGGCGAGATGAAGGCCCGAACCCGCCTATCCGTCGGCACCCCCGACGCGGGTCCGGCTGGGGTCGACCCGGCGAAGAACCAGTGGCCCGAAGGCAACGCGGCCCGCGCCGCGGGTGTCGAGGGCGGGGAGCTGAAGAGCGGACCGGGGTGGGACCAGTTCGGGCCGGAGCTCGGCGCCGGCATGCGCCGTAGCTTCCTCGAGGACGAGGACCTGAACCCGGGCGCCGTAGGGGGCGGCGCGAGCTGGATGTACTTCGGCGAGGAGTCCGGGAACGGCGCGCTGTTCCTCGCGCCAGAGGCGGAGGAGGGGCAGGCCGAGCAGGAGAGCGAGCTCGACCCGAGCGACGTGACCCAGAAGGGGCTCGCGGACTGCTACCCACCCTGCCCTCTCGCGGAGCCGCCCGCAAGCCCCTGGACCGCGGGGCCCGCGAGCTGAGGACAGGCAACACAAGGCCACTCTCCGGTGCATCCCGGACATCCGCCCCTCTCGTCCGCTGCAGGTCGCGCTCGACGCCCTGACCCAGCTCGGTGCTTCGCCCACCGATCGGCGGGTGGCGACGTTGCGGGCGCTGCGGGCGGTGCACTGGGTGGGCGACGGGCGGCACGATCGGGTGCAGGAGGAGCTGGCGTGGCTCGATGCAGCCACAGCGGCGGAATCGCGACCAGACCTGTGCGCGTGGCGGGCTCGGGTCGACGTGCGCCTGTCCCGCCGGGACGACCCCGCCCGCGCCGCGGCGCTGTGCGACGCGGCGCTCCCGAACGCCGAGGCCTCCGGCGACCCTCTGCTGCTGGGCCAGCTCCTCGAGCGACGCCTGGCCGGGGCTGGAGCCGACGCCGATGGCGTCGCCGAGCGCGCGCTCGCGGCGCTGGCGCAGACCTCCGCACCCGCCGTGGGGGCGGGGGTGGTGCGCACCCCCGAGGCCGAGCGTCTGCTCGAGCTGGAGCGTGCCCCGGAGGCCCTCCGCGTGCTCGAGCCGGCCCTCGCCGACACCGACGCTGCGGGCGCCACCCACGCGATGGTGCTCGGGCTGGTGGGCTCTGCCCGGGTCGAGCTGGGCCAGCTGGACGCCGCGCGGGACGCGCTGGTCCTGGCCGAGGCGCTGCTCGACCGAGCGGGCGAGTACGGAGTGCTCGGGGTGCGTCTGGGCCTGGCGACGGTGGACCTGCTCGCCGGTGCGCCGGACATCGCCGCGCTCCAGGGCCTGGAGGCGGCGATCCGGGCGGTGTTCGGCGGCCCGAGCCCGTACGGGCTCGAGGCGGCGGCGGCGCTGGTCCGCGCTTGTGCCGAGTCGGGCGAGGCGGCGCTGGCCGGCCACGCGCTGTCCGCAGTGGAGGGCCAGCTCCACGTCCCCCCCACCCGGTGGGTGGAGCGGCACCTGGACGCTGCGGCCATCCGGCTCCCCGTGGCCCTCGTCGAGCGGCTCCGGCTGGCGCGGGGGCGTGGCTGACCACGGCCCGTCGGCTCCGCGACGACGGCAAGGTGGTGCTGGCATCGGCGACGTTCGCGGTGGTGAAGCTCCCGCCCATCACGATCCAAGGTCCGGGTGTTCGTCGACCGGGCCATCGATCTCCTGCGGCGGCGCCTCTCCGCATGAACCCACGTCCCCGCTGTCCTCTGCGGCCGTGGACAGGCCCAGTCCAGTGCATCGAAGACGACAAAGCACTGGGCTTCCTGGGGCACTCGGATGCAGCAACTGTGTTGGGCCAGTCGCTCAGGGGCGCCCGGCTGGCGCTGGCGTCCAGGGTGTCAGCGCCACGGCCGGATCCGGCCCACCCGCCGGCTGGTACAGCATCACGTGTTGCCACGGCAGCGTGTCCACCTGGCGCACCAGGGTCCACCCATTGGCCGACCACTCGCGGTGCACCTGCGCCTTCGTCATGGTGTGCAGGCGCTTGATCGGCACCGACGGATCCTCTTGGCGGAACTCCACGACCGCCACCCGCCCGCCGGGCCTGGTCGCGCGCCGGAGGTCCCGGTGCATCGCCTCGGGGTCCGACAGCTCGTGGTACACGTCGACCAGCAGCACCACGTCGCACGCGCCGTCCGGCAGGTTCGTGCCAGCCTGGGCGCCGAGCACGGGCTCCACGTTCGACACGCCGGCCGCCACCGCGCGCTCCTGTAGCAGCCGGAGCATCTCTGGCTGGATGTCCACCGCCAGCACCCGCCCCTGCGGATTCGCCGCCGCGAGGCGCACCGCGTGGAACCCGTTGCCTGCGCCCACGTCGCACGCCGTCTCGCCGGGCTCCAGCGCCAAGGCAGCGATCAAGGCCGCGGGGGCCTCCTCGGTCTCGCGCGTCGCCCGCACCAACCACTCGGCCCCCGTCCAGTGCATCGTCTGGGCGATGGGGCGGCCCATGTAGGTCGGCGGGGTGGCTGCACAGGCGAGCGCGACGGCGAGCAGGAAGAGCATGCGAGATCGTATGCCCGACGCCCCTTACCGGCCGCCTCGGCGTCGCGCACGGACGCACTCTTGTCGCCCTGCGGCGTTGGCACGTGCGGGTTCGCACAGACCGTCACCGAACCACGGTCGTTCCCTCGCTCATCGAGCCGCCGGGCCGGGTGAACTGGCTGCCCAGGCTGGAGTAGGTCGCCGGGAGGTGGAGGAATTTCGAATAGGTGCGGATGTCCCACGAGACCGGCCCGCGGAAGAAGTAGGCATCCGGAGAGGCGATCCGGTCGATGTCCTTCTTGTACCGGGCGGCGGTGCCCTTCGACAGGTGGAACCGCAGCTCCGCAGTGTTCCGGAACGTCTCGTGGATGATCAGGGCGTCTTCGCCCGCCACCCGGTACGCCTCGAACCGGAGCAGCCCCTCCTCGAGGCTGTGCGCATCGGTGCCGACGCGCTGCCACCAGTGCTCGAGCTCGTCGAGGTGGCTCTCGTCGCCGGGTGTGCAGGTCCACTTCGCTGTGACCATGATCGCCTTTGCGAGGTCGGGGCGCCGGTAGTCCTCCTTCACGTACCCGTACAGATGCTCGCCGATGGCGATCGGCACCGCCTTCGCCTGAATCGCGGTGCGGGCTTCGGCAGGCACCTCGACGCCGCGCACCAGGTGCAGCTCCGGCGTGGCCACCGCCTTGAGCGCCCCCATGTGCTGGGTGGCCGTGGTGGAGAAGTAGTGGATCAAGGCGTCGGCATCCGCGAACACGTGGTGGACGAGCACCGCATCTTCGCCCACCGCGTGGTTGATCTCGGTGGACAGCACGCCTTTGTCGGCCGCCGCATCTGCGTGGATGTTCTCCCACTCCTGGCGCATCCGACCCGAATCCTCGGACCGCCGGAACCAGCCCCCTGGGGTCGAAGGGACCCACTTGCCGGTGACGCTGATCTCGGTCCCGAGGCGGGAGGGCTCGGCGAGGAACGCGGGGAGTGGAAGCCTGTCGGGTGCCATCGGTGACCTCTCGATTGGAGTGAGTGGGACCTGTGCCCCTCGGTTGCCCAGCGAGGGTAGCCGGCCAGGTACAAAAAGTAAACTGGCCAGTTGAAATAGAGGACCATAGGTTCGTGCATGACCACCGAACGGAAGTGCTACGGCCAGCTCTGCCCCATGGCGACGGCCCTCGACGTGGTGGGCGAGCGGTGGACGTTGCTCCTCCTGCGCGAGCTGCTCGGCGGCCCGGCCCGGTTCAACGCGCTGCTCGACGGGCTCCCTGGCATCCCGCGCAACCTGCTCGCCACGCGGCTGCGCCGTCTCGAGCACGACGGCGTGGTGCGACGGGTGAGCACGGGAGGCACGGCGCAGTACGCGCTCACCGAACACGGGGCGGCGATTCGGCCGACCCTCGAGGCGCTCGGGTTCTGGGGGGCCAGGCAACAGCGCGTCGGCCCCGCCGTGCACCCCCGCAGCATCCGCGCCATCGCGATGGCCCTGCAGGCGGTGCTCGCTCGCTCCCCCAGCGCATGTGCCGCCGAGCCGACCGAGGTCGAGCTCGCGGTGGAGGGTGAGACCGTCGAGATCCACCTCGGCCCGCGACCCACCGCAGCGGCGCGGTCGAGTATGGGCGCGCGCGCCAGGCTCGCCGTGACGGCCGAGACGATGGCGGACTACCTCGCCGGACGGCCGGTGGATTCCGCCACGTTCGAGCTGCGCTCGGGAGACGCCAGCGCGCGAGCGGTGCTGCTCGACGCCCTCAGCGTGCAGACAGATGGCCAGTCCTGCTGAACACCCATGTTCACGGACTTCTGCGGTCGGGGAGTCGCGCGGGATGCCGAGGCGGCCCCGTCGACCCGGACCCGCCCGGAACCGTTCGACTTCATCGCCGCCGGGACGGGACGGGCCTGCGGAATCCACCGGGGGACCTATGTCATGGAGTGCTGGCCGTCGGATGATGCGCTGCCAGAAGGCCTCGCCGTTCGAAACGTCGCGGTGGGCAACGGCACGGTCTGCGCCGTCGTCGCCAGCACGGGCAGTGTCGAGTGTTGGGGCCGGGACGAGGAAGGTCGCCAGGGAGACTTCACGCGGAAGACAGGCAACACAAGGCCACTCTCCGGTGCATCTGGGACATCCACCCCTCTCGTCCGCTCCTGCGCTCCGATGGCGGAGAGTAGCGCTCCTCGGCGCGGCAGTCGACGGCAGCACTGGAGAGCTATGATCAACGCCACCGCATCGATTCCCACCCCCCACGACGGTCCCTCGATCGTCGACGCCTTGGTCGAGGCCCTCTTCAACCCCGCCCCGATCCGCGGCGCGCGGGTCCGCCGCCTCCCCGCCGCCTCCCCGCCGCCTCCCCGCCGCCTCCCCGCCGCCTCCCCGCCGCCTCCCCG
>JBLFXJ010000468.1:0-5437 GCA_047609825.1 Myxococcota bacterium
TTCGCGTACAGATGCACGACGCTCACCACCATGTGGCGTCCATCGGACGCAAACCGGGCATGCACGCCGACGAACGCGCTCACAGCCGCCGGCCCTGCGCTCCGATCGGCACCACGATGTTCCGAAAGCCCGCCCGCTCCGCCCACTCCCGCGCAGCGATGTAGGCCCGACCCTTCGCCGCGAACCGCCGCTCCCGGAACACGCCATACCCAGGCGGCAGCCGCTCCTTCGGCGCCGACCGCCACGGGTCGAGGTGGGCCGAGGTCGCCACATCCCGGGACAGCACCTCCACCGCCGCGTGCAGCAGCAGGCCCTCGCCGAGTGCTGCCGGCACGCCAGTGGGCAGCACCGCGCCAGGGAACCAGAACGGCCCGAGCCACCCCCGCGACAGCCGCACGGGCTCGGCCTCGGTGCACTCCCGGAGCACGTCATACAGGTCGGTGAGCCGGGTCTCGAACTGCCGGGTGAGCAGGTGCTGCAGCGTCTCGTCTACGGTCGCCACGCCGTCCCTGGTCAGCCCCAGCGGCCCCGCCGACCGCCGACCGCCGGCCAGCTCGGCCCGGATCCGCACCCAGTACCCAGCAGGCGCGAGCCGGTCGTACGACAGCGACCACACCGCCCCCTCCCCCACCCACTTCAGGGCCACCACGAGCCGGGTGAGCGGGAGGACCGGCCCCTCGGCGAGCAGCAGGTGCAGCTGCCGCCGGCTCCGCATCCGGGCCCCCAGGGCCGCGTCCAGGGACTCCGCATGCCGCACCTGGGCCAGCGACGGCGGGTCGGAGCGCTCTGCCGCCGCCGCCTCCGCCACCACCCGCTCGAGCCAGGCGAAGGCCGGCATCCCGGTACTCGGGTCCACCTCCGCCGGGCCCACGAGATCGCCCGACACCGCCGGATCCACCGCAGCCAAGTGCCGGTCGGCCTCCCGCAGCGGCACGTGGTCCTCGTTCGGCGCCAGGGCGTTCAGCGCCGCCCGCAGAGCCCGGGCATAGGGCCCCGCGCGCTCGGGCGACAGCTTCACCCCTCACCCACGAGGTGCGCATCCACCTCCGCCTCCGCCGCCGCCCGCAGCTCGGTGTCATCCTCCAGCCGCACCACGTCGCCCTCGAGCCGCGCGAGCTGGGTGGTGACGAACGTGGCATCCTCCACGTTCGCGGCCTCGATCCGGTTGCGCAGCTCGGGCAGCACGTCGGCCAGGAACCGGCGGGAGCTCTCGATGTAGTGCTCGGTGGCGTCCATCGCGGCGTGCAGCTCCTCGATGGACTCCTGCAGCTCCGCCACCACCGCCGGCGCATCCGCCATCTTGCCCAGCGCCTGGAGGTTGCGCCCGGCCGCGTCCACCGTGTGGGTCGCCTGGATCACGTAGGTGGACATCTGCTCGTGGAGCGTGAGCACCGTGTCCCGCAGGGCCCGGGCCGGAGCCAGGTGCTGGCGGCACTGCTCGGCGGCGGTCGTGTGCAGCTGCAGAGTGATCATCTCGGTGCGAAGTTCGAATGTCACCCGGTCCCGCAGCCGCACGCGCTCGGCGTCGCCCAGGTCGTCATCCTCATCGAGCAAGGCCAGCGTGGCGTGCAGCTCCTGGATCCGCGACCGCGCCACGCTCTGGTTGTGCACCGCGTCGGCCAGGTCCTTGTGCAGCCGGTCCAGCTCCTGCTGCATCTCCAGCGCACACAGCTGCACCTCGTCGCTGAACCGGGACGCCTCCCGCAGGCGGGTGCTCACGTTGTTGTACTGGACGAGCAGCGCCTCGGTGAACGACCGCCGCGGGGCCGCTGTGCGCCACGGGGTGAGCCGCCGTGTGATGGCCACGATCAGCCCGGTCTGCGACGCAGTCTGCTCGTGCTGCTGGAGCTCCACCTCCCGCCGCTGGAGCTCGCCGACCTCCGCCGCGAGGTTCTGGCCGAGGGCCTCGTGGGTGGTCGCCAGATCGTCGACCCGGTCCAGTGCCGCGCCGCGCCGGGTCTCGTTGTCTTTCCGACGGCGCTGCAGCACGGAGTGCGACAGATCCTCGCCGCGGTACTGCTCGGGCACGGCCACCCCCCTTGCCTGCTAACCGGTCGGACTGCGCCTTCGGTCGCGCAGAACGCACGCCAGCATGTCTCCAACTGTCCCCACCCGGACACCGTTCCGCGACTCGCGTGTCGGTAGCACCGAGTCTGCCAGCGCGGGACTCGACAGGGCGCCCGGTCGCACGAGGCCGAGACACTTACCCCCGTCGCGACACCACCTCCGACCGACCGGGTGCCCCCTCCACTCCCGCCGCTACCGCCAGCCCAGGGTGCCGTCCTCCGCGACGCTCACCCCGGTCTCGGGGAAGTCCGCCGCCGACAGCTCGCGGATCTGGGCCCACGCCGCACCGGTCGGGTCGGGATGCGGCACCGCGTCGCCGTCGAGCATCATCGGATGGATGGTGGCCTTGCCGAGCACCCCGTTCGCGGCCAGCTCCACCTCGAGCACAAGCGACGTGCCGGTGACCCCGCCGCCGCGCCCGAACTGCTTGTAGCCGACGAAGTTCCCCAGACTGTACGCGATCAACCGCCCCTTGTACACCTCCATCGCCCGGAGCACATGGGGGCCGTGGCCGAGCACGAGGTCGGCGCCGGCATCCACCGCCGCCCGGGCGAGCGCCTTCACATCGCCACGGCGCTCGCCCCACGCGATCTCCACCTCGCCCGGCACATGCCGCGCGCCGCCGCCCTCCGCCCCGCCGTGGAACGACAGGATCACCACGTCCGCCTCGCGGTCCGCCAAGGCCACCGCCGCCCGCACCTCGTCCAGCGCGTTCACGTTCAGGCAGCAGGCGCCGGAGTGGGCGGCGATGAGCGCCACCTTCGTCTCGCCCGCCGTGACGCGGGCCACGTCGCCATACCGACCGGCGTGCGCGATGCCCACGGCGTCGAGCACGGCCATGCTCGCCTCCTGCCCCGGCGGCCCCGCGTCGAAGGCGTGGTTGTTCGCCAGCGACGCCATGTCGAGGCCGACCTCCTTCAGCACGGTGGTGTACCGGCTGGGGGTGCGGAAGGCGTAACAGGAGGTGCTCTTCGGACCGCACTTCACCTGGGGCAGGTCATCGGCGATGGGCCCCTCGAGGTTCAAGAACGTGAGGTCGGTCCGGCTCAACACCGGCGCCACGTCGGCGAGCAGTCCCGCGCCATCGCCCGGGGGGAGCCGACCGGTGTACTCGGAGCCGAGCATGGTGTCACCGGCCGCCGCGAGGGTGAAGGTGGGGCCCTCTGCCACCTGGGGGATGGGCCCGTCGGTCACTTCCACGGTCGCCAGCTCCGCCCGGGTGCGGGCCACGGACCGCCAGAACCCGAGCTCGGGGCGGTCCGGATCCAGCGGCACCACGGCATCCCAGGCATCGGCCGCCTTCGCCAGGTCTCCCGAGATCCACTGGGCCCAGCCCAGCTCCCACCACGCATCGGCCCGGGTGGGCTCGGCCCCCGTGGCGGCGGTGAGGGCGGCGACGGCCTGGGCACCACGGCCGGCCCGGAGGTGCGTGACGCCGTCCGCATACGGCCCCGCCAGCGCGGTCATCGATAGAAACGTGAGCATGGCTCCTGGTAGCCCGCGCGATACCCCAGGGCTCCAGGGAGCACCCGCATGGCCCGCAAGTCCGGTGGCCGGTTCAGCCGACTCGCCAAGCTCGGCAGCCTCACCGCCAACGTCACCGGCAAGTACGTGGGCAATGCGCTGCGCACGGCGTTCGCGGACGATGATGCGAAGAAGGCGGCCACGGAGCGCCTGCACCTGGACAACGCGAAGCAGATCGTCGCCACCGTCGGGCGCATGCGCGGTGCGGCCCAGAAGCTCGGGCAGCAGCTCGCCCAGGCCGCCAGCTCGCTGGACCTGCCCCCCGAGGTCGCGGGCACCCTGTCCAAGCTGAACTCGGAGGCCGAGCCGGTGCCCTTCGCCCACATCCGGGAGGATGTGGAGGCGGAGCTGGAGGCGCCGCTGCGGGAGCTGTTCCGCTGGTTCGATCCGGATCCCCTGGGCACGGCGAGCCTCGGCCAGGCCCACGTGGCGAAGCTGCACGACGGCGCCGAGGTGGTGGTCAAGGTGCTGCACCGCGGCGTGGAGGAGGGCGTCGACACCGACCTGCTCGCCTTGCGCGCGCTGCTGCTGAGCGGCCGGTTCGTCCGGCGCGACAAGGCCGAGGTGGAGGAGGCGTTCGATGAGATCCGCCTCCGGCTGAAGGAGGAGCTGGACTACCTCCAAGAAGCGGCGAACATCCAGGCCTACCACGAGCTGTTCCGCGACGACCCTGCGGTTCGGGTGCCGGCGCTGCACCCGGCGCTGTGCACCCAGCGCGTGCTCACCATGGACCGCCTGCCCGGCAAGCATGTGCACGCCTGGCTCGAGGGCGGCGCCACCCGCGAGGCCCGCCAGCGCGCCGGCGAGACCCTGGTGGATATCTACTACCGGCAGCTGTTCCGCCACCGCACCCTGCTCGCCGACCCCCACCCCGGCAACTACCTGTTCGAGGACGACGGCCGCGTGGGTCTGCTCGACTTCGGCTGCGTGAAGCGGTTCGACGAGTTCTGGATGGGCACCTACGCCAAGGCTGCCCTGGCCGCGAAGCACGACGACCGGGAGGCCGCACTCGCCGCCGCCCTCCAGCTCGGAGCGTGGGATGGCACCAACCCCGCCGACGGCGACCTGATCTGGGACTTCTGCGACATCATCGGGCGCAGCTTCCGCAAGGGCCGGTTCACGGTCGGCTCGGGCCATGAACAGCTGATGCAGGAGATGAAGCCGTTGGGCCGACGGTTCGTCAAGCAGCCCACGGTGCACATCCCGCGCCACGTGCTGTTCGCGCACCGCGCCCTCGGCGGCCTGTACACAATGCTCCGCACCCTGGAGGTCACCCTGGACTTCGGCGCCATCATCGAGGGGCACGCCACCCACGCCGTGGCCCGCGCCGAGGGTCGCCTGTGAGGCCCGTCGTGCTCGTCCTGCTCGCGGCCTGCGTGGCGGAGCTCCCCGACGTCGAGGCCCCGTGCGAGGCGTGGGATGAGCCGGGCCTGTACCAGTTCAAGGTCACCACGAAGGAGGGCCCCAAGCGGCGGGCCTTCGTGTGGGTGCCCACCGGCGAGGGCCCGCGGAACATGGTGGTGGCACTGCACGGCGCCGCAAGCACGCCCACCGACTTCTCCGACGTGTCGCAGTACATGCGCGTCGCTGAGAATGAGGGCTTCGTGGCCGTTTTTCCCCAAGGCCGGGGCAGCCTTGCCAACTCATGGAACGCCGGCGACTGCTGCGGCTCGGCCCAGGCCGACCGGCGCGATGTGGATGATGTGGCCTACCTCGAGCAGCTCGTTCGTGAGCTCTCTCCGAAGGTCTGCGGTGCGAAGGTGCTCGGCACCGGGTTCTCCAACGGCGGCATGCTCGCCCACCGCTGGGCCTGCGAAGGCGAGCGGGTCGACGCCATCGTGCCGGC
>JBLFXJ010000469.1:0-5411 GCA_047609825.1 Myxococcota bacterium
CGTCGCCACCTCGGTGGCCCAGTGGGACGTGGACCGGGACGGCGTGGTGCTCTTGCGGGACGTGCCGATCCGCGACGAGGCCCGTGCCCCCAGCGCCGAGCTGGCCGTGTTCTTCCCGGACGGAGGTCTGCGGCCCACCGAGCTGTCGGCCCGCTGGCCCCGCACCGTGAAGGTGGGCACCTGGCCGCTGCGCGTCACGCTGAAGGACGCCCAGATGCACGTTCGCACCTACCCTGTGGACGACCAGGTGCTGCCGCTTGTAGAGAGCGCGTCGCTCCTCGCCACCGCCATGGGCATCACCCTCGGCTACGACCAGACGCTCACCTTTCACACCGCCACCCCGTGCACGTCCGCGGCGGTCAGCCCACCGTCTGCACCAGCCACCGATGCACCGCCGAGCACTCCGTGAGCCGCGCCGTGCACAGGTCCACCAGGCCGGGACCGTCGAGGTCCGCCGGCAACGGCTCGGGCCAGCGCAGCTGCAGTCCCTTGTTCAGGGTCAGCCACTCCGCCCGGGGGTGATCCGCCGGCCACGGCTTGGGCACCCGCTTCAGCGCCGGGCCCGCGAGCTCGGCAGAGTGGTCCTTCGTCAGGGCATCCACCGCGGCGACCCACGACTCGCCGTCCGGTCCGCCGACCCGCGCGCGGAACCGGGCGAGCCCCGCCGGATCGAACCCGACTCCGGTTGCGAAGCCAAGCTGGGTGGCGCTCAACCGAACCCACAGCGTCGGCGCCAGCTTCTTCTCCGACCCCTCCCAGAACCGGAACAGGAGATGGTCCTTATACGGGGACTTATCGGGCGAGAACCGCAGATCGTTGTTGATCGGCGCGATGGACCCGTTGGTCTTCGGGGCGCCCGTGATGTCGGGCCCGATGGCCGCCTGCAGCCGCGGCAAGAGCGCGCTCACGAACGCCTTCGCCGGGGTGGCGACGAGCCTGGTGTACGCCTTCTTGTTCGCTGTGAACTGCTCTTTGTCGAACCCGTCCAGCGACGCGAGCAGCTGCAATCCCTCGGCTGAGAACCCCGTGAACCCGCTCATGACTTGCTCCCGGCGAAGGTGATGGCTTCGTCGAGCAGGGCGCCCACCATGTCGGCGTCGGGTGCGGGCAGCAGCGCCCACTCCTTGAACAGCTTGCCGTTCGGGCGGAACGGTTCGGCCACGTCGTCGGCGATCAACGCCAGCACCCGGGCAGCGGGCAGCTTGAGGATCACCTCGCCGGTCTTGCTGTGCACCATTCCGGCGAACTGGCCCTGCACGCGCACGCACTGAGAGCCCATCATCGTGCCCCGCTCCGCCCGTCCCCCCGCGATCTGGGCCTCGGCCAGGCGCCAGAAGGTCTCTCGTCCGGTCTCGCTCATCCGTCCTCCTGCCAGCGCAACAGCGTGCGCTACCCTACGACGGATGGACTGGCGTCGGATCGACATCTCGGCCCCGTGAGCCGTGCACATTCGCGCAGCTCACTGAGGGAGTGGCGGGCCCATGATGGGCCCGCAAGCTCGGCTTACCAGGCGCTGAAGCCCGAGATCATCATGTCGGGGTTGATGCCGCCACAGCAGCCGGTGGTGAGGTCACCGTCTTCGACCGTCTCCATGGTGATCTCCGAGCACATGCGCGGCTCGAAGTCGATCTGGCAGCCGCTCGCCATGGCGCTGCCGGTACAGGCGAAGCCACGGGTGCTCAGCAGGCCGACCCATTCGCCGTCACAGAGCACGTCCACATCTCCCTGACAGACCGAGGTCGAGCCCGAGTAGGTGCTGATAGCGACATGCTCAACACAGGTCGGGGCGCCGGTACACGAGGCCTGCTCGCCGAACGCCTGGAAGTTCTGCGCGCCGTCCGGGCTGAAGCTGTAGTCGTCGTGGCACAGGTTGCCGTCGTAGCAACCGCTCGCAGTGTTGACCCCGAGCGTATCGAACGGTGCGCGGGCGCCGCTGGGCACGCAGCCAACCGCGCCGACCGTGCTCATGTCCACCACGGGCGAGAGCTCGCAGGTGGTGAGGTCGAGGACCTGCACGAACGCGCTGCAGGCGGAGTCGGGCAGCACCGGGCTCATCGCGATGGCGCCGTCGGCGTCGAAGTCGGTGAGCTTGAACGGCATGCGGGCGCCCGCGAGGCCGGTCACGGTGCCGGCGCAGGCGCCGCCGGGCACCACGTTCGAGCCCTCACCGATGGTGGACATGAGGAACGCGACCTGCCCGCCGGCGGTCATCGCGCCGATGCTGATGTCGGCCCCACCGGGGCACTCGCCTTCGATCGACAGGGTCGGGGCGGCGGTTGCGAGGGCGGGCAGGATCAGGGTCAGGATGGCAGTGGACCAGCGCATAGAGGGCTCCATGGAATGTGCTCAAGTGTATATTCTTGACATCCTGACCAGCGACCCCCGGTGCCATTCCGCCAGCCTCGCGGTTGGCACTTTCGGCGAGTGGTCGTCGCGTGACGTCGCCGCGCCGTGGCTACTGGCGATGCTCAGCGGGGAGGCCCCCCAACCCCTGCTCCGCGATTCGATTTCCTGTCGCGCGCGTGTCCTTGGTCTTGGACCCACCGACCTGGCGCGCGCTCCGTGGTGCGCCGGCGCGGGCGCCTGCATCGCGCTGGCTCTCCGCTGAGCGTGCGCGCTTGGGTCGACGGCGGTGTGAAGCCGCAGTCAGTCCGCGTTCGGCACCACGAACACCCTCTGGCTGCCGAGGTTGATGCTGTCGTCGGCGATGAAGGTGAGCGTCACGGTCACCGTCTCCGGCGACTCCTCGCCCACAACCCTCCCTGCGAACTCCACTTCGACGGGCCACGGCTCTCCGGCGGTCACCGGCCCGAGCTCTAGCGGCGTGGCCGAGAGCACCACCCCACCTGGGTCGTCCACCTCTACGGCGACGGACTCGAACACGGCGTCCGGGATCAACTGCGCCACGATCCCGGCGATGTCGGGCGCGCCCTCCGGGGTGCCCTCCCAGTCGACCACGGCGGGCTCACGAAGCACACCGCCTTCGTCCAGGATGGCCATCGAGCCGGTCATGATGGCCAGCCTCTCCAGACTCGCGCGGCCCTCGGCGTTGCCCCCCGGCGCCGCGTTGATCCCGACCACCTTGGCATCGAAAGTGCCCAGCGCCGACGCCGCGTCGGCCAAGTTCGGCTCGGCGGGGCAGCCGCCGGGTGCGCCGTCCTCGTCGGGGTTGCGGAGGGTGGTGTTGGTCACGAGCACGATCACGGGCTGCGCACGGTCCCGCAGGCCCACGCCGCCCCTCCCGCCGGTTCCCGGCACGGAGGGATCGAAGCTCCCTGGCACCACCCCGCCGAACGCGTCGGCGCGCCACGGGACGAACGGGGGCACGTCGTCGTCGTCCAACACGCCGTCGCAGGCCAGGTCGTAGCCATCCCCGAGTGCGGCCTGCACCAGCGCTTCGCACGCCGCAGAGGGGGTGTCGCCGCCGCCCGCCGCACGTTGGAGCCCGAGCTCCGCCGCCAGGAGGGAGTAGTCGTTGCTCTGCTGCTTCTTGAGCTCGAACGGGAGGTCTCCGGGCTCGCCGAACGGCGCCACCGGGTAGTCGGTGAACGTCGCCACGCCGTAGGTCACGTCGGGCACGATGCCGCCGAGGTCGGAGGCCACGTCCACCAAGGCGCTGGCGAGAGGCTGGAGCACGCCGTCCATCGCTGCAGATGTGTCGAGCAGGAACAGCACATCGGCGCGGCGGTAGGACCTTGTGAACTCCACTGTGGCGGATTCGACGTACTCCCCGGCTCCGGTGAGGGGCACACGCAGGGGGCCCGCGGGGTCGGTGGTGTGCACCACGAGGGCGCCCTCCGCGGGCCCGAACCGAGCGGGCAGGAAGGACAGGTCGAGGTCGAGCGAATCGCGAGGATCCAAGCGGAGCGGCAGTGCCGGTGCCGTGACGCCGAACCCCTCTCCCTCCACAGCGATGGAGGTGACCACCAGGGTGCCATCGCCCACGCTGGACAGGGTGACCTGGCCGGCCACGGCGTCGCCAGGGATCGCGCTGCCCAGGTCCAGCGTCGTTGGTGAGACGTCGGCGGCGGGCACCGACCACAGGCCGCGCAGGTCCACGGTGAGGGGGAGCCCGGCCGCGTCGCCGGACAGGGTCACCTGGGCGGAGGCCTCCACCAGGGCGCTGTCGGGCGGCGTGTACGCCAGGTCGAACCACATCCGGTTGCCCGGTGCGAGATCGTCGGGGAGGGCGGGCCCGTACACCACGGTGAACCCGGCGTCTCCGGTGAGCTCCCACGCATCCACCACCACGGGCTCGTCACCGTCGAAGGTCACCGTGAACTCGCCGAAGGTGGTCTCGCCGCTGCTCACCGGGCCGAGCACGAGCCTGGCGGGCTCGACCGTGAACGGGGAGGCCGGGTCGGTCGTCGGTCCATCGCCGGGCGTCGGGCCTTGGGTGGGCGACTGGCAGCCATAGGCGATGGCGGCGAGCAGGAGTGGGCGGTGCATGGGTCTCTCCGGCGGGCAGACGGGCGCGGCTCACTCGAGCGGGGTGCCCCAGTATGTCAAGAATGCCTCCAGAGGGGCTGCGACGTCACCCGACTTCGGCCGATCTCCCCCTACAGATGCGCCGCATAGCTCGCCAACAACCGCCCCCACGCCCGCTCCGCCTGGGCCTCGTCATACACCGGCGAATCCAGCGCACACCACCCGTGGTTCGCCGGATACACCTCGAGCTCGACGGTGCGACCAGCCTTCTCGGCCGCCGACTCCAATGCCCCCTTCGCCTCCGGCCCGCGCTCGTGGTCGTTCTGGGCGATGGCGATGAGTGCGGCCGCCTTCATCGTGCCGAACAGGTGGTGGGGGCTGTCGGGCCCCTCCGTCACCAGGCCGCCGCCGTGGAACGACGCCACCACGCCCACCCGCTCTGGCGCCGCCGCCCCGACCCGCAGCGTGAACGGCCCGCTCATGCAGTAGCCCTGGGTGCCGATCTTCTTCGCCGTGTCCACCTCGGGCTGCTGGTCGAGCCAGGCGACGAAGGCGGCGCCATCCCGGGCGATGGCCTCCGCCGTGAGCTCGCCCCGCATCGGGGCGATGCGCGCGCGCCCCTCGTCGGTGCGCCACTCGTCGAAGTGGGCGAGGATCGGGCTCTTCGCGGACCGGTAGTACGGGTTCACCACGAACACGGCATACCCGGCGGCGGCGAGGCGGGTGCCCATCTCCACGTACGCCGGACGGAGGCCTGCCACGTCCGGCCACAGCAGCACGCCGGGGTGCTTGCCGGTCGCGGGCGTGATGAACACGCCATCCGCTTGACCGTCCGGCGTGGTCACCGTGACCTTGCGCGAGCGGGTAGCTGGGGCAGCCGCCGGCTCGGGCGCCGGTGGCTTCGGCTCTGGTTCCCCAGCTGTCGTGGGCAGTGCCGCGGCGGGCTCGGGGCCACAGCCCACGAGCAGGGCGGCGGCGGCGGC
>JBLFXJ010000470.1:0-5354 GCA_047609825.1 Myxococcota bacterium
GCGACGGCGCGGTCGGCGAGGACATCCTGCACAACGTGCGCACGATCCGGGCCGTCCCGCGCGAGCTGCACGGACATGACCTCCCCAGCCGCATCTCGGTGCGCGGCGAGGTGTTCTTCCCACTCGCTCCGTTCGAGGCCATGAACGACGCGCGAGAGGGGCGGGGCGACAAACGGTTCGAGAACCCCCGAAACGCCACCGCCGGCACCCTGCGCAAGAAAAACCCGGCGTTCGCGGCCGCCAGCCCCCTCACCTTCTTCGCCCACTCGTTCGGCGAGGTGGAAGGAGCCGAGCTGCCCCATGGCCACCACGATCAGCTGCAGGCGCTGTCGGCGTGGGGACTGCCGGTGAACTCGGCGCTCAACGCCGTGGCAGTCGGCATCGAAGCTGCCATCCAGCAGGTGGACGCGCTCGGCGCTGCGCGCAACGACCTCCCCTACGAGATCGACGGCGCCGTCGTGAAGGTGGACGACACGCGCATGCAGGCGCAGCTCGGCTTCCTCACGCGCACGCCCAGATGGGCCATCGCGTTCAAATACCCGCCTCCTCAGGTGCAGACCACGCTCGTCGACGTGGAGTTCCAGGTGGGCCGGACGGGCAAGCTCACCCCCCGCGCTGTGCTCGCACCCGCCCGTGTTGGGGGCGTGACGGTCACGAGCGCCACCCTGCACAACGCCGACCACCTCGAGCGCCTCGACCTCCGCTATGGCGACACCGTCACCATCGAGCGGGCCGGAGACGTGATCCCGAAGATCGACTGCGTGGTGCTGGACGACGAGCACGCTGACCGGCGGCCGGTGGCCTACCCGGAGGCCTGTCCGGCCTGCAGCACCCGGCTGGTGCGCCCCGAAGGCGAGGTCGACATCCGGTGTCCCAACGTGCTGTCCTGCCCCGCCCAGCTCCACGCGGGCCTCCGCCACTTTGCCGGCCGCGGCGCCATGGACATCGACGGGCTCGGAACCCGGTTGCTGGAGCAGCTCCTCGACCGCCGGCTGGTCACCCGCCCCTCGGATCTGTATCGGCTGGATGTCGCCACGCTGTCCGGACTCGATCGGGTCGGGCGTCGCAGCGCCCGCAACCTCATCGAAGCCATCGAGCAGTCCAAGTCCCGCTCGCTGGAGCACAGCCTCGCGGCGCTGGGAATCCCGGAGGTGGGAGAGGCCACGGCCAGGGATCTCGCCCGCTGGTTCGGCACGCTCGATGCGTTGCTCGCGGCAACCGCCGATGAGCTCGCCGAGGTGCACGGTGTGGGGCCGAAGGTCGCCGCTCGCGTCCTGTCGTTCTTCGGGGATCCGGTGTTCCGGGACGAGCTCGACCAGCTGCGCGCCCAGGGTGTGTCATTCCCCGGTGTCCCGGAATCCGAGCGCACTCCCCGTGACCCGGAAGACCCGTCTCCGGACGCCGCAGCGCACCCTGCCGCCGGAAAGACCTTCGTGCTCACGGGAACACTCCCCACCCTTGCACGGGCCGACGCGAAGGCCCAGATCCTCGCCGTCGGGGGAAAGGTGGTCGGTTCTGTATCCAAACGTACAGACTTCGTAGTGGCGGGGGAAGCGGCGGGTTCAAAGCTCGCGAAGGCGGAAAAGCTGGGGATCGAAGTGATCGATGAACCCGCTCTACTCGGGCTGTTGCGTTCGGACGGGGATCGTTGACACTCATACCGGGGATCCTTGATACTCGGCCCTCCCCGCGGAGCGCTCCCGCCGCTCCCTCCTCCCTCCCCGGACCGCCCCATGACCGTCGACTTCACCGCGTTGAATCAGGAAGATCTACCTGAGCTCCGCGCCAGGGCCACCGCGCTCGGAGTGCCGTTCACCCCGCAGAATCGGCGTCACGACCTGGTCTTCGCGATCGCACAGACGATCGGCGAACACGAAGACCACATCTACGGCAGAGGCGTGCTCGAGGTGCACGGCGAGGGGTTCGGTTTTCTCCGCAGCCCCAGCGACAACTTCCTGCCGGGCACCGAGGACATCTACGTCTCCCAGAGCCAGATCCGACGGTTCAAGCTCCAGACGGGCGACGTTGTGATCGGGCGCGTGCGCCCACCCAAGGAAGGTGAGCGGTACCTCGCCCTCCTCCGCGTCGAGTCCGTCAACGGGGAGGCACCCGGCGGCGAGCAGCCCGGCTTCGACACCCTCACGGCGATCTACCCTGACGACCGGATCGATCTCGACAGCCACCCGATGCTCCGCGCCCTCGACCTGGCCGCCCCACTCGGGCTCGGGCAACGCGGCCTCCTCGTGGCTCCCGCCCGCACCGGTCGTGTGGAGCTGCTCCGGCTGCTCGCGGACGCCCTCACGGCAGACGACGAGCTCTCTGTCACGGTGCTGCTCGTCGGCGAGCGACCCGAAGAGATCCACGAGTGGCGCAAGGCCACCGGCGCCGAGGTGATCGCCACACCGTTCGACGAGCCACCAGCCCGGCACGTGCAGGTGGCCGACGTCGTGTTCGAGCGGGCCCGCCGGATGGTGGAGCGCGGCGACGACGCCGTGATCCTGGTAGACAGCCTGACCCGCCTGTTGCGCTTCTGCCTCGCAGAGCTGCCCCCGACCGGACGCCATCTCGGCGGGGTCGATACCGCGGCGCTCCACCGAATCCGGCGCTACCTCGGCGCTGCCAGGGCTCTCGAGGAAGGCGGCTCGCTCACCATCATCGGCGTGGTGTCGGGCGACGTGGACTCGCAGATGGATCGGGTGCTGCTCGACGACCTGCGCGACGTGGTGAACTGGGAGCTGACCTTGTCACGCGACCTCGCCGACCGGGGCATCCGCCCCCCGATCGATGTTCATCGCTCCGGCACACGGCGAGACGAGCGATTGATCAGCGACACGGAAGAGCGCAGCCGCCGCGCCCACTGGCGGGCGACGCTCACGGGCGATCCCGTCGAGGATGGCGCCGCCCTCGTGGCGTATTGCACCACGGAGCACGGCCGTAGAGTGCGGAGCCTGGACGACCTGAGCCAGTCCGGCGCAGGCTGAGATGACCTCAACGCAGCTTCCGGCGCAGGCTGAGTGCCCCCCAGGAGTTGACAGGAGGGTGCCGACCGGCCAATAGGCGGTGTTCCGGGCCCGGCCCGGCGGCGCTTCCGCCGCCTGTTTTACGGTGCCCACAAGCCATCTGGGAGCGAGCCTCACATGAAGGACGGTATCCACCCCGAGTACCGATTCGTCGTGTTCCACGACGTGTCGAACGGGACCGAGTTCCTCACGCGGACGACCATGTCTGCCCGCGACACGACCGAGTACGAGGGTAAAGAGTACCCGCTGGTCAAGATCGACATCTCGTCCACCAGCCACCCCTTCTTCACCGGCACCCAAAAGTTCCTGGACACCGAGGGACGGGTCGAGAAGTTCTACAAGAAGTACGGGTTCAAGCCGGCCACCTGAGCTGGTACCGAGGGCTGAATGTTCGACAAGCTCGAGGCCTTCGAGCGGCGCCTCGAGGTGCTCGACCGGCAGCTCATGGACCCAGACGTGCTTCGGCAGCCGTCCAAGCGACGGGACCTCGGGCGTGAATCCAACCATGTCCGTGGGATCGTAGAGCACTGGCAGGCCCATCGGAGGTCGGTGCAGGAGCTGGAAGACGCTCGCGGCATGCTCACCGACGAGACCGATCCCGAGATGCGGGAGATGGTCCGAGACGAGGTGAGCGAGCTGGAGGAGCGCATCGCGGAGAGCGCTGCTGCGCTCCGGCTGATGCTCCTCCCCCAAGACCCCTACGAGGGCCGCCCGCTGCTGCTCGAGGTGCGAGCCGGCACAGGAGGCGACGAGGCCGCGCTGTTCGCAGCCGACCTCGCACGCATGTACATGCGGTTCGGCGAGACCCGCGGGCTGCGGTTCGAGCCACTGTCCACCAACGTCATCACGGTGGGCGGGACGGGGAAGACCCACCAAGGGTTCAAGGAGATCGTGCTCAGTGTCACGGGCGACGAGGCGTACAGCGCCTTGCGGTTCGAGGCCGGCGTCCACCGTGTCCAGCGTGTGCCCGCCACCGAATCCCAGGGCCGCATCCACACCTCCGCGGCCACCGTCGCCGTGCTGCCCGAGCCGGACGACGTTGAGATCGTGATCGATCCGCGGGAGCTGCGGATCGACACGATGCGCGCAGGCGGGCCGGGAGGGCAGTCCGTGAACACGACCGACTCCGCCGTTCGGATCGTGCACATCCCCACCGGGCTGACCGTTCAGTGCCAGGACGAGAAGTCCCAGCACAAGAACAAAGACAAGGCGATGCGGGTGCTCAAGGCGCGCCTCCTGGAGAAGGAGGAAGCCGAGCGCGCCGCAGAGGAGTCGGCCGCCCGCCGCGCCATGGTCGGCAGCGGCGACCGCTCCGAGCGCATCCGCACCTACAACTACCCCCAGAACCGGGTCACCGATCACCGCATCGGCCTCACCCTGTACAAGCTCGACTCCATCGTGAACGGCGACCTGACCGAGATGGTCGACACCCTCACCGCCGCCCACCAGGCGAAGCTCCTCGAGGCCGAGGGACTGGGCGACGCGTGAGTCTGGTTCCCCTCGTCGATGTGCTCACCCGCACCGAGCGGTGGTTCCGGGAGCGCGGCATCCCCTCCCCCCGGTTCGAAGCCGAGCTGATCCTCGCCCACGTGCTCGGGATGAAGCGGCTCGAGCTGTACCTGGCCCACGACCGCCCTCTGGACGAAGCGGACCTCGAGCGCCTTCGCGCCGTGGTGGCACGGCGTGGACGCCGCGAACCCCTCGCGTGGATTCTCGGATCTGTGGGGTTCCATACCATCGAACTGGAGATCGGTCCGGGAGTGCTGGTCCCGCGACCCGACACGGAGACGTTGGTCGATGCGGCGCTCGAGCTGATCGCGGAGGCGGATGACCCGGTCTACGTCGCTGACATCGGCTCGGGATCCGGTGCCGTGGGCCTCGCCATCGCCGCCGTGCGCCCAGGGGTGCGCGTGTTCGCAGTGGACGCCTCGCCCGAGGCCTTGGACTGCACCCGGCGCAATGTGGCCAAGCTGGGTCTGGACAAGCGCGTCGCCGTGCTCCGTGGCGACCTCCTCGCGCCGATCCCCCCCGACCGACGCGTCGACTGGATCGTATCGAACCCGCCCTACATTCCATCGCGACAGCTCCCCACGCTCCAACCCGAGGTGTCGCGGTGGGAGCCTCGACTCGCGCTCGACGGCGGTCGGGATGGGCTCGCCGTGTACCGCAAGCTGGTCCCTGCAGCGGCCCGTCGTGCGGCCCGGGGCGTGCTCGTAGAGGTGGGCGCAGGCCAAGCGGGGCAGGTCTCGGAGCTGTTCCGCCGCGCCGGACTGGTGCGCATCCAGACCTGGCCAGACCTCGCCGGCATCCCCAGGGTGGTAGGCGGCCACACGC
>JBLFXJ010000471.1:0-5304 GCA_047609825.1 Myxococcota bacterium
GGGGCAGACGCCCCGGCCTTCCTCGCCCCAGGCGAATCCGTCACGCTCCCGCTCTCCGGCGTCGCGGGTGTGGGCACGCTGTCCATCGGCAGTGACGACCCGGTCGAGCCGGTGGTCACCGTCGAGCTCGCGGTCGCGCTCCAGGGTCCGCCGGAGCTCAGCTGGACCGCGCCCGAGGACCGCCTGGAGGTCGCCGGCGCCGCCGAGGTGGAGCTGGAGGTGGCCGTGTGGGACGACGCCACCGCGCCCGAGGCGATGTGGGTCGTGTTCACCTCGGATGTGGATGGCGAGCTCGGCGAGGTGGTGCCCGAGCCCGACGGCACCGCCCGGTTCACCTGGGCGCCCCCCCGCTCCCCAGGCATCCACGAGGTCACGGCCGCGGTGTACGACGAGTGCGGCTTCGTGGGCGACGCCCGCCGGTACATCATCGACGTGGGTGTGCCCGACATCGACGTGCGCCCCGGTCGCCTGGGCCTGTCCGGCGTGTGCGGTGCGGTGGACGAATCGGTCACCGTGCTCAACGTGGGCACGGGCACCCTGATCGTGGACGACGTGCGGGCCCTCGGTGACTGGACCACATCAGCCGTGCCGTTCGAGCTCGCGCCGGGTGACGCGCTGGACGTGGCCCTGCGCACCTCCGGCGGCTCGGGCACCCTCGCCATCGAGAGCAACGACCCTGACGAGCCCCGGGTCGAGATCCCGCTGGATGCCACGGTGGACCTCCCGCCGGTTGTCGAGGTGCACGCGCCACTCCCCGGCGCCGTGTTGCCGATGCTCGGCGATGTGGAGCTGGTGGGCCGGGTGATCGACGACGTGGACCCGCCCGAGACCCTGGGCTTGGTGTGGCGCTCGGATGTGGACGGAGCGGTGGCCTCCGACCCGGCGGCGCCCGACGGCGAGGTGCGCTCGGTGTGGGCGGCCCCGCGCAGCCTCGGCCCCCACGTGCTCACCCTCCAGGTCACCGATTCCTGCGGCAACGTGGCCACCGTCGACGTGCCCGTCGAGCAGCCCGGCGTGCCCGACATCGAGGTCACCCCGCTGGACGTGGACGCCATCGCCTGCCCGCTCGCGGAGGAGCGGTTCACCGTGCGCAACGTGGGCAGCGGCGACCTGCTGCTGTACGACGCCCGGGTGGTGGGCCTCGGGTGGTCCGCAGCACCCGCCCCGCCGCCCGTGCTGGTGCCTGGCGACCGGTGGGAGTTCGACCTGTCCGCCGAGCGCGGAACCGCGACCCTCCAGGTGATGAGCAACGACCCCGACGAGCCCCGGGTCGACGTTCCCCTGGTGGCGACGCCCGATGCTCCGCCCACCGCCTCGATCTCCGGGCCCGCGCCCGGGAGCATCGTGGGTGCTGGTGATCTGTGGCTCACCGGCCGCGTGAGTGACGACCTCGACCCGCCCGAATCGCTCCGGGTGGAGTGGTCGAGCGACCTGGACGGCTTCGTGGGCGACAGCGCACCCGACCGCGCGGGCGTGGTGGCGGAGCGGTGGGCCGACCCGCGCACCGGCGGCGACCACGTGATCACGCTGGATGTATGGGACAGCTGCGGCAACCACGACCAGGCCGTCGTGGGCGTGTGCCAGGACGAGGTGTACTACGGCGACACCCTCGATCTCGAGGACTGGACCTTCGCCGGCGTGGCCAGCTGGGACGCGATCAACGAGTGGATCGAGCTCACCCCGGTGATCGGCTCGTCGGTGGGTTCGGCGTTCGCCACCCACGACACCGTGAGCGCCGGCGACGTGGAGATCGACTTCAGCTTCTACATGGGCGACGGCAGCGGCGCGGACGGGTTCTCGCTCACCATGCTCGACACGGGCCGCACGATGCGCACCCTCGGCGGCGACGGCGGCTGCCTCGGCTATGGCGAGGGCGTGGGCTGCTCGGGGCTGTTCCTGCCCGGGTGGAGCATCGAGGTCGACACTTACTTCAACGGCTGGGACCCGACCGGGGCCGACCACGTGGCGTTCAGCTTCGACGGCGACCAGGACGCTCCGATGGCGTGGGCCGCGCTGCCCGAGATGGAGGACACGGGCTGGCATACGATGCATGTGGAGGTGAACGCGCCGCACGTGTACGTGACGATCGACGGGGTGCCCTATATCGACGAAGATATCGTTGGATACTGGGACTTCACCGGGTGGGTCGGGTTCACGGCGTCCACCGGCGGGCTGACCAATACGCACCTGATCGACGCGCTCGAGGTGGTGGACCACCTGTGCGAGTGAGCGGCCGTCCTCAGCGGCGTGGCGGACGGGGCTAGCCTCGGTCGGGCAGGGTGAATGTCCACTTGTCGGTGCTCAACAGCATCGAGCACGCCCCGAGAGCCAGGGCGCTCGCGGCGGTGTTCAGTCGAAGTAGCAGCGACCGATCCCCGAGGCTTGCTCGCAGGCGGCCCGGTTCAGCTCGTACAGCATGGCCAGCGGCGCCAGCACGCACATCAAGAACAGGAACACGCTCTTGGCGTTGCCGAGCAGCTCCTTCGGGCTCGCGATCATCATGAACCCGACCACGAGCACGGCCATGCTGCCCCACATCGTGAGGGTGTTGTCGATGGTCACCGTGGGCCTCCGAGGCCGAGGATACCACACCCGTCGGGTCAGGTGAGCGCTCGCGCTCGCCGGCGTTCGACCGTCCAGCGCACGCCCACCGCGACCACCAGCAGGCCGAGCAGCGCGAGCACGATCTGGAGGATCCGGGGGTCGAGGGAGGCGGCGGCCTGGCGCTGGTGCTGGGCGTGCAGGGCCCAGGTGGGGGCGACCGCCGCGACGGTGACCGCTCCCTCGGTCGGCAGCAGGGTCAGCTCGACCTCGCCGCCACCAGCGGTCCACAGCGCGCCCACATCGGTGGCGGCGCGGGCCCGCTCGGTTGTGGCGGCTGCTGCTGGCACGAGCTCGCCGTCGGCATCGCACACCGCGTCGAGTTCGAAGATCACCAGGTCTGCGAGGTCGGTGTCGGGGACGTTGGGTGATCGACCTCGGGCGGCGATCAGCACGACGGTGCCCTGGCCGGCGAGGGCGGCGTCGAGGGTGGCGGTGGAGGTGCCGCAGGAGTCGTCCAGGTGCACCACCTCCGGCGAGTCCACCGGGAGGCTGAGCCAGCCGATGGCCTGCTGCGCCACGTCCACGCCCACCCGCAGTGCGCCGTGGCCGCCGTCGATGGACACCGTGGCACCCGGTGCCGCGCGGACGGCCCGGGGAGCGCTGGCGCCGTCGGCCACGAACACCCGGGTGTTCGGGCCCACCGGCAGGTCGGTGAGGGTGTCGAGGGCGTTGGGGTGGAGGAAGACGTCGACCCCGGCGTCATCGGCGACCGCCGCCATCGCGTCGAGCTCGCCCACGGTCTGCCGCACGCCGGCCGCGCTGTGCACCGCGTCGTCGCCCCCGGCGTACACCACCCGCAGCACGTCATCGCCCTCCCGCGCGACGAACACGGCCACCCGGGAGGGGTCGTCGGCCAGGGTGAGCACCCGCGCGCCGATGGCCAGGGACCCCACCTTGGAGGTGGTGGCGGCGACCCGACCCACGGTGCCGGCCTTGCCCACGACCTTGGCTGCGCCTGCCCCCTTGCTGGCCACCTTCCCGGCGCCGGCCACGAGGCGGAGCAGGGCCCCGACGCCGGCCTCGGCGGGGGTGGACAGGGTGAGCAGCGGGAGGAGGAGCAGGTATGGGCGCATGGCGCAGTGTGGAGTGGGGATGGCGACGGGGCAAGTGGGAGATCTGCTGGCGGCGGCATAGGTGCTGCGGGTCGAGGAGGCGTCGATGCTGTGGTGCATTCTGGGGATCGCGCTGGCGGGCGAGGTGGAGGTGACCCTCGGCACGCCGGTGGTGGTGGTGGTGGACGGGCGGGTCGCGACCATCGACACGTCGATGGTGGCCCGCTCGCCGGACCTCGGCGCCGGCACCCACCTGGTGGAGATCCGGAACATGGTGGGCAAGCGCGTCGCCGAGCAGAAGGTGGAGCTCGGCGCCGATGAGGTGGTGCGGTTCCGCTACGAGCGGCGCACGCTGACCGAGACCAGCCGGAGTGTCATGGCTCCAGCTCCAGCTCCAGCTCCAGCTCCAGCTCCAGCCCCAGCTCCAGCTCCAGCTCCGGCTCCAGCGCCTCAGCCGGCGGCTGCCGCGCCCGGGGCGCCCCCCGCCGCGGGCGGGGGCGGGGGCGGGGCCGCGCGGGCCCCCCAGACGCCGACATCCGTGGTCACCCAAGGCGGCATCGCGGTGGACGGGCAGCAGGTGGCCACAATGGGCGGCACGGCCACCGAGTCCGGCGCCGAGGTGGGGGTCTCGGTGGTGGACCCGGCGACCGGCGAGCGGGTGTCCCTGTCTGTGTCGGTGAACGCGTCGGGGTTCGGGATCAACCAGGGCGGGGCGCCTGCCGCAGCACCGGCCCCTCCCTCGGCGATCAGCGAGTCGGATCTCGCGGCCCTCACCCGCTCGATGGAGGACGCTGCGTTCTCGAGTGACCGGGAGTCGATCCTGCGGACCGCGGCCGCGAACCACCACTTCCGCATCGCCCAGGTGGTGCGTTTGCTCGAGCCCATCCCCATGTCCGACGACAAGCTCGCGGCGGTGCGGATGCTCGCTCCGCGGGTGCTCGACCCGGGCAATGCCCACGCGCTGGGCGCCGCGTTCTCGTTCTCGGCGGACCGCGACGCGGCGCAGGCGCTGTTCCGGTGAGCGGGGTCAGCTAGCCTCTCGGCCCGCCGCCAGCCGGGTGTGAGGCTGCCGTCCGCCAGGGCCGCCTGCAGGTCATCCGCCCCGCCGATGAGCGCCCGGGGTGGCAAGAGGGCGGTGTGGCGGTCGCCCGCGCGGAATACCCGGTGCCACCTTCCCCGGATCCCGGTGACCGACTCCCCATCCGCCATCGACCACCTCCGCGGCGTGTTCGTCGTGCTGCACCTGGTGGCCATCGGCGTGATGGCGTTCCCCGCACCCCATGGCGTGCGCACGCCCGCGTCGTGGGAGGAGCCGACGGTGCAGGCGGAGATCACGGCCTGGTCCGAGCGGCTGGGGGTGGAGCGGGAGTGGCTCGGATCCACGGTGCGGCGGGCGGCGGTGGCGGTGGTGGACGCCCGTGAAGTGGTGCTCACCCCGGCAGACCCGTACTATCGCCTCGCCGGCACGTGGCAGAGCTGGCGGATGTTCGTGGCCCCGCACCGGTTCCCGGCGCGGCTGCATATCGACGTTCGCACCGATGCGGGGTGGTCGCCGCTGTATGTGGTGGGCTCGACCGAGCACCGCTGGCGGGCCCGGCAGCTGCACCACACGCGGATGCGCTCGCTGGTGTTCCTCGCCGCATGGCAG
>JBLFXJ010000472.1:0-5300 GCA_047609825.1 Myxococcota bacterium
GAACTCGACGGTGCAGACGCCGGTGTTCACCGTGCTGCTCCGCAAGGCGAGCGGCGCGGGCTACTACGCGATGTCGGGCATGCCCTACGAGCCGGTCGTCCAGCTGGCCACGCCGATCACGCGGCTGGCGGTCATGGAGGGACGCACGCTGGCGATCGCCAGGTTCAACTCCAAGCTCGACGCCGACTTCAACATCGCGACCACCGACCCGACCGAGCGCGCCGAGATCGAAGCCGGCATGCGCGACGTGGCCTCCCGCATCGAAGCCGACATGGATCCCATCCAGGCCGCTAGCCGGATGGACGCCGACGAGGTCGTGCCCCTCGCCGACCTCCGGGCATGGCTCGAGTGCCTGGTGGAGTCTGCCTGGCAATCCACGGGCTACCGACGCACGAAGAACCCACGGATCTGGTCGCTGCACGACCTCGCGGTGCTCGCACCCGCCACGACCCCGACGGCGCCCCCGATGAGCGCCCACCAGGCGGACGCTACGTTGCAGAGCCCATCGGTTGGCACGTGGCATCCCGCGATCGGGGAGGGGAGGGCGCTCGAAGCAGGCACTGTGCTCGGCTTCCTGGCGCGACACGGGCGGCTCCACGCGCTCACCGCCCCGCGCACTGCGGGCGTGGCCCGAGCCGTTCGGCCCTCAGGCACGGTCGAGTATGGCGACGTGCTGTGCGCGATCGCGACGGACATCTCTGTCGACGCGGCTGAACCCGCCTCGAAGAGCCCCGCCGAGGCAGGCCCCGAAGACGTGGTGGTCGTGCGCGCAGAGACCGATGGCACCATCTACCTGCGCCCCGATCCGGCGTCGCCGCTGTTCGTGGAACAGGGCGGGACCGTAGCGCCCAACACCACGCTCGCACTCGTCGAGGTGATGAAGACCTTCACGCCAGTGCGGGCGGGTGCGCGTGGAACGGTCGTCCGCGTGCTGGTCGAAGACGGGGCAGGGGTCGAGGCTGGTGCCGCACTGTTCTGGGTGCGCAGGGCCTGAGCCCGGGCGCCGACGGACTCTGCCGGGGCCGTGTCGTGTTAGCCTGCCAGCGCCGTCCGCGGACTGCCTGGAGGTCGTGTGCGTACGTGGTTCTCCGCCATCCTCTCCCTGGTCGCGCCGGGCATCGCCCTCGCTGCGCCGTGTGAGAGTCCGTACAATGTCGATGGGTTGCTGGCCGACCTCGTGGCCGTCGAGGGACACCTGCGCTCCGGCAAGGACGCCGCGGCAGGTGAGGCGGCGAAGAAGATGGAGACGGGCCTCGGCTGCCTCAACGAGGTGCTGCCCGGCATGATCGCAGGACGCGCGATCCGATCCGTAGGGGCCGGCTTGTACGCAGGCGGCGATCAGGACCGCGGCACCTTGTGGTTCCGCACCGCTGTCGAGATCGAGCCCACATTCGAGTACGGGCTCGAAGACATGCCGGCGGACCATCCTGCACGTGGCGCCTATGTGGACCTGCGCGCTGAAGGCAGCGGCGCCGACGCGGTGAAGATGGAGGGCCGTGAGTTCAAGGGCACGGTGTACCTGGACGGACGAAAGATGTCGTCGCCGAAGGCCCGCCCAGAGCGGATCCACTTGCTGCAGCTCGACGATGGCAGCATCCAGTCCTGGATTCTCGAGGACACCACCTACCCTGAAGATGTGCTCCTGCCAGCGGCAGCGGCCGTCGCGGCCGGTGGCGGCAAGGGCAAGAAGGGCAAGGGCAAGGGCGCAGCAGCGGGAGCAGCCGCAGGCGCTGCTGCGGGTGGCGCCGTCGCGGTCGTGAACGCTCCGAAGGCGCCCAAAGCACCGAAGGCACCCAAGGAGCCGAAGATCAAGCTCGTGAAGGAGGCACCGGCCGTCGCCGAAAAGCCCGCCAAAGGCAAGGCCCCCAAGGAGCCGAAGGGCGAGCCCGCAGAGGAGCCGTCTACCGTCGCGGAATCACAGGCTGAGGCCCCGAAGGAGGAGCCCACACCCGCCGTCGCCGAGGTCCCGCCCGAAGAGCCCCCGAAGGAGACGCCCGCACCCGCTGTCGTGGTGGCGCCGCCCGTCAAGCCCCCCGCCGAGGTCGCCAAGGCCCCGGATGAGAAGCGGGTGCGCGAAGAGGCCGAGCCGCCCGCCCCTGTGGTCGCCAAGGCCCCGAAGAAGCCGAAGGCCGAGGCCGAGGCCAAGGAGCCGCCAGCCAAGGAGGCCGTCGCCAAGGCACCCAAGGCCGAGAAGCCCCCGAAGGAGGCCGCTCCCAAGCCGGAGAAGGCCAAAAAGGAGCCCAAGGAGAAGAAGCCGAAGCCGGCCAAGGAGGCTCCGGTGGCGTCGTCCACCAACGGGCTCGGCTCGACCATCGAGATCCGGCGGCAGCGGCCGATCGAGAAGACGCCGCTGATGATCGGAGGCGGCGCCATCATCGCTGGTGCAGGCGCGCTCTACTACCTGTCGTACCAAGCCCGGCAGGACTTCAGCGTGGCGAAGTCGTCCGATGAGATCGACCGCTTCTACAGCAAGACGAACAACCTGTTCCTCTTGTCTGCGGGCGTGTTCGCGGTCGGCGCTGGCACCATGACCTGGGGCGTCATCCTCGACAGCAACAACACGCCGCTGCCCAACGTCCAGTTCCGGTTCTGAGGCCGGTGTGGCGGTGACCGGTCGTCCGCCGAGTGGAGCCCACGCACCCGAGGGGGCGTAGTGGCCACCGCGACTCTACCCGCCGTGTGGACGGGGCGATCGGGACGCGAGTACGCCATTGTGGTGGGTGTGCGCCCCCGACATGGTGGGATGGCGTCGGTGAGGCAGGTGGTTGGCCGAGGCGGCCCTCGAGGCACCTCGGCGTGTGCGGATGACCACCCGCTCGCCCTGAAGCTATGGCACGAGGGCGACGAGACCTCCCTGGAGTGCCTGCAGCAGGAAGCCCGGGTGTTGGTCGAACTCTCCGCCCAGGCCGGCGATGCGCCCTGCCCACGGCTGTACGACCTCGTCGGTGACCCGATGGTCACGGGGCTGGTGCTCGAGTGGTGCCCGACCGACCTGGAGACCTGGTGGCGCGGTCGCTTGGCGGAGCCGGATGCCACGGGCCGGCTGCTGGCGACCCTCGCAGAGGTGGCGCGACGGGTGGCCCAGGTGCACGCCGGATTCCGCACCGCGCGCCTCGAGCTCGCGCACGGCGACCTGAAGCCGTCCAACGTCCTCCTGGGCGCCGACGGCCGGTGGCTGCTGTCCGACTTCGGGAGCGCCCGCCTGGCGTCTCCAGACGACACTGTGTGGGCCGAGAGCCGCATCGTCGTGGCCACCGAGAACTTCCTGGCTCCCGAGATCCTGTTCCACGCCACCATCGACCGTCCGCAGGCCGCAGACACGTGGTCGCTCGGCTGTGCACTGGTGGCGCTGCTCCGGCTCCGACGCATGGTGATCGACGGTGCCGTGCTGCCGCTGAACGGTACTGGGAGCCCACGATTCCGTATGGAGCGGATGAACCGCCTTATCGAGACCTACGGGCGCGACCCGCAGCGGTTCGTTGATCGACCGCTGGATCCCGCAGCCTTCGATGACGCGAACACGCTCCCAGAGGCCGACCGCGCCGCTGTCCGCGACGCGTTGCGCGGGGTGTTCGGCGCCGACGACCCGAGCCGCGAGGGGGCGCTCTCCGAGGGGGTGCTCGCGTTCCTCGACCAGAGCCTCGCGATCGACCCAGGCGCGCGGTTCGCCGATGCCCGTTCCATGGCGGATGCCCTCGACGCCCTGGCGCGCCAGTACATCGCCCTGGCGACCCACGGGCCACGCCCGGCGCAACCGACCGCTGAGCCGGAGGTCGCGGACCGAACCGAGGCGCTCCAACGAGAGCTGGATGCCGCGCGCGACGAGCTGGCGGCCGTCCGTGCCGAGGGCGCCGACACAGTGCAGACGGTGCGATTCGCCCCTCGCTCCGCCCAACAGGACACAGCCCGCGATCCCCACGGCCCCCCGGAGCTGAGCCCGCCCGCCACGTCCCCGCCGACCTGGTGGGCGGGCGGCTTGGCGGCAGTGCTGGTGCTCCAGCTGCTGACGCTGGCGTCCGTCCTGGCTCTAGGCGCCATGCTCCTGCTCACGTGAGGGCTGATGCCGATCTCCCGATGCGGCCGGGCGATGTCCTGTGGCTGCAGATCGCGGTCGGGTTCTACGTGCCTACCGCGCTCGCGGCGGCAGCGTGGATCGCCTGGTGGCACGGCGCGGGCGAGCTGTGGACCCGCCTGCTCGGCCACACGATCGGGACTGGCATCGCGGTGGGGATCACCCTCGGCGCGGTGCTGCTCATCGGCACGCGGGCTGCGAGCCACATGGGCTGGATCCACGAGCTCGAGGTCGCCCTGATCGAACACATCGGGCCGCTCCGCCCGCGCACCTGTGTCGTACTGGCCGCGACATCGGCAGTTGGGGAGGAGGTCGTCTTCCGCGCCGTGCTCCAGCCCGCGATCGGGTGGTTCGCGGCGACCGTGGTGTTCGCGCTCGTGCACGCGCCCGTCGACCGGGGGCTGGCGCGTTGGCCCGCCTTCGCATTCGCAGCTGGAGCAGGCTTCGCGCTCGCCTACGAGCTCACCGGCGGCGTGCTCGCCCCAGCACTGGCCCACTTCCTGGTGAATGCGGTGAACCTCGTGTGGCTCACCCGTCGGGCAGCGGCCGCGGACGCAGTGCGCCCGTAGCCTCCGGGGTCACTCCGATCGGAGCGCAGGCTTGACCCACTGGAACTCGGCCTCGCCGTGCGCCCGTGCGGCCCAGCGTGCGAGGACGAACAGCAGATCGGACAGCCGATTGAGGTACTTCATCGACCCCGAGCCAACGTCCTCGTCATGGTGCATCAACACCACCACGCAGCGTTCCGCCCGCCGACACACCGTTCGCCCCTGGTGGAGGAAGGCGCCGACGGGTCCGCCGCCGGGGAGGATGAACTCCTCGAGAGGGGGCAACTCGCCGTTGAACGCGTCGATATCGCCCTCCAGCATCGCCACGTCCGACTCGCCGACTCGGTACATCCCCTCCCACCGCGCCGGCGCGGGCGTGGCGAGGTCGGTGCCGACGTTGAACAGATCGTTCTGGACGCGACCGAGCACCGCGTCGATGCGATCCCATCCGTCCGCCCGACTCGAAGCGTTGAATGTGCGGGCCAGGCCGAGCACGGCATTCAGCTCGTCCACCGTGCCATAGGCCTCGATCCGCACATCGTCCTTGTTCACCTTCTGGCCACCGACGAGTCGGGTCGTGCCAGTGTCTCCAGTACGTGTATACACGCGCGTGATCCGCATCCTACCTCCGTCTCCGAGGGTAACGGGCACAGACCGGACAGGTGTCGATCGTGACGGAC
>JBLFXJ010000473.1:0-5249 GCA_047609825.1 Myxococcota bacterium
GCCTGAGCACGAGAAGGTGAGGCCGAGCGTCTCCAGATCGACCTGGAACAGTCCGGCGTAGGTGCCAGTGAACGGGCTCTGCACGCGCACATCGCCGACGCTGAACGCCAAGCCCGTGCCATCTGGCAGGCGGGTGCGTGCGGTGAGGCGATGATCGCCCACGGCGAGCGGGACGTCGATGGCCGCCCCGGTGCCGACCCAGGCCGGATCACGATCGGTGGTCCACGCAATCTCGGTGGGCTCAAGCACATCGCCGATAGGGGAGATGATCTCGGCCCGGAGGGGGACGGTGTCGGCGATCCGCCAGATGGTGCCCGCGCCGGGTGAGGCGATGCGGAGCAGCGCATTGGCGTATGGATCGGCTCCGGTCGGGGCGGTTGCGCCGGTGTCGAGAGGTTGCTCGATGGGGCCCTGGGTAAATCCACTGCCGGAGGACGCGGTGTCTGCCGACGGAGGTGCAGTGTCGCCCTCGGGGATCGAGAGGGCGGCCTTGCCGAGACAGCCGGTCAACAGGAGCAACAGCAGCGCCAGGGAGTCACCTGAGTGGGTGGAGACCGGATAACCCAGGGCGCTGGGCTGACGCAGGCGGGGGGCGGACGATGTCGGTCATCGAAGTGGAGGGGCTGCGCCGCTCCTATGGAGCGTTCGAGGCACTGCGGGGCGTGTCCTTCACCGTGGAGGCTGGAGAGATCGTCGGCCTGCTGGGTCCGAACGGCGCCGGCAAGAGCACCACGATGAAGGTGCTCACCGGCTACATCGCGCCCAGCGCTGGCACCGCGCGCATCCGCGGCCACGACGTGCTGCAGGACCCACTCGCGGTGCGTGCGGAGCTCGGCTACCTCCCCGAGGCCGCCCCGTTGTACAGCGAGATGCGGGTGCGGGCATACCTCGACTTCGTCGCACGCATCCGTGGCCTGGGGCCGAGCGAGCGGGCGCGGGCGATCGAACGGGTGGCGGGTGAGTGCGGCATCGCGGATCGGCTCCAGCAGCCCATCGGCACGCTGTCGCGGGGCTACCGGCAGCGGGTGGGCCTCGCGCAGGCATTGGTCCACGAACCGTCCATCCTGATCCTCGACGAGCCCACCACCGGGCTCGACCCGAACCAGATCATCGAGATCCGGCAGCTCATCCGGCGGGTGGGCGCGACCCGTACCGTGATCCTGTCCACCCACATCCTCCCGGAAGTGCAGGTCACGTGCGATCGGGTGCTGATCATCCACGAGGGGCGCCTGGTGGCCGACGAACGCACCGAGCGGATGGTCGCCGGCCGCGGCGCCCGACGGGTCACGGTGGGGCTCGGCGCCGGCAAGGTCCGCGCGGACGAGGCCGAACTGCGGCGCTCGCTGAGGGCGATCGAGGGCGTGCTGGAGGTGCGCACCTGCGCGCCGGTCGATACGGCGCATCGCTTCGAGCTGCGGTGCGAGGCCGATGTGCGTGCATCCGTGTCGGCCTGGGCCGCACGCCAAGGCCACGTGCTCCTAGAGCTCACCACGGCCCGCAGCAGCCTCGAGGATGTCTTCCGCCGACTCACCACCCCCGGGGATGCATGACTGACGCAATTCCAGGTCTGATCGTCGGCACGGCCGGGCACATCGACCACGGCAAGACCTCGCTCGTGCGTGTGCTGACCGGCACCGACCTCGACCAACTCCCGGAAGAGCAGGCCCGCGGCATCACCATCGCGCTTGGGTTCACGGCCTTGGACCTCCCGGACGGGCGTCGGGCCGCGTTCGTCGACGTGCCCGGTCACGAGAAGCTCGTGCGCACGATGATCTCGGGCGCAACGGGCATCGATGCGGTGCTGCTCTGTGTGTCGGCCGTGGATGGCGTGATGCCACAGACGAGGGAGCACCTGGCGATCCTCGGACTGCTGGGCGTTCGCACCGGTGCGGTGGTGCTGACGATGGCCGACCTGGTGGACGATGAGCTCCTCGAGCTGGCTCAAGAAGACGCGCAGGATGCGGTGGAGGGCACGTTCCTCGAGGGCGCGCCGATCATCCCATTCTCCGCCATTACCCTGCGTGGCCGCGATGATGTGGTGGCGGTCGTCTCCGGGTTCCAGTCAAGCTCCCGCGCCTCGGACGGCCCGTTCCGGCTCCCGGTCGACCGCGCCTTCACCCGTCTCGGCTTCGGCACGGTGGTCACCGGCACGGCCTGGTCGGGCGAGCTGCTGGATGGCGCGACTGTCCAGCTGCTTCCGGGGCAGCGTGAGGTGCGCGTGCGCGGCATCCAGACCCATGGCAGCCCATCGGGGTCGGCGCTGGCCGGGCGTCGCACCGCGCTGAACCTGGCTGGAGTCGAGGTGGACGACGTGCCGCGCGGCACCGTGGTCGTCCATGGGGACGTGCCGGCCACGCCGATGCTCGATGTGATCTACCGCCACCTCCCCGCCGCGCCGCCCCTGGAAGACGGCGCACCGGTGCGCGTGCTGCTCGGCACCGCGGAGCGCCTGGGGCACCTCCACTTCGCCCAGGACCAGGAAGAAGAGGAGGTTCAAGGCGGCGAGGTCCTGCCGGCCCAGCTTCGGCTCGACGCGCCGCTCGTGTGCCTTCCGGGCGACCGATTCGTGCTGCGCCGAACCTCTCCGCTCGAGACCCTCGGTGGCGGGGAGGTGGTCGACCCGTGGACCCGGCGCATGCGTCGACGCCGTCGCGTGGCGTGGGGTGCGCAAGTGAAGCGGTTGGCCGCTGGCGAGACCGTCGTGTGGCTCGAGCGCGCGGGCGAGGAGGGGCTCGCGCCCCAGGACTGGGCGGCCCGTGGCGGCGATCCCGGCGTAGGTGAGCCGCTCGGTGGCCGGCTGTTCAACGCCCCCGTGGTGGCGCGGCTCGAGGGCGCGCTCGTAGAGGCGCTCGCGGAGTATCACGTTGCGAATCCGCTCTCTCTGGGCGCGCAGCTCCGTGAGCTCCGGCGTGGCCGTCTGGGCGATCTGCCCGAGCGCGTGTTCGACGCTCTGGTGAAGCGCCTCGCCCGGCACGACAAGGTGCAGGTGGATGGCCCGATGGTGCGGGTGACGGGCTTCGAGGTCAGCCTCACCCCTGACCAACTGAAGCTGGCCGAGCGGATGCGCGCGACCCTGGTCGGGGTCGGCCTCGAAGGCCTGAAGCCGAAGGACCTGCATGTGGCTCACAAGGAGCCCGAGGTCGCGTCGCTGATCCGGTTGATGGAGCTGCGCTCGGAGGTGGAGCAGGTCGCCGGCGTCGGCTGGATGAGCTCGGCGGTGCTCGATGACCTGCGTGGGCGCGTGGTGGCGTGGTTCGGAGACCACGAGGTGATGGAGCCGGGCGACTTCAAGGAGATCACCGGGTTGTCACGGCGGGCTGCCATCCCGCTGCTGGAGTGGCTCGACCGGCAACGGCTCACCCGTCGCGAGGGCAACGCCCGGGTGAAGGGCCGCGCGCTCACGGTCTGAGCGAGCGTGATTGCCGGAGGGGCGCGGCTCCGCTGGGTCCTGTGCTGGCGTCAGTTCCGGCGCCGGCGGAACGCCACCATCAGCGCGAACGTGACCACCATCAGCCGGCCGGACAGACGGCCGGAGATGGAGCACCCGCCACCGCAGTCTTCGCCGGTTCCGGTTCCGGTACCTTCGTCGCAGCCGCCGCAGTCCTGCGTGCCCAAGGGATCGGCGGCGTCGCAACCGGCGGTGTCGAACAGCTCGTTGGGGTCGCAGCCGCCGGCGTCGGCGCCGCAGCCGCTGCTGTCATCGCAGCCACAGCCTCCCTCGGCGGTCTCGTAGGGCACGGGACCGACGAAAGCGTAGGCGCCAGCCCAGTCTTCCTCGGGCCCTGCCGGAGAGATCTCCATGCTCTGCAGGCCGTACAGCTCCACGCCGAAGGGGATGCTCGGCAGCCCGAACGCGAGGTCGGCCAGGAGCGAGTCCACCACGCCGGTGATCAGGGGCTGTTGGAGCAGACTGGCGAGGGATGCCTCGATGTCGGCGTTCCTGCCCGGAGCGTACTCGTTGTACATGACCTCTGCGGAGGCTCCGCGTGACAGGTCGATGCCCACGTCGAGCAAGCCGGTCTCGCCGTCGAAGCCGAGCGCGAGGCCGATCTCGAGATCGAGGCGGCTGTCGACCAGCCGGACCTTGCGCCCCGCCACCTCGGTGAGCACCACCAACCCGAAGTCATCCAGCGCGATCGCGAGGTCGCCTTGGGACAGGTCGAGCCGAGGCGGATCCTCGGGTCGGGTCTCAATCACGATCGGCTGGGTCTCGGGAAAGAAGTCCTGGAAGGCATCGCCGACCAGCAGCGGCAGCAGCGACGTGTCGAACGGGATGGGAACCGAGTCGCCGATCAGGTCGGCGTCGATGTTCTGGCAGAGCAGGCCGGTCTGCCACACGGCATACAGGGCCTGGTTCGCGAAGTCATCGGAGATGTACGCGCCGACATGTGGCACGCCGTCGGCCAGCAGGGGCACCTCGCCCACACCGGGAGGGTCGGATGGGGTGGCAAGGGACTCGCCCGGGTCGTACGGCTTCACGCACTCCGCAGCCCGCTCCGTGCCCGCGCCGCCGTCGATATGCAACCGCAGGCCACCATCATCCATGGTGACATCGCCCAGCGCGATCGCCAGGTCGAGCGTGACGCCGTCCAGCAGGTCGACCGATTCGTTGATGTCCACCGCCGAGAGCGTGCCGACAAGGTCGGCGTTGATGCTGTCGATCTGACCCTGCAGGTCGGCGATGAGGGTGTCGACTTGCTGCAAGAGCAGGTCGGTGACGGAGATGCCGAAGAACCCGGCGATGTCGAGCAGCGTGTCGAGCGAACAGTCCTGCAACCCGAGGTCGTCGTCGCCGACGGCGTAGTCGATCACGACATTCTGGATCTGGGGCGACAGGTGGTAGGTGCCGGTCTCATCCGCCACCTCGACGAACACTAGGTCGGCGGTGGCCGACAGCGGGAACGGCTCCACCCAGGCGTCGCATGCGCCCTCGAAGCAGAACGCGTCGTACTCCACCAGCATCGGCTCGTCGGGGTTGTTCACGCTGAGCTCGAGGTCGACCTCGGCGCGGAGCACGCCATCCGCCGAAGGCAAGATGTTCAGCTGGGTGACGGAGATGTCGACGAAACCGCCGAAAATACCGAAGTAGCTATCGGTGAAGCACACCCAGTCGGTCTCGCCCGAGGCGATGCCGGGCAGCTCGATGCGCGCGGGAACGATGGCGAGGGCCATGTCGCCAACGGCGGCGAGGCCGTCGTTGGTCACGTCCACCACGATCGCGTCCTCGATCACGGCTCCGGGTGGATGAC
>JBLFXJ010000474.1:0-5230 GCA_047609825.1 Myxococcota bacterium
AGCCCTGGCGAACGTGCTGATCTTCGCGATGCCCTCGCGGTACAGGGCGCTGCCCGGACGCCGCCCTCCCGCGGGGTCGTCGACGAGGCCTTGGCGATTGGCGATGAACCCGACCCACAGGCCGGACACGCGGCCCACGCCGACGATCATCTCGTGGCCAACCTGGGCTAGCACCTCGTGGAACAGGCTCCCGTCCACCAGGCGCGCGATCACCTCCTCGATGGAGTAGGTGTGCCGGAAGTCCTTGGGGAACAAGGCGGTGAGGTCGGTCGCCGGGAACGCGGGTGCGTCCGCGTCTGCCCCATACCGGTAGAAGTCGGTGGCCGGAGTGGGGAGCCGCGAGAGCTCTTCCCGGACCAGCGTGAGCGCCGTGGGGTCGTCGGGCACGCGAACATCGGCACAGGCCGACTGGTGCACGTGCACCTCCGGCCCGCCGATGTCGAGGCTGGTGACGGCGAGGGCCTTCGCTCCCTTGATCAGCGCGGCGCCCGCGATCACCATGTAGGCGCCCTCGGTCATCACCACCCGATCGCTGACGATGGGCATGTAGCCACCGCCGGCGATGCAATCGCCGAACACCGCCGCGATCTGCGGCACGCCGGCAGCCGCCAGCCGCGCGTTGTACGTGAAGATGTGGCCAGCGCCGGTGCGGCCCGAGAAGGACCGGGACTGCTCGGGGAGGAACAGCCCAGAGCAGTCGACCAGGTAGACCACCGGGAGCCGCAGCTCGAGGGCCATCTGCTGCGCGCGCTGGATCTTCTCCGAGGTGAGCGGCCACCACGCGCCGCTGGCCACCGTGTTGTCGTTGGCGATGACCACGGTCCAGCGGCCCTCGATGCGGACAAAGCAGGTCACCACACCGGCTCCGGGCGCCTGTCGCCGGCTCCCGGCAAACGTCACGCCCCAGTTCACCAGGCTCCCGACCTCGAACACGCGCGTGCCGTCGTCCTGCAGGACCGCGATGCGCTCCCATGCCGTGAGCTTGCCCTTGGCGTGTACCCGCTCGACGTACTTGGCCCCCCAGCCGCTCCGCGTGATCGCCACCTTCTCCGCGAGGGCAGCATCATGCCGCGCGTTGTGGGTGCGGTTCGACTCCGCTTCGTCGGCGCCGAGGGCGGCCTCGAGCGCGCTTCCGATGGGATGCAGCAGGATCTTCGCCATCAGGCACCTCCCATCAGATCGCGCTCGAGCGACTTGGTGTCGTAGTTGCCGGAGACGAAGGGTTCCCAGGCCAGGATGCGCCGGTGCAGCCCGATGTTGGTTGTGATGCCCTCGATTCGGGTGGCGTCGAGCGCGGCCACGAGGTTGCGGATGGCGGTGGGCCGGTCGGCGGCGGTCACGATGAGCTTTGCGACCATCGAATCGTAGTTCGGCGGGATGCGGTCGCCTGCCCGTAAGTGAGTGTCGACGCGGATCCCGTCGCCCTGGGGCAGCTCCAGTACATCCACCCGCCCAGGGCTGGGTCGGAACCCGGCGTCGGGATCCTCGGCGTTCAGCCGGAGCTCGATGGAGTGCCCGGTGAAGGTGACATCGGATTGGGCCAGGGGCAGTCGCTGGTTCGCCGCCACCCGGAGCTGCAGCTCCACCAGGTCGACGCCGGTGATCTGCTCGGTGACCGAGTGCTCGACCTGGAGGCGGGTGTTCATCTCCATGAACCAGGCCTTTCCATCCGCATCGACCAGCATCTCGACCGTGCCCGCGTTGCGGTAGCCCGATCGCGCGACCACGCCGGCGACCAACGGGAGGATTCGGTCGCGCTCGTGGGCCGGGATGCCGGGCGACGGCGCCTCCTCGAGCACCTTCTGGTGCCGACGCTGAATCGAGCACTCCCGCTCGCCCAGGTGCAGCGCAGTGCCGTACCGGTCGGCGATCACCTGCACCTCGACGTGCCGTCCGCCGACAATGCGCCGCTCCATGTAGATCCTGGCGTCGCCAAACGACGCGGCGGCCTCCGCGGTCGCCTCACCCCACGCAGCGGCCAGCTCGTCAGGAGCATCGACCGCGCGCATGCCGCGACCGCCCCCGCCAGCCACCGCCTTTAGGAGCAGGGGGTACCCGATCCGGTCTGCCTCGGCGCGCGCCTCGTCGAGGGTGCGCACCGGCTCCTTGGTGCCCGGGATGATCGGCATGCCGAGCCCGGCCATCGTTGCCCGCGCGAGTGCCTTGTCACCGAACCGTCGGATGTCGCGCGGTCGTGGTCCGATGAAGGTCAGGCCGGCGGCCTCGCACCGGGCCGCGAAGGTGGCGTTCTCGGCCAGGAAACCCCACCCAGGGTGCACCGCGGCGCAGTGGGTCTGAAGCGCCGCCTGGATCACGGCGTCCTGGTCCAGGTAGGACTGGGCGGCGCGAGCAGGTCCGAGCCGAACGACGCGATCCGCACCGCTCAGCCACTGGTGCTCGGCGTCGGCGGCGGACGCCAGCGCGACAACCTCTACGCCCAGGCGGTGGCAGGTGCGAAGCACGCGCGCCGCCACCTCTCCCCGGTTCGCGATCAGGATGCGACGAAACATGGCCCTCCCCAGGTCGGCCGACGTTGTATGCCACCCACCCTGGGCGCGCGCCCGGGGCGGTCACTCGGAGCTGTGATCCGCCTCGTCGTGTGCCGCAGGGGCCCACCCCGGTGAATCCAGCACCGCATCGGCCGCCACCAGAGCGTCGAGCCGATCGCGATCGGCCCTGCCACGCCGGCGACTCGCCAGGGCGGACAGACCGAACATCGCCAACACAGCGAGGAAGGCGGGCGAGGCCGCGGCCATCCAGGTCGCCGCGATCCACCCGCCCGCGATCCATGCGCCGAGGCCCGGCCGCTCGACCACGTCGGCGCCGAGCCCATTCAGCTCTGGGGACAGCTGCATCACGGCGATCGTGAGGAGTGACCACACCGGGAGAGCGATGCCGAACACGACGCCGCATCCGAGCAACGCCCAGCCGGGCGCCCCCTCACTGGGGCGGTCGTCGCTCACGCTTCGGCCTCCGCCTCGGCCGGTTGTGCGACGGGTCCGCCGAGGGGTACCGGCTCGAAGGCGCGTCGGCGGAGTGACATGAGCAGGATGCCACCCGCGACGAACATCGCGATCATCCCGTACTGGGCGGGAGTCAGGCCACCATAGCGGGCGTCCTGGTGGCTGAGGTCGGCGTTGCGCAGGAAGTCGAGCACGAACCGGATCGGTGCGTAGGTCACCGCGAACATCCCGAGGAAGAAGCCAGGGGTCCGGTCCTGACGGCCGAGCCAGAGGAACAGCAGGCAGACGGGTACCATGTACGCCATCTCGTACAGGCCGAGCTCGTGCCGGATGCCGGAGACGAAGGGGTCGCCAGCGGCCCAGGGCCCGATGCCGTGGTCGAAGTCCATGGCGAGGGGAAATGTGGTGGGGCTGCCGATGTGGTCGTGCACCACGCCGCACCCGAGGCGTCCGAAGAACCAGCCGAATGGGAACCCGTAGCAGATGATGTCGGCGTGTCTCCAGGCTCCGGCCTTGCGGATCAGACCATAGAAGACGATCGCTCCCAGGATCGCGCCGACGAACCCACCGGTGGATGCGAAGCCTTGCCACACCCGCAGGATGATGGCGTCGAATGCCGTGTACAGGCTGAAGGCGCCCTCGGCATCGAGCATGCGCTCGGGAAAGTAGAACACCACGGTGAACAGGTGGGCCACGAAGAAGCCCGACAGCACGATGAACACGGCGCCATCTACGATGTCGCGGACCTGAAGGCCCAGCTTGATCGCCCGGTACCGCGCAACTTCCAGCCCGACGACGAACCCGATGCACACGAGGGTGGCCCACGGATCGATCGGCAGGGAGCCGACTCCCGGGACAGGCAGGTTGTAGACCCCGAGTTCAAAGTACGGGATGGCTGCGAACATGTCCCCTCCGATTCGCGCCGTAACCGAACTGACGGTTGCCTACAGCCGCTCGATCATGCGCACGTCGCCTGCGAGTACCCGCGTGTGCCCGTTCCCGGTGTCGACCCGGAGCGCACCGTCGGGATCGATGTCCACAGCGATGCCGCGCACCTGACCCACCTGTACAGCGCGGCCCAACGTGTGGGCCTTCGCCCGCCACTCGTCGAGCACCGGGGCGGGGTCGATCTCGATCTGTCGACAGGCGGCGAGCAGCCCGTGCACCACCCGGGCGGCCACCTCCCACCGGTCTCGGCGTCGCCCATCGGCGGCGAGCAGTGACGTGGCCGTCGAGAGCGCCGGCGAACCGGCGAGGTTCAAGCCGATCCCCACAACGACCGAGGCGACCTGTCCGCCGGGGGCCTCGAGCTCGGCCAGGATGCCGCTCACCTTGCGACCGTCCGGCGCCAGCACATCGTTCGGCCACTTGATCCGGTACGCGTCGCCCGCCACGCGGGCCACGACCGTCGCCGCCGCCAGGCAGAGCAGCGGCACCCGCGCCAAGGGCATGGTGGGCCGGAGCAACACACTGAGCGCGAGCCCATCCTCGGCGGTGTCCCAGCTCCGACCCAGCCGTCCCCTGCCCCGAAGCTGACGATCGGCCACCAAGGCCGTGCCATGCGGGGCGCCCGCTGACGCGGCGGCGGCGAGATCATCGTTTGTGGATTGGGTCTGGTCGACATGGCCGATGGCCATGGGCAGGCCCAGCTCTCTCGACCAACGCGCTAGGCTCACCGGTCGAGTTTCATCGACAGGTCGGCCCAGCGCGCCTGGTGGATCAGCCCACCGACGCTGATCACGTCGAGCCCGACATCGCGGATCCGCTCGATGCGCTCGATGTCCATGTTCCCGGACGCCTCGAGGATCACGCCTGGCTTGCGGGCTCGGGTGCGCCGGACAGCCTCGACGAGCATCGCGTCGTCCATGTTGTCCAGCATCACCACGTCGGCCTCGGTGCCCAGGGCTTCGTCCAGCTCGTCCAGCGACCCCACCTCGACCTCGACGCGCACGAGGTGATGGTTCGCGGCGCGTGCGCGGGCGACAGCGGCGGTGAGCGACCCCACCGCCGTGATGTGGTTGTCCTTGACCATCACGCCGTCGTACAGCGCATAGCGGTGGTTCGCGGCGCCTCCAGCGAGCACGGCCTGCTTCTCGAGCTGGCGGTGCAGCGGTGTGGTCTTCCGCGTGTCGACCACCCGCACGCGACCGTCTGCTGCCGCCACATGGCGTGCGGTGATCGTGGCGATGCCGCACAGGCGCATCAGGAAGTTCAGCGCGAGGCGTTCGCCGATCAACAGTGCCCGCAGGTTGCCCTCGACCCGCGCG
>JBLFXJ010000475.1:0-5224 GCA_047609825.1 Myxococcota bacterium
CGTCGATGGCGCCAGCCACCGCATCCTCCCAGGCCGTGAGCACACCCACCACCGGGCCGGCGTCATCGCGCGGGTGATCGACGACCCAGCGCCCTTCGGCAGCGCGTGCGTCCCAGCCCGTGTCGTTCGGTGTGAGGCGCACCGCGAAGTCCTCCGCTCCGCCTGCTGCCAGGCCGAGACGACCCGCCCCACCGTCCAGTCGCTCCCGCACCCGCACGATGCCGGCCGGCACGCCGTCGATGAACGCCGAACACGCCACGCTCTCGGCGCCAGCCCGCTCGGGGCCCATCGCGCTGAACAGCTCTGCGAACAATCCGTCGCGGGACCGGGTGGGGTCGAGGTAGGCCCCGTCGATCACCCACGCGCTGCCCTCGCCGAGACCGAGGAGATCGGGGCTCGCCTCGGTGCCGTTCACCTCGAAGGACAGGTCGAACCGGAGGTCATCGTCGGCGCGGTCGGCCTGATGCACCTCGACGGCGAGCACGTTGTCGCCGTCCACCAGGAGCTCCACCGGCACATCGACCCGTTCCCAGGCGCGCTCGTCATCGCCCGTCAGTGCTGCGGCGGCCGGCGTCTCCCAGGTGAGCGGTCCGGGCAGCACGCAGATCTGGAGCTGCTCATAGTCACCGCACATCCGGCCATTGCCTACTGTCTCGATGGACGGCATGCCGCACCAGCCCGCGTTCCACTTGCAGTTGCAGCCGCCGATCTCGGCCCCGATGTCGTGGTAGTAGTCGAACATCGCGTAGTCATCGGGCTCGATGCAGGCCTCGACCGTGTGCCATTCGCCGATGGCGGGCAGCATCCCCAGCGGGCAGCTCCAGTCGCCATCGCCGTCCTTCCACCCGGCCCGCATGCACTCGCCTTCGCCCCCCGCCGGCATGTTCGACCGGTGGAGGAGCGTGCCGTTCAGCCACACGAGCGCGCCGTCGTCGCGCTGGAGCGAGAGCAGGGCAGTGTGCACCTCGCCCACGTCGTCCACCGTGAAGGTGCGGCGGAACCAGGTGGAGATCGGGCGATCGGCCGGGTCGGGACCGGCGTCCACCTCGGTGGCCAGATCGGCATCGCCATAGCCCAGCGGCGCCGCCCCGATGGACCAGGCGCCATCGTCGAACCCGGGCGCCTCCCAGCCCCGCTCCGGGTCGCGCTCGGCGCGGTAGTGCCAGTCCGATCCGGCCGGAACCAGCGGCATGCCCGCCTCGCGGAGCACCACCGAGTAGCTGGACTTCGGCACCGGCATCCGCTCGCGCACGTCCAGGGTCACGTCAGCCTCGCCCTCGAACGCCAGCGCGCCAGAGCCATCCCACACGCCCAGGTCGCACACGGTGGGAGCGGCGCCCACGGGGGCTGCACACGACAGCTCCACGAGACACGAGCCCTCCGGAGGCGTGCCCGTGCCCGTCGCGGTACCCGTGCCCGTGGCCGTCCCCGTGGCGGTTCCGGTGCCCGTCGCGGTTCCCGTGGCCGTGCCCGTTCCGGTCGCCGTTCCCGTGCCCGCGCCCGTCGCAGTACCCGTGGCCGAGCCGGTCGGTCCGCCGGTCGCGGATCCCGTCGCAGAGCCAGTCCCGCTCGCTGTGGCCGTGTCACCCGCCGACAGCTTGTCCGACCCACCACATCCGACCATGAACGCCAGCGCAAACGCGGTGACGGCAAACTGACTGCGCATGCGCTGAACGTAGCATGCGCCCGCGATCAGCGTTCCTCTGGGTGCACCACCCACACCGCGCACGGCGCCACGCGCACCAGGCGCTCGGCGGTGGACCCGAAGGCCAGTCGGTCCAGACCTCTTCTCCGATGGTGATCGAGCACCACGAGGTCTGCTCCCAGCGCCTGGGCGACCGCCGCCAGCTCGTCAGCCGCCGACCCGCTCTGCATCAGCACCAGCTCGGGCACCACAGACAGGCCCTCATCGGCGAGGAACGCCTGGAGGTGGTCGCGGGACCACCCATAGTGCGGGTGCGCACCCGGCGCGTCCGCTGGCGCCGAGAGGAGGCCCGTGGTGACCATGGCGGCCTGGGACGGGAGCACGTTCACGACGTGAAGCTCACTCGTGGCCAGCGCGCGGAGCCGCGCCGCCACAGCCCGCGACGGATCCCGAGCATCCAGCGCGGCCACGACTCGCAGACCGCGATCCAGCGCAATGGGGCGTGCACGGTGCCGCAGCACGAGCACGTCGCGTGCGCACAACCGCACCACCCGCTCGGCCACCGAACCCAGGAACAGCCGCTCCAGGCCCTTGCGCCCGTGGGTGCCGAGCACCACCAGGTCGTGGCTGCCCGACTGCTCCACGATCACGCTGGCAGGGTCGCCCACCCGCACGACAGCCGTGCCGCGCATGGGCTCGGGGATGCTCGCTGCGAGAGCGTTCAGGCGCCGGGTGGCTTCGGCGCGGATGGCCTCCCAGTGGCCCGTGGCGACCGGCTCCTGGCCCACCGCCAGCGGCGACGGCACCACCGGCTCGAGCACCGCGCGCAGGTGCAGCGTTGCCCCGACGGCGGCAGCGAACGCCACCGCCTGCGTCAGCAGCGGCTCGGCAGACTCGGACACGTCGACGGCGACCAACCAGTCCATGGGACCTCCTGCGTCCCTCCACTGCAATCCCGATGCCAGCGACGGAACGGCCCGGACTCGCGCTCACGGCAGGCACTGTGGGTCAGAACGCACACCCACCCGGGCACCGGAGCCCGCTGGTGGTGGTCACCAGACCGTCGGGCCCGCATTGGACAGAGCGCACGACGCAGTGTCGACGAACTGCAAATAGCTGCCGCAGAACGGGCCGCTGATCGACGGGGAGATGTTGATGCTGCCGAAGTCATCGGCGCGCAACATGGTGACGTAGCCGAGGCCGGAGAGGCTGGTGCGGCCGCCGACACACGGGCCAGCGGGCATGGCATCGGAGCCCCAGCCGGAGCCCTTGAGCACGGCGACATTGCCGCCTGGCGTGAAGCCCGACCCGGTGATGGTCACCACGCCGGGGCAGGTTTCCCAGATGATGAGGCTCGGGCCGCCGGCGAAGGCGACGGCAGGGAGGGTGAGGGCGATGACTGCTGCGAACCGGATCATGGACACTCCTTTGGGGGATAGCGGCCGGTTTGGATACACGAGTCTTTCAGGGTGCGCCAGCGGATCCGAGCGAGGATTGAGTTGAGCCTGTCGAATCTCCTGCTCCTGCTCACCCTCGGCGGGTGCGCCGCCGGGTCGAAGGGCGACTCCGCAGCACGCGGGGATCCGGGCTCTAAGCCGGTCGGGGCCACCTCCGTCGGCACCCCCGCTGGCACTACAACGGCGGGCAGCACGCCCGCCAGCGCTGGCGCCGGACGCTGGAGCCGAGCGACGCCGACCGAGCGGCCGGGTGGCTGGACCGGTTGGCCCAGGAGGCGGAGGTCGAGGGAGGTCCAGCGCCGTCGCGGTCGGAGCGGGTGGACCGACGCCACCGCCGGTGGGTGGCGCGCTCCGCGGCGCTGGAGGTGCACGCGGGCGTGAGCGTTGCGGCGGACGACCGCCGGGGGCGCGAGCGGTTGGTGCGCTACACCGCTCGGGCGGCCGTGTCACTGCAGCGCCTGTCGGTCGACGACGAGGGCCGGGTGTGCATCCGGTTCAAGCAGCCCTGGCGCTCCGGGCGAACCGGGGTGCGGCTGGGGCCCGAGGTGTTCGTCCTTCGGCTCGCGAGCCTGCTGCTGCCACCAGAAGTCAATCGCGTGAGCAGCGGCTCGGCAGACTCGGACACGTCGACGGCGACCAACCAGTCCATGGGACCTCCTGCATCCCTCCACTGCAATCCCGATGCCAGCGACGGAACGGCCCGGACTCGCGCTCACGGCAGGCACTGTGGGTCAGAACGCACACCCACCCGGGCACCGGAGCCCGCTGGTGGTGGTCACCAGACCGTCAGGCCCGCTCCCGCCCGCGCCAGCCTCGGATAGCAGGGAGAATGCTCGTCCTGTTCCTCGTCGCCTGCGACTTGCTCGCGCCCAAGCCCGACGCCTCACCGGCCGACACCGGCGCTGCGCCCGCCGGCACGTCGCCCCCTGAGGAGGTGTCGATCGTGGCCACCCTCAGCGCGTGCACGGTCGACGGGCTGTGGACCTATGAGGCCTGGACCGATGGCCCCGTCGCGTCGGCGACGGTCGATGCGTTTGCGATGCATCCCACCGACGGCTGGAACGAGGCGCACCCGGTCGATGTGGTCCGTTCAACCGAGCTCGGCGCGGACCTGTTCCGCCAGCTCGACAGCGCCGTGAAGCCCATCGACTACGTGTCGGGCGTGAACACCCCGCTGGTCTGCGGCATCGACGATCGCTCCGACGCGATGGTGTATGCGCTGCGGGTGTACGACGCGGAGGGCGGTCTGGTGGACTGCGCCGCGTGGGGGGGCGAGGTGTACGCCGTGCTCGATGACCCGGCTGGCAGGCGGGGATCCGTCCCGGCCGTGAACCCGGTGGACCGGTCCGACGAGATCAGCCGCACCACCTGTCACGTCCTGTACTGAGGCCCACGCACCGCAGCGCAGACCCGGCCGCTCTCTGACGCTGGCCTCACGCGGCAGTGAGGAGGGATAGACCTCAGGCATCACATCAGGATATGGTGTTGACGCTGCAACTCCCTCCGCTCGATGGCAGAGCCACATCCCGTGGACTCAGCCCAGAGCCCCCACCACCGCCGAGGTCACCGTGCCGTGCCGATTGCTCGCCCTCCTCGCGCTCACTGCGCCAGGGGCGGCCTCCGCCGCGACGCTGGACGTACCCAGCCGCTACCCGACCATCGCTGCCGCGCTCGACGCGGCTGCGCGCAACGACACGATCCGTGTCGACGGCGCGGCCTACGACCCCGAGCGCAACGACATCACCGTGTCTGCCGGCACCGTGGTCACCATCGAGGGTAGCCTCGGCGCCGCCGGCACGAGCATCCCGCCCGTGCATGTCGACGGCGGAGAGCTCACCCTGCTCGGCGTCACCGTCGTCGAGACCGACCTGCTCTCCCTGCCCGCGCGCGACAACGCCCTGGTGTACGTGGACGGCGGCTCCCTCACCGCCACCGATGTGGTGCTCGATCCCGACTTCGGCCCGATCGGCTCCCTCGGCCTGCTCGCCGAGTCGTCGGCCAGCATCGAGGTCGACGGGCTGACCGCCGAGGGCTTCACGGCCACGGCCGTGTGGATGCGCCAGAACTCAACCTTCGAACTGTCGGATCTCACGCTGCGGGACACCGGTGGCCCGCTGGTTCT
>JBLFXJ010000476.1:0-5218 GCA_047609825.1 Myxococcota bacterium
GCGTGCTCCTCGAGCAACGGGATCAGCCTGTCGTGGTCGTCGACCAGGAGGGTCTCTCCCGCCCATCGGCGCGGGTCCGGCTGCGTGGTGCTGGCGGTGTCGCCGGTGTCGCTTGGACTCGGCGCGGTGTCTGTGGACGCGGTGTCCGTCGGCGTCGGAGTGGTGCCGGTCGTTGTCACGCCGGTGGGGAGGGTCGGGCCAGAGTCGTGCCGCGTGGCCGTGGCCGCATCAGGCTCCGCGGAGTCGGCGGCCTTCTGCGGCGCGGCCGTGCAGGCCGCGAGCGCGAGCGTCAGCAAGAGGCGGCGAACCAGCATCATGGCCACAGCATAGCCGACGCCAGCACCAACAGCGCAGGCGTGGTGCCTCCGTCGCCGCTGACCACGTCGGGTCCAGCTCGGCGGGGGACGGCGGGTTCGGTCCAGGGCCGAGTCGAGAGCCAGCCGAACCTTCGCAGGTACCCGGCGCCCACTTCGGTCTTACGCCGGAGCGGGCTACACCATCCCCTTGGCAACTGCGGCCAGGAACGCCTGCACGGCGCCCAGCGCGTCTTACCGATGAACGTCGTCGTCACCATCGCCCAGGAACGCTGCATGCCGCTTCGGACCGACATGGTCCACGGTGGCGAAGTCCTCTGCAAGGAATTCGAGGGCGTCCGGTGCCCCGGGCTGGTCCGCAATTCGCCTGAATGCCTCGACTACTTCAACGATCGGCTCGTCGCCGTAGTGCGTGAGCAAGTACACCAGGTCGTAGGCGTCCTTGTTGGTTCCACGGATGCGGAATGCGTGGGCCTACATGGCCACGAAAGCCGCGGGGCGCTGCTAGCGCGAGGCCGAGATCGAGGTCACGCGTCTCGACGTGGCGAGCCTGGGCCGGCGCGTTCTCCTGGTTCACGAGGACTGACTTCACGGCGCGCTCGCTGGTGCGAGTCGCGTCGGAGAGTGAGCCCAGGGCCAGGAGGATGCCGGAGGGGATGGCCGAGCTATCCCAATGGCATCATCCTGGGCCGGTCCCTCAGGCGCCTCGCAGGCCCGCGAGCACCTCGTCGTGCACGTCCTCCGCGGATCGTTCGCCCGTGTACACAACCTGGGTTGCCAGCGCCTCGAAGCACCGGGTCTCGATCATGAAGCGCTGGTTGATCGCCAGCATCTCGCTGGGATCCGTCCGCGTTCCGAGGATCTCCATGGACCGCTCGACGTCGGGGTCGGGCATCAGGAGCACCACGTTCGCGAAGGGAGCGAGCGCTCGCTGGATCCTCGAAAACAGCACTGGATGGGTCGACACCGGTGAGCCGCCGCCGGTGTCCAACACCCCGCGACACGACTGGGTGAAGCGCTCCACGCTGTGGGGCGCAAACACCTGCCAGTACGCGTACATCACAGCCCACCCCTGCTCCGAGTAGAGCTTCTTGTTCAGCGCCATGTCGAAGCCGATCTCTTCGTAGAACCCCTGCCGGAGCCGATCGAGCTCGTGGTGCTCCACCTCGAGGGTGGACGCCAGCAGCGCCGAGACCGTGCTCTTGCCCACCTCGGGCGGGCCGATCAGTACCGGATCCAATCGCAGCTCACCCACTTTGCCTCCCTGTGTCGCGGGCAGTGTGGACCCCGTCAGGCCAGATGGCAATGCGTCCTGGTTGGGCCCCACGGACTAGACCGGGATCGACACCGCACCCGCGTAGGTGGGCTCCCAGGTCTCGTGGGCGGTCTCTGGCCACCGCGCGAAGGCGTCACCCGGCACCAACTCGGCCTGGTAGCTGCATCGCACCTCGTAGGTCGCTGGCGCGGCGAGGTCCGCCCAGCGCGACACGTCCTCGTCCTGGGTGAGGCTGTCGCCCGCCTCGAGCACCTGGACGCCCGAGAGCCCGCCGAAGTCCCAGCCGTCGAGCTCGGGCAACCGGGTGCCGTCGCGGAAAACCGCGAAGTGGAACCGGTTGTTGCGCGGGCCACGCTGACGCCCCCCGGCGACCACCCCCACCCGCGGTCCGATGTTGGCCAGGGTGAGCTGTATCCGGGTGCCGCCGAGCCGTGAGAAGGTGGCCACCAGCCCCTCCCCGAGCGGCACGCGCGGCGACGCCGGGATCGACAGCCACCCCGCGAGGCGCTCTGCTGTGACCCGATCCGTATCGAAGGTGGCGGTGCTGGGGCCGCCGCCCGAGCCCGTGGAGCTGGCGGGCAGCACCATGTCACCATGACGCAGGAACAGCGCGCGGCTCGCCCCGATCGGCTCGGTCTCGACCCACAGCGACCAGGCGGAGTTGTCGTTGCTGCGCGAGAATACGTGAGGACGCGCCAACCGCACCCGGCGCCTGAGCACCGGCCCGTGCTCGCCGTGCACGCCCATCCACAGCCCATCGGTTGGACTGGGAGCGGCTGAGAGTGGGGCTCCGGTGGCCACCCCGGATGCGGCCAGGCCGATCAGCAGGTCTCGACGTCGCACATCACCCCCTGTCTTCCCAACGCTCGGGCCCGCGTGTCCTTACGAGCCTCCTTGGTCGAGTGGCCCATCGACTGTGCCCACGGATTCGCAAAGCACAGCAAGAATCGACCTCAGTCGAGGCCCACCGCCTCCCGCAGTGCCTGCACCTCGTCGGCGAGCGCGCTCGGACGCCGACCCTCGATCTTCGCGACCATCCGCTCGACGAGACCGCGCGTCCGCTCGTCGAGATCGTCCCGGTCGGCCAACGCCCGAATGGCGTCGTCCTCGTCGTGCTGGGCATCCCGGTCGCGATCCGGCTGTTCGAGCGCCAGGGCGTCCATCGCCTCGTCCAGCTCGGCGGAGGACTCCGGGATCTGCAGCGTGAGGCGGGCCTGGGCGTGTGCGTTCGGCGTGAGGGGGTCCAGCACGCGGTCCTGGAGGAAGCAATGGTGCTCGAACGCATCGCCGCAGAACACGAACGGCTGCAGCGGGCGGGCGGCCGGGACGCTGGCGAAGGTCAGCCGCCCGTCGGCATCCGTCCAGTCCTGCTGAGGGACTGGCCCAAAACAGTTGCTGCATTCGAGTGCCCCAGGAAGCCCATTGCTGCGTCGTCTTCCCTCGGGATAGCACGCACTCCCCTCCGTCATCCTCCTTGCCCTGGGCTCCCTGGAGCCCTCTCGGTGCTGCACAACTCATTTTGGGCCAGTCCCTGACCACCGATGGCCACGCGCACCTCGGGCACCGGCTCCCCGTGTTGGTCGACCACCTGCACCGTGAGGTCGGCGTAGGTGGGCCAGGCGACGGTGCACGGAACGGTCGTGCCGAAGGCCTCCGCCTTCCACGACACCTGGAACACGGCCTCGAAGTCACGATCCAGCACCAGGTCGCCGACGATCCGTCCCGGGAGGGTGCTGGCGAAGCTGCGCTCGACCACGGCCGTGCCCTCCAGCGTGCGCACCACATCGCTGAACCACCCGTTCTCGACCTTGCGGCCGAACCGGCTGCCCACGTAGTCGTCGGCGTCCATCTCGGTGCCGACGTAGCACCGGATGGCGACGTACCCGAGCGCCTCGGCGAGCGCGGTGTGGGCCGCCGACCAGCTCTCGGGCGTCACCTCCTCGTCCGCGGGCGGCTCGGGCACCGGGTCGGTCCGCACCGCCGGCGGCCGGGTGTGCCGAACGGGCTCGGCGGGCGCGTGACGCCCGATGATGTCGCGGGTGGAGCGCGGGGGCCGGTGCTGGAGCCACTGGATGGCGAACACCGCGAACAGCAGCGTGAGCGCGAGCAAGGCGAAGAGCACACGACGGCGACTCGATCCCACGTCATGTCCCCCAGCGGTTCCAGCCCGGTGTCTATCGACCGGCAACATGCCAGGTGCTGGCCCATGCCGCCAACGCCGAACCGTCCCTCAGCTGGCCCGGTGGCTTCGCACCACGGTCCCAACCACACCCACCCCGAGCACCACCAGCCAGACCAGTGCCGCGCATGCCTGCGCGAGGGAGCCGCATGGGCGCACGAGGACGGTCCGGAAGCTGCGTTCGGTCATCCAGTTTGCCAGCTGGAGCCAACCTTCCAGGCCGGGACTCGTACCCACAGGGCTGCTGCAAGGTCTTCGGCGGTTCTCCACCACCGTCCTCCCCCCGCGCTCGCCCCATCGACCAGTACAAGAGGTGTTCCACCTTCGGACCCTCTCTGGCCCCCATGGTATGAGCCCGGTGTGTAGGCTACATCCTCGTAGGAGGGCGAATGGGCACGACCACCGCGGCGCTGCCCAGGCGTCCTCGCGCCGAGAGCTTGAAGGTCGAAGACCTCGTCGCTGATGCGCTCCGCGGCCGGCTCCGCATTCCCGATTCCAGCGCCCCCTGACCTGGCAAGTCGAGGACGTTCGGCGACTCTTCGACAGCGTCTACCGTGGGTACCCGATCGGGAATCTGCTTCTCTGGGTTCGTGATCACCCTGCGGACGGCGCGGTTCAGCTTGGGCCGATCATCATCGAGCGGCCCGAGTCGAAAGAGGTGCGTTGGGTCGTCGACGGGCAGCAGCGGATCACGTCTTTGGCCTGCGCGCTGACAGAGCGGGGTGCACGCGACAAGCGCTACTGCATCTGGTTCGATCCCGACGACCTGTCCTTTCACTCCACCCCGGCGACCGGGCCCCACTCCCACTGGGTATCGGTGTGGCGTTTGCTCGATGCGGCCGAGCTCGGTGACTTTCTCTACGGGTGGGGGCCGGCGGCGGATGGCGCTCGTCGCCGCGCACTCCTGGAGGCTGGCAAGCGGATCCGCGAATACCCAGTGCTCACGTACACGATCGAGTCGGATGATGTGCACCTGCTGCGCGAGGTCTTCCGCCGAAGCAATGAGTATGGGAGGTCGCTGAAGGAGAGCGACATCTTCAACGCTCTCGTGGGGAGCCCCGGCGACGGTGTCGAATCTCTCCGCCACGCTCTGCGTGAGCTGCCGTGGGGGGTGGACGGGATCAAGGACGACACCCTGATGATGGCGGTCAAGGGCATCCTGGGCCAGGATCCGACGCACCGGATCAAGGAGTCTCTCACGGGCGAGCTGGAGTCGAGGTACGCCGGCGCGATCGACCAGGCCCGATGGGCGCTCCCCACAGCGGTCGACTTCCTTCGGGCGGATGCTGGGATTCCGCATCGGAGGCTGCTTCCATACCGGGTGCCGTTGATCGTGCTCGCTCGGTTCTTCTCGCAGTTTCCGCACGCCTCTGCCCACACGCGCCGGTTGCTGCGTCGCTGGGTGTGGCGCGGCATCCTCTCCGGCGCTCATCAGGACAGCGACAAGAC
>JBLFXJ010000477.1:0-5217 GCA_047609825.1 Myxococcota bacterium
CACGGCGCGCGCCCCAGGTTGGTATGCACCACGATGCCGGTGGCGTTGATCACTGGCTGGAGCCGACCTTGACCGAGCGCTCGGGCCCGCTCGGCGACCCTCTCCGCGACGTCCGGCAGCTCGGTGATGGCCCCGCTGCGCACGCCAGCCCGCAGCGCGTCGATCTCCTCGCGCGCGAGGGACACCACCAGGTCGTGCGCAAAGCCGGACAGAGCCGGGTGGCGGAGGAGGACGTCGACCTTGGGGAGCTGCCGGAGGAGCGCGCGCTGCATGCCCGCCGGTATAACGTCGGGGGACTCTATGTACGCTCTCGCCTACCTCGTCGTCGCCGTCATCGCCGCCGCGCTCAGCACCCGCGCCTGGCGCGCCGACCGTGCAGAGCCCGCGCGCATCGCGTTCCTCGCCCTCGGATGGACGCTCGCCCTCACCTACGCCGCGTTCGCATTGTCGCTGGTGCCGGGCCTGGCCGCCGCTCGGGTCCTGTACCTGGGTCTCGGCGCCCTGCTGCCGGCCGCGGCCCTGTGGACGATCGATCGCGCCTACCGCTCGCCGGATGCGCCAGCCGAGCTCGTGACCCGCGTGGCCATGGCCACGGGCCTCATCGTGCCCCTGTTGTTGGTGGGGCATGTGGTGCTCGCCGAGGCGCCCGAGCGGAGTTCGCCGCTGTCCCTCGCGCTCGGCGTGTTCGTATTCTCCCTGTTCGCCCTCGTCATCTGGCGACTCGCCCTCGCGTGGCAAGCCACCACCGTGCGCGTCGAGAAGCGCCGGCGGGGGTACCTCGTGGCGGTGGTCGCGGCGGCAGCCCTCGCCACCTTGGTCGAGCAACTCGGGCGCACGCTCCAGGCGCCCCTGGATGCCACCTCCACGACGCTCCATGGCCCGTCGCCGCCCATCTCGGTCGTATTGGGTGGTCTCACCGTCTTTCTCCTGTACCACACCGTCACCTGGTCCCGACTGCTCGACCTGCACGAGGTGTTCTCGCGCATCGCGCGGATCACGCTGCTCGCCATCGTGCTCGTCGTGATGGATGGCATCGCCGTCCTCTGGGTCGAGGAAGCGTCGGGCGTTCACGCCGCGTTCCAGCTGTTCCTCGTCTCAGCGCTATTCCTCGCCGCCTACGACCCGATCCGCACTCCCATGACCTGGGCCACCAACCGCATCTTCAACCGCGGCGGCCAACAGCTGAGCAACACACTCGACGAGCTGAGGAGCGTCCTCCCCGCGCACACCGAGCCCGACCGGCTGGTGGATGCGCTGCTCTCACGGCTGGCGGCCTCAGGCCGATGCTCGGTGAGTGCTGTGTACCTGTGGGACGCCCATCGGGACGCCTTCGTGGTCGCCGGCAGTCGTGGCAGCACCGAGGATCCTCCGCTGCAGGCCGTCGCCGCGGAGCCGTTCTCCGCACCGTTCAGCACCGGCGTGCGCTGGTACAGTCGCCCGGCCCTGGCGAGGCGGCGCGGGGGCCAGCCCGACCCGCGTGAGCTGATGGCGCTGATGGACGCGATGCGCGCCGACCTCGTGCTGCCCTTCGTCCGCTCGGATTCCGTCCTTGGATGGGTCACCCTCCGCGACGAGGACTGGTCCGATGGGTATTCGCAGGATGAGCTGGCCCGGCTGGCACAGATCGCCGAGCTGATCGCGGTCGCCCTGTCGAATATCCGCGATTTCGAACGCCAGGAGGAGCGGCACCGCCTGGCAGCACTGGGTGAGATGGCCGCGGGTCTGGCCCACGAGATCCGCAACCCCCTGGCCGGACTCAAAGGCGCGACCCAGTATCTGGAAGATGAAGCCCTCCCGGAGCAGGCGAAGGAGATGCTCCAGGTCATCATCGATGAGGTGGACCGACTCGATCGGGTGGTGACCCAGTTCCTCGACTATGCCCGACCGTTCGAGCTGCACCCCGACCCGCAACCGCTGAACGCGCTCGTCACCCATGTGCTGCTGCTCCTCCGCGCCGAGGGCATCCCTCCAGGGGTCGAGCTGGTGGAGAACCTCTCGGGCGACCTCCCGATCGTCACGGTGGACGGCACACGGCTGCAGCAGGTGCTGTTCAACCTGCTGCGCAACGCCCTCCAGGCCATGCCCGAGGGCGGACGCCTCGCGGTGACGACCGGTCGCGGGCCGACCTCTCGGGATGGTGAGACGGTGACGGTGACCGTGCAGGACAGCGGCGAGGGCATCGCACCGGCGGCGTTCGAGAAGCTGTTCGTGCCGTTCTACACGACCAAGCTGGGCGGCAGCGGACTCGGCCTCCCGATCTGCCAGCGAATCGTGGAGGCCCATGGCGGCGAGTTGGAGGTGCGGTCCGCCGCTGGCACTGGCGCAACGTTCATCGTGGGCCTCCCGGTCGGCAAGACGTCCATCCGTACATGACCCGGTGCCAGACCGACGAAAGCGAGCAACAGACCACGACGTGACACGCAGATTACCATCCGGTATTCTGCAGGTGATGCCTGAGACTCCCGAGATGCCGGTATCGATCCCGGACCCGAGCGCCACCATTCCAGTGGCCCTGCCTGCCGCCGAGTTCTTCGCGAATGCTCGGACCGATGCGGTGGCTCGGGCGCTGACGAGCCAGGACGGAGCTGAGTGGACCCGAACGCCTCCAATCCGCCCGCCGCGCGACTGGGATCCAACCTCGGGAACATGGACCGACTGCGACGAAAAGGTCCCGGACCCCTCGTATGTCGACGCCGATCACATCACGACGGATGAGGGCGAAACCGAGTTCTCGTTCCCGGCGTGGGTCTCGGATGCACCACCCGTGCCCATGCCCCCGCCCCGCCCCGCCGACCCGGTGCCCCGTGCGGCAGCACCCCGGGTGATCGCGATGTCCACCTTCGCCGCGATGGTCATCGTGGTCGGAACGTGGCTCGTCCTCGGCTGACGGCTGACGGCTGACCGCTCGACCGCCGGGTTACGCAACGCCCCGGGGACGGGCCACGGAGGACCGATGCGAGCGATGGTGGCGTGCATGCTGCTGGCGGCCTGCGGCCTGATCGAGCCCCCGCCCGAGCAGGACTGCCGCGAGCGCACGGCGGCGTGGCCGGATGAGGACGGCGATGGGATCGGTGACCCCGGCGACATCTACGTCGGCTGCAGCCCTCCCGCCGGTTGGGTCACAGTTCCACCCGCCGATCCTGCCTCATCGCCCACGACCACCACGCCGCCCACAACCACTCCGACCGGCGATACCGCCCAGGCCGACACGGCCCCGCCCGCAGACTCGGCGGCGACCGTAGACACCAGCGGCGACACGGTGACGACCACCGACACTGCCGTCCCTGAGACCGGCGATACGGGCCAACCAGGAGACAGTGCACCGCGATGACCGAGCCCGCCCCACCGTCGAGGCGCGCCGCGCCCACCCGGTTCGGCACCGCCATGCTCCGCCGATTCGGATGGTTCTACTACATCATCGGACTGGGCCGCGCCCTTGGTCGCCTGCGCCTGGAGGAGCACTCGGTGGACCAGATCCGCCGGGCCGCGCAGCAGGGTGCGGTGGTGTACGTGTTGCCCGCCTGCTCGGCCATCGATCACCTGGCCCTGAACACCGCGCTCACCCAGCGGAGGCTGCCGCTCTCAGACTGGTCCGACGGCGCATTCAGCTTCTACTGGCAGCCGGTCGCGGAGGCGTGGTCCGACGTCGCCTGGCGCCTGCGGTCATTCTTCACCGAGGGCTTCGCTCCCGACCCGGTGCGTTCGGGGTGGGTCACCCGTGCCGTCGTCGAGGGCAGCGCCGTGACGCTGTTCGTGGAGGGACCCCTGCCCTGGTGGCAGCAGCTCCGCGGTCGGGCACCCGCCGACCCCTTCGCGGCGATCCTCGACGCACAGCGCGAGCTCGACCGCCCGGTATCGGTGGTTCCTGCGCTGGTGGTCTGGGACCGCGCGCCCGAGCACGAGCACGACGCCGTTCGGCGGTTCTTCCAGGTGGGGCGTCCGGTCACCGGCCTGGTCCAAGGGCTGGCCAACGCCTGGCTACGATCCTCCGACGCATTCATCCAAGTCGGAGAACCCATCGACCTACGCCGCATCACCAACCGGATGCCCGCGGGCGATGACGCTCGTGCCTTGCGAAAGCTGCTCGCGCTCGCAATGCGACGGGAGTCCACGCTGGTGCGTGGCCCTCGCCTCGTGCCTCACCGAGAGCTGCGCAGCGTGGTGCTCGACAACCCCCCGATGCGGCGCCTGGCCGCCGAGGAGGCCACCGCGACCGGGCGCACCGAAGCCGAGATCCGGCAGCAGATGGTGCGGGACTACGACGCGATCGCGGCGCGGTTCAAGTGGTGGGTCATCATCTTGCTGTCCAAGGTGCTCCGACCGCTGTGGACGCGCGTGTTCTCCGGTGTCGACGTGCGCCCGGAGGACATCGAGCGCATCCGCACCGCGATGCGCAACGGGAGCGCAATCCTCGTTCCCTGCCACAAGTCCCACCTCGACTATGTGTTGCTATCCTGGGTTTTCTTCAAGCACGACCTCATCGTTCCGCACATCGTCGCCGGCCTGAATCTGGCCATCTGGCCGCTCAGCCTGTTCTTGCGTGCGGCGGGTGGGTTCTTCGTGAAGCGCAGCTTCGCCGGCGATCGCATCTTCCCCGCGGTGTTCAACCGCTACCTCCGGGAGCTCATCTTCCGCGGCTACCCTGTGGAGTTCTTCATCGAGGGCGGACGCACCCGCAGCGGCAAGCTCATGGCACCGCGGATCGGCGTGCTGGGCATGGTGTTGGACGCCAGCGACCTCGGCCCCCGCGACCACGAGGTCACCATCCTGCCCATCGCGCTCGCCTACGAACAGGTCGCCGAGGAGGGGGCGTACGCGCGCGAGCTCGGCGGTGAGGCGAAGCGCCCGGAGACCATGGGGCAGTTCTTCCGTGCACGAACGGTCCTCCGCCGCCGGTTCGGCCGCGTCTACCTCCGCGTTGGCACGCCGCTCCCGGTTCAGGACGAGGTCGCCGCCAAGGACGGCCGGCCGGAGTGGTCGGAGCGCTCCCGCGCCGAGCAGAAGGCCGACCTCCAGGTGATCGGCGAGCGGATCGTGCACCGCATCGGCGACGTGATCGTGGTGTTGCCCACGTCAGTGGTCGCCCTCGCGCTCCTCGCGCATCACCGTCGCGGCATCCGGCACTCGCTCCTCCTCGAGCGGGTGGCCCGGTTCCGGGAACGACTCACCGAGGCTGGTGCGCTCGAGGCCCAGTCAATGACGCACTCGGGGCAGGCC